>JAKOZZ010000356.1 GCA_029779755.1 Pseudomonadota bacterium
CCCGGTCGCGCAGGCCGGGCAGGCGTTGATCGAACTCCTGATCGGCGCCACCGTCCTCGTGCCGTTCGTCGTGCTGCTCGTCTGGCTCGGCAAGGTGCAGTCGCTGCAGCAGGCCGCCAATGCGGCGGCGCGGGTGCTCGCCTTCGAGTGCTCGGTGCGCCCCGATGCGTGCGCGCAGTCGTCCCAGCATCGGGAGCTTGCGGACGAGATCCGCAGGCGGGTGTTCGCACGCGCCGACACCGGCATCTTCAGCACCGATCGCATGCCCGACGAGGCGGCGGCCTCCGAGCGCAATCCGCTCTGGACGGATGCGGCCGGTCGTCCCCTGATCGAGCGGTTCGGCCACGTCGGTGTGCGTGTCGATGCCGAGCGCTTCGACGCGGGGCTCTCGGTGTCCGAGTCGCGCGCCGGCGCCGTGGCCGCCAATGCGCTCGAGGTGCTGTCGCGTCTCGCCGGCCCCGGACGGTTCGGGCTGGAGATCCAGGGCGGGCTCGTCAACGCCCGCATACAGGTCGACGCCTCCCGCACGGCGACCGCAGACCGGTTCTCCACGCAACTAGCGTCGATTCCGCTCGCCGTGCGTGCGCACGTCGCCGTGCTGACCGATGCGTGGAACGCCTCCGGCCCCACGACACCAGGCGGGCGCAGCGTCGAAGCGCGCGTCTCGGGCGGTCGGCAGCTCGATGCGCTGTACGAGGCCAGCATCGACGCGCGCTATCTGCCGGTGCGCGGGTTCCTGTCGCTGATGGGGCTGATCGGGCTCGAACCGAACGCGGATGCCTTTCGCTACCACAACGCCGAACTCGACGTGGTGCCGGCCGATCGCATCGCGGTCGAGCCGCAGGCACCGACGGCGCCCGCGCCCAGCGATCCGCGTGATCCGCGCATCCGGCGCCGTTCGACGGCGCAGGCGGTCCCTGTCGTGAATCCCAACCTGCCATGAGGTATCCGATGCCCAACAAGTGCACGTCGCGTCTGCGTGGGTGCGCCGCCTCGGGAACGCTGATCGCCGCTGCGGCGGTGGTCGGCGGATGCCTGCCCGCCCCCGTGCGGGCGGCCCCGGTCGAGCCCCTTCCATTCCCCGCACAGCTCAGCACCGTGATCGACCGCGGTTCGATCGAAGGTCATGCCGTGCGCGTCCTTCGGTTCGCGTCCCGTGAGGCGCTCGCCAAGGTGCTCTCCGATACGCGACGCGCCTGGTCACTGCCCCACGGAGGAGGCTCGGTCGAGTCCGTATCGGGGCCATGGCGCATCGTCTCGCGCCAGAGCGAGGGCGGATTTCAGACGCTGCAGGCAAGAAGCGCGGCGACGGGGGGCACGGAAGGCCTGGTGACGTCCTGGTTCCGGGAGGCGTCCATCCCGCGCGCGGACGTCGACCTGGTCGGGGTGCTGCCGACGGACGCGCAGGTGCGCCGCCGGTTCGTCGCCCTCGACGCCGGCCGGCGCAGCGAGACCGTGGTCGCCGTCGACGCTGCAGAGCCCCGGATGGTCGCCGAGCGCATCGCCGCGCGCCTGGCCGCATCCGGTCTGCACAGCGCGCCGATCCCGTCTGCCCCGGTCCGCGACGAGGGCGACGCGATCGCCCGACGGTACATCGGGCGCGGCAGCGAGCTGGCCCTGACGGTCCATCGACAGGCCGGCGGCAGCGCCGTCGTGATGCACCTCACCGAGGCGCGGCCGTGAGCCGCGTCGTATCGCCCCAGGACGCCGCGACGGCACTGCACCGGCGCGAGGTCCATACACGCCGGCCTTGGGGGCAGAGCAGCACCGAGTATCTCGTGGTGCTTGCGGTGCTGGCCCTCGCGCTGGTCGTCGGGCCCGACAGCCCGCTCGAGCAGGTGTTTCGCGCGTTCGCGCTGCGCTATCAGCAGTTCACCTTTGCGATGTCCAGGCCATGAACCCCTTCGACCGGATCAAGAAGCACCGCAACGCGGCCATCCTGGTCTGCGCGCTGGCGCTCGGCACGCTCTCCGCGCTGGGGGCGCGTGGCTACATCGCCAACGAGATCGCACGCGAGCGTGACCGTCTGCAGCCACGGCAGCCGATGGTCCAGGTCGTCGTCGCAAAACGCGACCTGGCCAAAGGGGATCCGGTCGACGGCGACACGATGGCCTTGCGCATGCTGCCGCGCGATCACCTGCCCGCCAGTACCGTGCCACCGGAGCGCTTCGACGGGTTCGTGGGCGCGCGGCTGTCGGCCGCGATGCGCGCCGGCGAGCCGCTGCTGCAGGGGGCGATCGAAGGCGCCGACGTGAGCACGTTCTCCGCGAAGGTCCGCACCGGCATCCGTGCGCTGACGATCTCGGTCGACGAGATCAATTCCCTGTCCGGCATGCTGCAGCCGGGCGATCGGATCGATCTCATGCTGTCGGTGCGGATGCCCGGCAGCGCGGCCCTGCCGTTCCCGAACGAAATCACCCGGCCGCTGATGCAGGACCTGCGGGTGCTGGCGACCGGACGTCAGGTCCGTCCCGGTGGGGACGATCGTCAGGGGCGTACGTACACCGCGATCACGGTCGAGGTGTCGCCGGTGCAGGCTCAGAAGCTCGTCGTCGCGCAGCGCAGCGGCAAGCTCACCGCGCTGCTGCGCAATCCACAGGACCGCACCCCTCTGGAGCAGACGCCGATGGACGTCTTCGCGCTGCTCGATCTGAAGGCGCCCGCGTACGTGCCGCCCGCACCCGTACGGGCCGTCGAACTCATCGTGGGCGGCCGCGGCGCGCTGAAGACGACAACCGCTTCCGACGACGAACGTGCGCTGCGCCCGGCGCCCGCTGCGCCCTCCGAGCGCTCGAGCGTCACAGCCATCGCGGGCTCCGGTCCGGGCGGCGCCGCGCACGAAGCATCCGGTGCTGCACACCGCACGCCCGCAGCCGGCGCATGGCCCGTCGTGAACCCGCCGGGGCGCCATGGGGAGGTCGGAAGTACCGCCGCGCCCGGTGGTTTGGAGCCCGCATCGTCTTCACGTCGTCCGGAGGCCCAGTGACTGCACGCACGTCGAATCCGAGGGCCAGCGGCGCCTCGAAGCCGGATGCCGGCATCGTCTCGATCCCTGCGCGGCGCAGGAGTGCGGGCCCGATGTCCAAGTCCGTTCCGGATGGCAGGGCACGTTCAGAGGGCGCCAGGCGCGCGGCCCGTCGTTTGGTGTGCCTGCTGATGGCGGGGCCCGTCGCGGCCGACGCGTTCGCCGCCGGGCCCGCCGGGGCTTCCGGCGGGCCGCGCGCGGCCGCTCCGATCGTCACGCCGATTCCGGCACCGCAGACCGAGCGGGTCGGCGACGTGCTCAACCTCTACGTCGGCCAGGCGCACGTGCTCAGCGAGGGCGATGTGAAGCGGATCGTGATCGGCAACGGACGGGTGATCCAGGCCACCGCACTGGACGAGCGGCAGATCCTCGTGATCCCGGAGGCGCCGGGCCAGAGCACCCTGCACCTGTGGGGACGTGACGGGCGTGAGCGCGGCATCGTCGTCAACGTGGTCGCGGCCGATGCGAACCGGCTGATCGCCGAGATCCGGACGATGCTCGGTCCGGCCGGGAATCTTGACGCACGCGTGGTCGGCGACAAGGTCGTCGTCGAGGGCGGCAACCTCAGTGACGAACAGGCGGCACGCCTTGCGGAAGTGGCACGCCGATTTCCGCAGGTGGTGAACCTCGTCAGCCGGGTCGGACTCGAGCGCATGATCGCCATGGACGTGCGCATGGTCGAAATCCGCCGCGAGGCGCTGCGCAACATCGGGGTCAAGTGGAGTGCCAGCGCCCAGGGGCCCAGCTTCGGCATCGTCGGCGACCTGCATCGCAGCGGGGCGTTCCGGCCCGGCGGCGCGGCCGAGGGCGTGGCCGGGCTCGACATCCGGCCGCGCGTCGGTCCGTTCGCCACGGCGCTCGGCATGGCGTCGTCGATCACGTCGATGATCAACCTGCTGGTGCAGAACGGCGATGCGCTGGTCCTGGCCGAGCCGAGCCTGTCGTGCCGCAGTGGCGGGTCGGCACGCTTTGTCGCCGGCGGCGAGCTGCCCATCCCCCAGACGAGCGGCCTGGGCAACGTGTCCGTGAGCTTCAAGGAATACGGGGTCAAGTTCGACGTCAGCCCGGTGGCGAGCCACACCGGTGTGATCGCCGCCAAGATCGCCACGGAGGTGTCGGCCGTCAACTTCGACGTCCTGGTCAAGGACGTGCCCGGCATCACCAAGCGCCGTGCCGAAACCGAGGTCAATCTGCGCGAGCACGAGACTCTGGTGATCGCCGGCCTGGTCAGCGAAGAGTCGATGAAGAACGTCGATCAGCTGCCGGCGCTGGGCGACCTGCCGATCCTCGGCAATCTCTTCCGGTCGCGCGCCTTCCGCGAGCGCCGCACCGAACTGGTCGTGTTCATCACGCCGCGCTTCGTCGATCCCGAACCGCCGTCCGAGCCTGCGCCGGATGTCGCCGTGCACGGGGCAGGGCGTCCTTCGCGCCAGGAATCTCAGCGTGAAGTCGCCCGCGCCCGCGATCGCCTGCGCATGATGGAGTGATGCGATGCTGACCGTGATCGTCGAGACCGACGGCCAGCCGCAGCGCGTGCTGCGCATCGCACGCATGCCATGTCGCATCGGTCGGCAGCGTGACCTCGAGGTGGTGCTCCCGAGCTGGCGGGTGGCCCGAGTGCATGCCGAGATCCACCGCTCGGACCGTGCGTTCAGGCTGGTCGACTGCGGAAGCCTGGGCGGCTCCTGGGTCAATGGCGAGCGCGCGGTCGAATTCGGCCCCCTTGCCGAGTCCGACGAGATCGGTATCGCCGGATTCCGGTTGAGGGTGGTTCCCGACGACGGATTCCCGGACCTCCAGGCGCGGCCTTGGAGGCCGGAGCCATTCACGGGGTCGACCATCGATCGGTTCCAGGAGGATGGGGATCCCGCATCTGGCCTCCGATCCCCAGCGCGTGATCGCGCGTGGGACGGCGATGCCGCTGCCGCGAACCGATCCGGCACTCCGGTCAGGATCGGTTCGGAGCCCCGGCCGGTCATCGGGGCCGGGGTGGACGCGGTCGGGGGGCCAGGGGCGGTGGGAGGCGCGCCGGCGGCGTCGCGCGCGGCGATCGAGCCGATCCGTCCAAGTGTCGATCCATTGCTCGAATGGCGACGCGTGCTGCACCGGCGACTGTTGCAGACGCTGGATCTGCGCCGCCGCGACATCCGACAGCTCGACACGGCGCAGCTGCGCGCCGAGACCGCCGACCTGTTGCGGGAACTGCTGGCGGACGAAGTGCGCGTGCCCGCCTCGGTGGAT
>JAKOZZ010000378.1 GCA_029779755.1 Pseudomonadota bacterium
CGAACCCTCAACGGAGAATCGACATGGCAGAGGCATACATCGTGGCAGCGGCCCGCACCGCGGGCGGCAAGAAGGGCGGCCGCCTGGCCGGCTGGCACCCGGCCGACCTGGCCGCCCAGGTGCTGAACGCGCTGGTCGATCGCACCAAGGTCGACCCCGAGCTGGTCGAGGACGTGATCATGGGCTGCGTCGGCCAGGCCGGCGAGCAGGCCACCAACATCGCGCGCAACGCCGTGCTGGCGTCCAAGCTGCCCGAGAGCGTGCCCGCCACGTCGGTCGACCGCCAGTGCGGGTCTTCGCAGCAGGCGCTGCACTTCGCCGCCCAGGCCGTCATGTCGGGCACGATGGACGTCGTGATCGCCGCCGGTGTCGAGAGCATGAGCCGTGTCCCGATGGGCCTGCCCTCGACGCTGCCCGCGAAGAACGGCTTCGGCAACTACATGAGCCCCGAGATGCAGCGGCGCTACCCCGGCATCCAGTTCAGCCAGTTCATGGGCGCCGAGATGCTGGTGAAGAAGTACGGCCTGACCCGCGCGCAGCTCGACCAGTTCTCGCTGCTGTCGCACCAGCGCGCGATGGCCGCGACCAAGGCCGGCCTGTTCCAGCAGGAGATCGTCCCGATCGAGATCGAGATGCCCGACGGCACGAAGCAGATGCACGTGATGGACGAAGGCATCCGCCCCGACGCCACGCTCGAAGGCATCAGCAGCGTGAAGCTGCTGCAGGAAGGCGGTGCCCTCACGGCCGCCTCCGCCAGCCAGATCTGCGACGGCGCCTCCGGCGTGATGGTCGTCAGCGAGCGCGGCCTGAAGACCCTGGGCGTTCAGCCGCTGGCGCGCGTGCACCACATGTCGCTGATGGGCCACGACCCGGTCATCATGCTCGAGGCCCCGCTGCCGGCGACCATGCGCGCGCTGAAGAAGGCCGGCATGTCGATCAACGACATCGACCTGTTCGAGGTGAACGAGGCGTTCGCGTCGGTGCCGGTGTCGTGGCTCCAGTACACCGGCGCCGACCCCGAGCGGCTGAACGTGAACGGCGGCGCGATCGCGCTGGGCCACCCGCTGGGCGGCTCGGGCACCAAGCTGATGACCACGCTGATCCACGCGCTGAAGCAGCGCAACAAGCGCTGGGGCCTGCAGACGATGTGCGAAGGCGGCGGCATGGCCAACGTGACGATCGTCGAGCGCCTCTGATCCTGGCCGCCGCGACCGGGCCACGGCCCGGCCGCGCGCCTGCCCGTCGTGCGCGCACGACGGGCGCGCACGACGACGACGGGCTGCGTCCCTCCGAACGGGTTGCGCCCCCCGAAGGCCCACCGCCCCTGGCGTGGGCCTTCGCCGTTACAGCGCCAGCGTCAGCGCGATGCCGCCCCCGTGCAGCAGCGCCGCGCCGATCGTGGCCCGGATTGCCGGCGCCAGACGTGCAGGCTGCGCCGCGTCCCGCCACAGCCCGCACGCCGCGACGACCGACAGCGGCAGCCCCGCCAGCCCCGCCAGCGCGGTCGCCGGCAGGCGCCCGGCACCCACGGCGAGCACCAGCAGCGCATACGCCAGCGCGGCCAGCCCCAGATAACCCCAGCGCGCGCGCAGCGGCCCCAGCCGCACGACCCAGTGGTGCTTGCCCGCCTGTGCATCGGCCCGCCGGTCGGGAAACTGGTTGATGTACAGCACGTTGGTCACCAGCAGCGCATAGGGCAAGGCCGCCACCACCGGATCGGCGGAAGGCGCCCCCCGCTGCACGAGGTCGCTGCCGACCGCCAGAAGCAGGAACCCCGCGGTCACGCACGGCTCGCCCAGGCCCCGGCTGTTGAGCCGGAACGGCCCCACGGAATAGGCCCAGCCGACGAACAGGCCGGCGGCGCCGACGGCGATCAGCCACGGGGTGGTGCGGTACGCAAGCCAGAGTCCGGCAGCCGCCACCGACGCGAACAGCACACAGGCGAAGGCGCGCATGCGGGCCTCGTCGATCACGCCGTTCTGGATGAAGCGGCTGCCGCCGGTGAACGGGAACACGCGCTCGGTGTTGATCGCGTCGGTGCCGTTGCGGGCGTCGGCCCAGTCGTTGATCACGTTGACGGCGGCATGGGCGACCAGCGCGAACAGCACCGTGACCAGCGCGGCGGGCACGTCGATGCCGGCACCCGCGCGCGCGGCGCAGGCCAGCCCGATCAGGCAGGCGACCAGGGTGACGCTCAGGAAGGCCGGGCGGGTGGCCAGCAGATAGCGCGGCAGTGGCGACGACAGCCGGGCGAGAGTCGGTTCCAGCGGTGGCACGCGTTTTCATCCTCCGAACGGCGTGCAGGGTAAACGATGTGGCAACATCGTCCTCTTCAGACCCAACATCGCGAACCGGAAATTTTCATGGAACTGAACAGCGAAGTCGTCCACACCCCGCCTCGCCCCGCCGCAACGATCGTGCTCCTGCGCGACGCCGAGCCCGGCCTCGAAGTGTTCATGATCAAGCGCAGCGGCCTGTCGGACGTGCTGGGCGACGCCTACGTGTTCCCCGGCGGCAAGGTCGACGGCGACGACGCGAGCGAAGGCGTGCTCGGTCGCCTCGACACCCCGGCGCCGGACCTGCACCGCGCGCTCGGCGAGCCCGAGATCGACGTTGCCACCGCGGCCGGCCTGTTCGTGGCCGCACTGCGCGAGACCTTCGAGGAGGCCGGACTGCTGCTGTCGCCCGGCATGACCGAAGCCCGCATGCGCGAAGTCAGCGCCGCCGCACGCGACGGTCTGTCGTTCGCCGACGTGCTCGACCGCTTCGCCCTGGAACTCGCCGCCAGCGGGCTGGCGCCGTGGTGCCGGTGGATCACGCCCAAGATGCCCTCGGTGATGCGCAAGCGCTTCGACACGCGGTTCTTCGTGGCGTCGGTTCCGCAGGGCCTGGAACCGGTCCACGACGATCACGAGGCCACCCACAGCGAGTGGGTGCGCCCGCGCCAGGCGCTCGAGCGCTATCGCGACAAGGAGATCGACCTCGCCCCGCCCCAGATCCAGAGCCTCGCGCACCTGGCGCGGCACCGCACGGTGGCCGACGTGATCCGCGAAGCGCGCCTGCGCCCGCCGCCCGTGATCCGCCCCGAACCGTTCGAGGAGAACGGCACGCGCGTGCTGGCCTACCCCGGCGACCCGCGGCACCCGGAACGCGCGCGCGCGCTGCCCGGCCCCACCCGTCTGATCCACCGCGCCGGCCGCTTCGAGCCGATCGAGGGCTTCGAGGCCTTCTTCGCCTGAGCGCGTGCGGCACGCATGACACGGCACTACGACGACGGCCCGGGTGCACTGCAAGAGGGCTCGGGCCAATCGCACGACGGCCCGGGTGCGCCGCGCGGCCTGCCGGGCACGCCTGGCGATGCCCCGGGCACCCTGCACTACGCGCACGGCATCACCGCGATCGACTCCGGCTACGTGCGGCCGATGCTCGATGCGATCCATCTGGTCGAGGAGCAGGGTCGCATCGCCGTGGTCGACAGCGGCTGCAACGCGTCGGTCCCGGCGGTGCTGCACGCACTGGCCGTCAGGGGGCTCGACGCCTCCTGCGTCGACTGGATCCTGCTCACGCACGTCCACCTCGACCACGCGGGCGGCGCCGGTCTGCTGCTGCAGTCGTGCCCCAACGCCCGGGTCGCCGTCCACCCGCGCGGCGCGCGGCACATGATCGACCCCCGGCGCCTGATGGCCGGCACGATCGAGGTGTACGGCGAGGAGGCGGCACGGCGCATGTACGGCGACATCGTGCCGATCCCCGCACAGCGCATCGTCGAGGTGCGCGACGGCGACCGCATCGAACTCGCGGGACGCGTGTTCGCGGTGCTCGACACGCCCGGTCACGCACGGCACCACGTCTGCTATCACGACCTGAAGTCCGACAGCGTGTTCGTCGGCGACACCTTCGGACTGTCCTACCGGGAACTCGACGACGGCGAGCGCCAGGCCATCTTTCCGGCGACCACGCCCGTGCAGTTCGATCCGCCCGCGCTGCGCGCGTCGATCGACCGTCTGCTGGCGCTGCAGCCGCAGGCGCTGTTCCTCACCCACTACGGGCGCGTGCACGAGGTGGCGCGGCTCGGCGCACGGCTGCGCGCGATGGTCGACGACTTCGAGCGTCTGGCGATCGCGCACGCCGACGCGGGGCCGCGGCGCGCGCGGTTGCTGCGCGAAGGCGTGCAGGCCATCCTGCTGGCCGAGGCGCGCGAGCAGGGCTGGCCGCTCGCGCCCGACCGCGTGCTGGTGCTGTTCCGCGACGACGTGCCGCTGAACGCGTCCGGACTGGAGTCGTGGCTGGACGCGCGGAGCGCCGGCTGACCTTGTCGCTTGCCGCCTCGCGCGGGGCGCGTCATGCGGTGGTGGGGCGGGTGGGGATGGGCGCGGCGGTCGGCCTTAGGCCGACTGCCCTGTGCTGCTCGTCTCGGGCTGGTGCGGCCCGACTCGCTGCGCGCCCTGCGGGCGCTGCGCTCGAACACGGGGCCGCAAGTCAGAAGCACGAAGCGCGCTGCGCGCGCCCAGCCCGAGCCTGCGCTGCTCGGCGCCGCACACCTCCCCGCCCGCCCCACCACCATCTGCCGCGCCGAGTGGCAGTGGAGGTGTGCGACGAGGGGCCGGGCCGCTTCGGCGCAGCGCGGATCAACGCGAAGTGATGCGAGCGAGGCCGATTTTCGCGTTTCCCGGTGCGCCTGCGGTGATGCCGTAGGGATGCACTGCATTCACGCGCGGTTGACGGCGCATGCTGGCAACAGCGGCGGCATGGGCAAGGGCAAGTGCAACGGCATCGGAAGCCGAAGCCGAAGCGACATCCACGGCAGCGACGGCAATGGTCACGGCATGCGCAGGCACGCCCCGAAGCACACGGACCCTCCCGTCGCACTCTCCGCAGTCAACCAACGTCTCGGCGAAGGTGCGGACGACGGGCCGGGCCCGTTGTCCGCACCTTCGCCCGCACCGATCAACGCGCCAGCATCTCCCGAATCGCCGCCTCGATGCGCGCCCGACCGGGCAGGACCACGTCCTGCAGGGGCGGGACGAACGGCACCGGCACGTTCGGATTTCCCAGTCGGCGCGGCGCCGCCTTCAGTGCATCGAACGCACGCTCGGTCACGCAGGCGATCACCTCGGCCTGGACGCCGAAGTTCAGGTACGCCTCGTCCACCACCAGCAGGCGCCCGGTCTTTCGCACCGACGCCACCAGCGTCTCGGTGTCGAACGGCACCAGTGTGCACGGGTCGATCACCTCGATGGACAGACCCTCGGCCGCCAGCGTCTGCGCGGCGGCAAGCGCATGGTGGACCATCGTGAGAGTGGCCACCACGGTGAGATCCGTGCCCGCGCGCCGCACGACGGCACGGCCGAAGGTCGCGACGTGTTCGGGATCGTGGTACGCGTCAGGCACCGGCCAGCGCGTGCGGTAGAGCTGCTTGTGCTCGAAGAACAGCACCGGGTTGTCGTCGCGGATGGCGGCCTTCATCATCGCCTTCGCGTCCATCGCGGTCGACGGCAGCGCCACCTTGATGCCCGGCACGTGCGCGAACCACGAGTACAGCGACTGCGAATGCTGAGCGCCCGCGCCCTGGCCGCCGCCGCACGGCAGGCGGATGACCATCGGCACCCGCACCTGGCCGCCGGTCAGGTAGCGAAGCATCGCGGCCTGATGCGTGAGCTGGTCGATCGCCACCGACATGAAGTCGCCGAACTGGAACTCGACGATCGGCCGCATGCCACCGATCGCAGCGCCGACGGCGGCCCCCACCACCGCGACCTCCGAGCACGGCGCGTCGCGGATGCGTTCGCGGCCGAACTCCGCCGCCAGTCCGGTGGTCACCCCGAACGGTGATGCCAGAGCGATGTCTTCGCCCATTTGGAACACCATTGGGTCGCGGCGCATCTCCTCGCGCATCGCCTCGTTGATGGCGCCGCGGACGCTGGGCCAGTCCTTTTCGTGCGGTTTCGGCGGCGCGCTGGGGCGGAACAGTCGGGTATCAAACATGTGGAACTCCTGAGGGGCCGCTCAGGCCCAGAGGTCTTCGAAGGCTTCCGACGGCGCGGGCTCGGGCTGCGCACGCGCCCAGGCCACCGCGTCGGCCACCTCGGCGTCGATCTGCGCGTGCAGTGCTGCGCAGTCTTCGGCACTGATCATGCCGGCCGCCAGCAGGCGGTGCTCGAACAGGGCGATCGGACAGCGCAGGCGGGCGGCCGCCAGCTCGTCCGGCGATCGGTAGCCCTGCGTGTCGTGGATCAGGTGCCCGGTCAGACGCTCGCAGCGCGCCTCGATGAGACTCGCACCGCCCCCTCGCCGCGCGCGGGTCACTGCTGCGGCGACGGCTGCCTGCACGGCCAGCGGGTCGGTGCCATCCACCTGCACACCCGGAAGCCCGTAGCCTGCGGCGCGCGACGCGATGGAAGGCGCTTTCACCGCGTCGGTGTCACGCTGCGTGATGCAGTAGCCGTTGTTCTCGCACAGCAGGATCAGCGGCAGCGACCACATCGCGGCGAGGTTGGCGGTCTCGTGCACGGCGCCTTCGTTGCTGGCGCCGTCCCCGAAGAAGGCGAGGCTGACCCGATCGGTGCCTCGCAGCTTCTGCGACAGCGCCAGCCCGCCAGCCACGGGCACCTGCGCCGGCACGATGCCGCCCATGCCGATGACACCACGCGTGACGTCTGTGACGTGATACGACTTGCCCTTGTTGTAGCCGGTGCGGCGACCATAGAGCTCGGCGAGGATGCGTTTCGGATCGAGCCCGCGCGCCACCTGGGCCGCCTGACCGCGATGCGTGGTGAAGACGAAATCGCCATGCGCCAGCGCCGCGCACGCGCCCGCGGCGATCGCCTCCTGCCCGGTCGACAGCGACGGCGGGATGCCTGTGATCTCCTCGTTCAGGTAGGCGTCGCCCCAAGCCGTCTCGACGGCCCGGATCAGCAGCATGGTGCGCATCAGTGCGCGCAGGTCGGCGGCGTCGTGCGCCGCATTGGAAGTAGCTGTCACGGTCAGGTCTCCTCGTCGAGGGGCGGTGTCACGGTGCCGGCGCGACGGCAGGCAGCGCGACGCGGCGTACGTACGCTTCGGGCGTGTCCTCGCGGCGCTTGTACAGGTTCAGTGTGCAGCCGCCGTCGGGCCGTGCCGGCTGCTCGAACACCCAGTGCACGCGCCCGAACCAGCGCAGCGTCGCCGCGCCGTTCCAGATCGCGCAGTGCGTGCAGTACACCGGCACCGGCGGCGCCCCGAAGCTCAGGGGCCCGGGCTCGTCGACACGCGATAGTGCGTCGGGACCGTCGTAGGCGCCGTCTGCGATGAGCCGCCCACCGCTGCCGCACGGCGACTGCCGGAACGTGAAGCGCCGGGTGTCCTCTTCGACGGTCACGCGGCCCATGTGCTGGCGCAGCAGGAAAGCGGTCAGTGCGGCGAACTCGGCGACGGGCAGGTGCTCCCACTTTTCGAAGCCGGTGCGCTGCGCATCGGCCGTGGCCAGGTGAAACGCCGTCAGCGCCGGCGCGCCGCCATGCCGATACACCCATGCGAAGGCGTCGGCCATGAAGCGCACCAGCGGATCGTGCAGCGCGAGGTACGCCTGGTCCTTGGCGTCGAGCGCCGCGCATGCTCGCTCGGGGTCCGGCTCGCCCAGGGCGGTCATCACGGCCTGCGCCCGCCGCGCCTGATCCTCGACGAAGCGCACCTGCGCATCCGACAGCGCAGCACTGCAGCGCTGCGCGAGGTCGGACACGGTCGATGCGACCGGATCCGGTGCGCTCGAATCACCGGCCCCCCCGGTGCACGCAGGCAGCGATGCGCGCAGCCCTGACGACAGGCGCCTCAGCAACTCCACGAGCATCGCGTCGGAGGTGTCCGCATCGCGCCAACCCGACACCGGCCGCGCCGCGGCCAGATCCACCAACTGGCCGAGCACGATGCGCACGGTGATGCCCAGGCCGTGCAGCATGAACGTGTACTCGCGTGCGAGATCCCGCGCCAGGCCGTCGCCCTCGAGCGCCAGCCGCTGTGCGCGCGGGCGGTCGCCGCGCGCGAGCGCAGCGCGGATGGCATCGGCGAGCCGCGTCCCCCAGTCCAGGGTCCTCGTCCCCGTCACGGGCTCCGGGGCACATGGCGGGGACCCGCGGTCCGGAGCCTCCCGGGCGGAATGGTCATGAGTCGCGCGGTACGATCCGTCATGTGTCATTGCAGAGTCCCTCGTTCAGCGGGCTGAACCGCTCGCGCTGCGCAGCGGCAGACTCCAGTTTGAGCAAGGTCGATACGAGTACGCAACACCCGACCTCCGATGAACATTCGTTCAGCATACTGAACGCCTAAGCCTCCAACGCCAGAGTACGGAATGCCCCCCCGCCCCCCCGCCGCCACGCAACTTGTCGTTTCCGCCCGGCCGCACCCTGCTCCGGGCCGCACCGCCCGCACGACCCGCCCGGCGTCCGCCGATCCCGCAGCCGCGGACACGCGTCCTGCCGCTCCGAGCCCCCGACCCGGCACCGCGGGCACGCGCGGCGGCACCGCCAGCGGGCGCAGCGGTGCGCCCTCCGCTGGCAAGGGTGCGGTGCCCGCCGTGGCGCGTGCCGCACACCTGCTCGACACCCTCGCCGGCGCACGTCAGTCGATGCCGCTGGCCGACCTCGTACGCGCGCTGGCGCTGCCCAAGAGCACTGTGCACGGGCTGTGCGCCACCCTCGTGCAGGCGGGGCTGGTGGAGCGGCTGGCCGACGGCACCTATCACCTTGGCACCCGGGTGATGGATCTTGCGCACGCGTACATGGCGCGCACCGATCTGACCGCCGAATTCCAGTCGGTGCTCGATGCCGAAGCGCCGATGCCGGAAGAGTCGCTGGTGCTCGCCGTCCTAGACGGCGGGGACATCGTGTACGTCGGCTGCCGCAATGGCACACGGCCCTTCGGCTTCAACTTCCGCATCGGCATGCGCCTGCCGGCCAACTGCACCGCCAGCGGCAAGGCGATGCTCGCCACGTTGCCGCCCGAGCAGGTGATCGAACTCGCAGCGTCGCGTGCGTTCTACGCCCTCACCCGCAAGAGCATCGTGCGCCCCGAGCCGCTGCTGGCGGCGCTGCGACGGGTTCGCACGCGCGGCCACGCGGTCGACGACGAAGAGACTCGCCATGGCATGGTGTGCATCGGTGCGCCGGTCTTCGGCCCGGGATCACCGGTGGCGCAGGCTGCGGTCGCGGTGAGCCTGCAGAAGTCGAGCCTGGACGCGGCACGCAAGGCGCACGCGATCGAGACGGTGATGCGTGTGGCCGGGCGCATCTCGTGGCGACTGGGGGCCCGTGGCGTCGGGCGGTGATCGGGCGGGGCGGCGCGGCGCGTCGCGTCAGGCGGTGGTGGGGCGGGTGGGGAGGGTTGTGGCGGTCGGCCCTTTGGGCCGACTCCCCTGCGCTGCTCGTCTCGGGCTGGTGCGGCGAAACTCGCTTCGCGCCCTGCGGGCGCTGCGCTCGGACAGCTCGCCGCAAGTTTGAGGTACGAAGCGCGCTGCGCGCGCCCAGCCCGAGCCTGCGCTGCTCGGCGCGGCACACATCCCCACCCGCCCCACCACCGCCTGCCGCGCCGAGTGGCACTGGAGGCGTGCGACGAAGGGCCGAGTCGATTCGGCGCAGCGCGGATCAACGCGAAGTGATGCGAGCGAGGCCGTGTAGCCCGGGTCGCAGTGCGTCTGAGGTGATGAAGCAAGCGTTCACCGCGTTCACGCGCGCTTGACGGAGCATGCCGGCAACGGCAACGGCAACGGCAAGCGAAGCCCAAGGGGCATCGACGGCTGCAACCGTGACGGTCATGGTCTGCGCAGACAGGCACCGACGCGCACCGACCGCCGCACCGCGTTCTCCGCAGTCAGCGGACGTCTCGGCGAAGGCGCGGGCATCGGGCCGGGCCCTGGGGGGCGTGTGCGCAGCCGAGGCGCGCAGGGTGACTGGCCGGCGCGCGCAGCGCGCTTCGTACCTCAAACTTGCGGCGAGCTGTCCGAGCGCAGCGCCCGCAGGGCGCGAAGCGAGTTTCGCCGCACGGCCAGTCACCCGAGCACCGAGGGTACCCCCTGCGCAGCAGGGGGCCAGCACCCGTCCCCCCAGGGCCCGGCCCGATGCCCGCGCCTTCGCCCGCACCGACGCCGACGACGCGCCGTCAGCCCGCCGGCGCGTAATCGATCAGCTCGTACGCGACCCAGTCCTCGCGCAACGGCGAACGCCGCATGCCGTACCACAGGTAGTTGCCCGTCCACTCGCGCCGCACCCAGCGGTCGACGGCGGGTGCGTACCACAGCGTCTCGCTGCGCTGCGCGCTGAGGCGCCAGCGGTCGGAGTGCGTGAACGCGATGCGGCGCTCGATGCGCAAGGCCTCGAACTCGCCGGCCGGCACACGGATGCGCTCCCAGCCGGGCGCGTCGATCCATTCGCTCCAGAAGTACTGATCGTCCTGGCCGGGCAGCCGGTAGGCGCCGGAGATCCGCGCCGAGGCGCCGACGGCGATCGGCTGCGGCACCACCGGGATCGGCTGCGTGAAGATCTGCACGAGGTCGTAGCCCGGCTCCTGCACGACCTCCCAGGGGCGGGCGTAGGTTTCCTCGGCGAGCGGCCGGTCGTTGCCGTCGGTGACGGCCACGCGCAGTTGCGGTTGCAGGGCGGCGACCTGCATGGCGCGCAGGCCGGTGACCCGGCCGCTGAAACGGTCGACCACCTGGTAGCGCCAACGGTCGCCCACGCGCACCGTGGGCGGCGGCACCGGCGCGGCCGGCGGTGCGACGAACTGCGGTGTGGCGCAGCCGGCGAGCAGCGCTGCGCCGGAGATCAGCAGGGCGCGGCGGGCGGGCAGGGCAGGCCGGTGTGACACGGCAGGCGTCTCGGGCGATGCCGGGGGCGCAGGCGTCTCGGCGCCCGCGGCATCGGTCGGCCGGTGGCCACCTGTCGATCGGCGTGACGTCCGCATGACGGTCTCCTGTGTCAGGGCACGGGCCGCCCGTCGATCAGGCGCAGCACGCCCTTGATCATCCGGTACAGAAACCAGAGCCCGGGGATCACGAACAGGAAGGACAGCAGCCCGAACGACACCACGCTCAGCACCAGCGACGGCACGAACGACACCACCACCCAGAAGAGCG
>JAKOZZ010000176.1 GCA_029779755.1 Pseudomonadota bacterium
GCTCGGCCTGCCGGCGCACGAGCAGGAGCTGCTGCTGCACGCGAGCCCGCTGCACGATCTCGGCAAGCTCGGCACGCCGGACAACATCCTGCTGAAGCCGGGCCGCCTCACGCCGGCCGAGTTCACGATCATGCAGCGCCATGCCCGGATCGGCTGGGAGATCCTGCGCCAGCACCAGTCGCCGATCCTCCAGGCGGGCGCACAGATCGCCCTGAGCCATCACGAGCGCTTCGACGGCACCGGCTACCCGTCGGGTACGGCCGGCACGGCGATCCCGCTGTACGGCCGCATCACGGCGGTCGCCGACGTGTTCGACGCGCTCACGTCGCCGCGTCCGTACAAGCATGCGTGGACACCCGACGACGCGCGCGCGTGGCTCGTGTCGCAGAGCGGACGGCACTTCGATCCGGAGCTGGTGGCGCGGTTCCTGGGCCGTTTCGACGAGGTGCTCGACATCCGGGCCACCTACGCCGACGAATCCGAGCTCACGACATGAGCACGCTCGACCTCCCCTGCCAGCGGGTCCTGCCGGCCGCCGCCTCCTCGGCGACGCCGGCGCGGCCGCCATTGCGGGTGCTCGTCCTCGAGGGCAACCCGGTGCCCCGCGCCATCCTGGGAAGGCTGCTGGCGCGCGCCGACCACGACGTGACCGCCGTGGAATCGGTCGCCCAGGCCACCGCGGCCGTGCACGCGGCACGCTACGACGTGATCTTCACCGGGCTCGCCACCTGCGGCCCCGACCTGCAGGTGCTGCTGCGCGCGGTGCGCGCCTCCGAGGCGGGAGATCGCGCGGACGGCATGCGGACCATGCGCACGGCGATCGTCGGTCTCGGCACGGCGGCCGCCACGGACCCGGCCGGCCGCGCCGATGCGAACGGACTCGATGCGGTGCTGTCCTTGCCGATCGAGCCGCAGCACCTGAACGCAGTGCTCGAGACCCTGCGCGGGCGGGTGCGGCCGGGCGTGGACGGCCCTGCTGCGCGCGCGGACGGGGCATCGCGCGCCGCTGAGGACGGGACCGTCCGATCCGCCAGCACGCCCGCCGCGGCCCGATCCGCCAGCACGCCCGCCGCGAACGGTGCCGCCCGATCCGCCGACGCGCCCGGCGCGTTCACGATCGAAGCATTCACCGCGCAGTTCGGCACCGACCACGCGCTGGTCGCACGCCTGGCCGCCGTGTTCACGACGAACGCGCGCAAGCTGCTGGAACTGCTGGATCGCTCGCTGCAGGCGTCGGATGCACCGATGATCGGCGCGGCTGCGCACAGCCTCAAGGGCAGTCTCGCGATGCTGGGCGCGCAGCGCGCCGCCGCCGCCGCACAGCGGCTCGAATCGGCGGCCGTGGCCGGAGCGCTCGCCGCGGTCGGCCCGCTGGCCGCCGTGTTGCGCGACGAACTCGACCAGGTGGTGCGGACGCTGAGCGCCGCCGCATCCCCGCCGCCGGCGGTCCGGCCACCCTCGCCCGGCACCGTCTCCTGAAGAGCAGAACGGCCGGAAAGCAGAACGGCCGGATGCGGTGCACCCGGCCGTCGTCGAACCTCGGCAGCCCCCGAGGGGGCCGCGCGTCACATTCCGATCACTTGGCCGACATCAGCGCCATGGTCGTGTCGAGCATGCGGTTCGAGAAGCCCCACTCGTTGTCGTACCAGCTGCCGACCTTGACCAGGCGTCCCGACACCTTGGTGAGGCTCTCGTCGTACGTGGACGACGCCGGGTTGTGGTTGAAGTCGACCGAAACCAGCGGTGCGTTGCTGTAGGCCAGCACGCCCTTCATCGCGCCTTCGGACGCCTCCTTCATGATCGCGTTGATCTCCTCGACCGAGGTGTCGCGCGCGGCGATGAAGGACAGGTCGACGATCGACACGTTGATGGTCGGCACGCGCATCGCATAGCCGTCGAGACGGCCGTTCAGCTCGGGCAGCACCAGACCGACCGCAGCGGCGGCACCGGTCTTGGTCGGGATCATCGACATCGTGGCCGAGCGCGCGCGGCGCAGATCCTCGTGATAGACGTCGGTCAGCACCTGGTCGTTGGTGTAGGCATGGATCGTCGTCATCAGACCGGTGACGACGCCGATCCTGTCGTGCAGCGGCTTGACCAGCGGTGCCAGGCAGTTGGTCGTGCACGACGCGTTGGAGATCACCGTGTCCGAAGCCTTCAGCACCGAGTGGTTGACCCCGTAGACCACGGTGGCGTCGACGTCCTTGCCGCCCGGCGCCGAGATGATCACCTTCTTGGCGCCGCCCTTCAGGTGCGCCGACGCCTTCTCCTTGCTGGTGAAGAAGCCGGTGCACTCGAGCACCACGTCCACGCCCAGCGCGCCCCACGGCAGCTCGGCCGGGTTGCGGTTGGCCAGCACCTTGATGCGGTCGCCGTTGACGACGATGGAATCGCCGTCGACCGACACGGTGCCGGGGAACTTGCCGTGCGCGGTGTCGTACTGGGTGAGGTGCGCGTTGGTCTTGGCGTCGCCCAGGTCGTTGATCGCGACGATCTCGATCGGGTGGTTTTTGCCGCCCTCGTAGTGGGCACGAAGGATGTTGCGGCCGATACGGCCGTAGCCGTTGATTGCTACTCGGATGGTCATGGCGTAAGCCCCTCAGTCGATCGAAGAAATCCTGCCCGGCGCGTCGCGGGACGCGTCAGCTGCGCGCGCGCACGACCGCGCGCACCGTGTCGGCGACGTTCGCCGGCGTGAAGCCGAAGAGTTCGAACAAGGCCTGCGCGGGCGCCGACTCGCCGTAGCGATCGATGCCCACGACCGCGTCGCAGCGGTACTTCCACCAGAAGTCCGACACGCCCGCCTCCACGGCGATCCGCGGCAGATTGTCGGGCAGAACCTTGCGCTTGTACGTGACATCCTGCCGGTCGAACACGGTGGTCGACGGCATCGACACCACGCGCACGACAATGCCTTCGGCGGCGAGCAGCTCGCGCGCCTCGAGGGCCAGCCCGAGTTCGGAGCCGGTGGCGAGGATGACCGCCACGGCCTCCTCCGCGTCGCGCAGCACGTAGGCGCCGCGGCGGATGGCCGCCACCTGCGCATCGGAGCGCGTGACGAAGGGCACGGCCTGGCGCGAGAACAGCAGCGCGCTCGGGCCGTCCGCACGCTCGATCGCGCTGACCCACGACACGGCGGACTCGACCGGGTCGGCGGGACGCCAGACATCCATGCCCGGAATCAGGCGCAGGCTGGACGTGTGCTCGACCGCCTGGTGGGTGGGTCCGTCCTCGCCGAGCCCGATGGAGTCGTGCGTGAACACGAAGACCGCGCGCTGCTTCATCAGCGCCGCCATGCGCAGCGCATTGCGCGCGTAGTCGGAGAAGGTCAGGAACGTGCCGCCGTAGGGGATGTACCCGCCGTGCAGCGCGACGCCGTTCATCATCGCGCTCATGCCGAACTCGCGCACACCGTAGTTGATGTGGCGACCGCCCACCGGCCCCTGCGCACCGGCACGCACCGCGCCGCAGCCGGCGAAGTCGGTGAGGTTGCTCCCGGTGAGGTCGGCCGAGCCGCCGAGCAGCTCCGGCACCGCCGGCCCGAGATGGTTCAGCGCATTCTGCGACGCCTTGCGGGTTGCGATCTTCTCGCCCTTCTGCATCACCGAAGCGATCATGCGATCGACGGTCTCGTGCCAGTCCGCGGGCAATTCGCCGTTCATGCGACGGCGCAGCTCGGCCGCCAGGTCGGGGAACTGCGCCGCATACCGGTCGAACAGCGCGGACCACTCGGCCTGGGCGCGCGCGCCCTCGGCGCGGGCGTCCCAGGCGCTGCGCACCGCGTCCGGGATCGACCACGGGTCGTCGGGCGCCGCACCGCCGTACATCGCGGCTCGGGTCAGCTTCAGCTCGTCGGCGCCGAGGGGCTCGCCATGCGCCTTGGCCGTGCCGGCACGGTTGGGCGATCCCTTGCCGATCACGGTGCGGCACTGGATCAGCGTGGGCGCGAAGCGGCCGTCGCGTCCGTCGCGCGCCCACGTGCGGGCCGTGGCGATGGCGCGGTCGATCGCCCAGACGTCGTGCCCGTCGATGTCGGCGATCACGTTCCAGCCGTAGGCTTCGAACCGACGCACGGTGTCGTCGGCAAACCAGTGCCGGACCTCGCCGTCGATCGAGATGCCGTTGTCGTCGTAGAGCACGACCAGCCGCGACAGCTTCAGCGTGCCGGCGAGCGAGCACACCTCGTGCGAGATGCCTTCCATCAGGCAGCCGTCGCCGACGAACGCGTAGGTGAGGTGATCGACGACGGGGAAGCCATCGCGGTTGAACTCGCCGGCCAGCAGGCGCTCGGCGAGCGCCATGCCCACCGCATTGGCGAGGCCCTGGCCGAGCGGACCGGTGGTGGTCTCGACGCCGGGCGTGATGCCCACTTCCGGATGGCCTGGGGTCTTCGAATGCAGCTGGCGGAACTTCTTCAGGTCGTCCAGCGACAGGTCGTAGCCGGTGAGGTGCAGCAGCCCGTAGATGAGCATCGAGCCGTGGCCGTTCGAGAGCACGAACCGGTCGCGGTCGTACCACCGGGGGTCGGCCGGGTTGTGCTTCAGGTGCCGATCCCAAAGCGCGACCGCGATCTCCGCCATGCCCATCGGCATGCCCGGGTGGCCGGAGTTGGCCTGCTGAACCGCGTCCATCGCCAGAACCCGGAGCGCGTCGGCCATCGCACGGGGTTCGACGGAGGACGTAACGCTGGATCGATCGTTCGAAGTCATCGCATGCCGCCGGGAAAAGACCGGGATTTTAGCAAAGGACGCCCGCCCCCGACCGGCCGGGATCGGTGAACCGGCTATAATTATCGGCTTTTGCCGCCGGACACATCCCGGGGCAGGCCTGTCGCATTCCGGGGAGGGCACGGGGAGAACATGCAAGGGTTGCACCTGACCGCTGACCTGTACGGCTGCCGTTGCGATGTCGCTCGCCTGGTCGACGAGCAGGTGCTCGCCCCGCTGTGCCGCACGGCCGTGGCCGAGGCGGGGCTGACCCTGGTCGACGAGAAGTTCCACCGGTTCCCCGACTGGCAGGGCCAACCCGGCGGCGTGACCGGCGCGCTGCTGCTGGCCGAATCCCACCTTGCGCTGCACACCTGGCCCGAGCGCGCGGGCGTGACGCTGGACGTCTACGTCTGCAACTTCTCGACCGACAACTCGGCGAAGGCCGAGCGGCTGATGAACGACCTCATCGTCGCGTTCGCCCCGGCCGAACAGAACACCAACCGCATCCTGCGCGGCTCGGCCGACCCGCATGCCGGCAGCGGCGAGCTGCTCCTCGAGTGGCTGAACCCGGACAGCGCGTACGGATTCCGCGCCGCGCGACGCCTGGAGACGGTGCGCTCGCCCTACCAGTCGATCGAGGTCTTCGACACGCCGCAGTTCGGCCGGCTGTTCCGGCTCGACGGCCAGTACATGACGTCCGAGAAGGACGAGTTCTTCTATCACGAGCCGATCGTCCACTGCGCGGCCCTGGCCCACCCGTCGCCGGCCTCGGC
>JAKOZZ010000382.1 GCA_029779755.1 Pseudomonadota bacterium
TCGCGGCGGCCCTCGACCTGATCGGCAAGGCCGACGTGCTGCTCGAGGGCTTCCGCCCGGGCGTGATGGAGCGGCTCGGCCTGGGGCCCGACGTCGCGCTCGCGCGCAATCCGAAGCTGGTCTACGGCCGCATGACGGGCTGGGGCCAGGCCGGGCCGATGGCGCCCGAGGTCGGGCACGACATCAACTACATCGCGCTCACCGGCGTGCTCGCGGCGATCGGTCCGGCCGGCGGCAAGCCGACGCCGCCGCTGAACCTGGTGGGCGACTTCGGTGGCGGGGGCATGCTGCTGGCCGTCGGCGTGCTGGGCGCACTCTTCCGCGCGCAGCGCACCGGGCAGGGCGAGGTGATCGACGCCGCGATGGTCGACGGCGCGTCGCTGCTGTCGGCACCCCTGTGGGGCCTGCTGGCCAACGGCGCGTGGAACGAGACGCGCGGCAACAACGTGCTCGATGGCGGCGCGCCCTGGTACGACACCTATGCGTGCAAGGACGGCCGCTACATGGCCGTCGGCGCGATCGAGGCCCGCTTCTACGCGGCGCTGCTCGAGCGCCTCGGACTGGCCGGAGAGAAGCTGCCCGCCCAGCACGACCGCGCCGGCTGGCCGGAGCTGCGCCGCCGATTCAGCGAAATCTTCCTCACCCGCACCCGCGACGAATGGGCCGCCTGGTTCGCCGGCTCCGATGCCTGCACCAGCCCCGTGCTCACCTTCACCGAGTCGCTGACCCATCCGCACCAGACGGCGCGCAATGCCCGCGTGACGATCGACGGCGTGCCGCAGCCGAGCCCCGCGCCGCGCTTCCGCAACGCGCCCTCCGACACGCCGCGCCCGCCTGCCGGCCGCGGTGCCGGCGGCGGCGCCGCGCTCAAGGACTGGGGCTTCGACGCCGCCGGCATCGCGCGCCTCAAGAGCCTCGGGCTCGGCTGGCAGGAATCGGCGTGATGAGCACCCGGATGCGCATCGACTTCGTGTCCGACGTGTCCTGCCCGTGGTGCGCGATCGGGCTGGGCGGGCTCGAGCGTGCGCTCGAGCACCTGCGGGGCGAGATCGAAGCCGAGATCCACTTCCAGCCCTTCGAGCTGAACCCGCAGATGCCGCCCGGCGGGCAGGACATCACCGAGCACATCGCGCAGAAGTACGGGTCGACGCCGGAGCAGCAGCAGAAGTCCCGCGCGATGATCCGTGCGCGCGGTGCCGAGGTCGGCTTCGACTT
>JAKOZZ010000405.1 GCA_029779755.1 Pseudomonadota bacterium
CTTGATGTGATTGATGGCGCTCTGCGTGCCGCCCTGCACCGTGTAGTCGTAGAGCACCAGGTCGACCGGGCGGCCGCCCACCTGCGCGGTGCCCATCACCAGCCCGTCGGCCGGACCGTCGAGGTCGCCGACCGCCGGCCGTGCGAGCCCGCCGTACTCGACGAAGCTGCCGGCATCCGCCAGTGCGGCGAGCGCTTCGCGCGCGGTCAGCCGCCCGCGCGCGTGCTGACGCGCAACGGCGGCCGGGCGCGCTGCGTCGAGGATCGCGCGGCGTGCTTCGAGCACGCGGTGCAGATCGTCGCGGGGCGCGTGCGGAGGGTTCGCGGGGGAGGGTTCGTCGTTCGAGGTCATGTCGGGTTCTCGAGAGAAGACGTCGGCGCGGAGCGAGGCACGGGACGCGCCGCGGCCTCAGACGAGCTGATGCACGCGGATGCGCACGGCCGGCCGCTCGGGCTGCAGGTTCTGCAGCGTGCCGACCAGCACGCGCCGGTTGAGCCAGGCGTACGGCCCCTCGGGGGCGATGACGCGCACGTGCGAGAACGCATACCGCGGGCCGCCCGGCGGGTCGTCGATCAGCACCTGGTTGTGCACGGTGAGCAGCACGCCGTCGTCGGTGCGCAGCTCGTACAGCGCGTCGAGCTCGCGCACGCCGTCGTCGCGCAGCAGCTGCCGGTCGGCGCCGCCCGGCAGCACGGTCCCGCGCAGCCTCGGCCCGTCGAAGCGCCCGCCGGTGATCGGCACGATGAAGCGGTGTCCGAGCGGTCCGCGCCCCATGTCCTGGCGGGGCGCGACCTCGACGAGGGCTTCGTAGACGAACTCGGTGGCGGGCGGGCGCGGATCCATGGCGGCGGTCGGCATCGGTTCGGGGCTCGGCGTTCGGGGCTCGGCGTTCGGGGTGCGGATCCCGGGGGTTCGGAGCCCGGGATTGGACGTTGCCGGGCCGCCGTTCGGACGACCGGGCACGGGCGGTTGCGTGCAGCACAGTGTAGTGCGCGTTGCGCGGTGGCGCGCGTGCGTCCAGACTTCCGGGATGCGCCGCCCGATCGGGGCGGCATGCCATGACGGAGTCCATGGACGATGTGCGAACTGTTCGCGATGTCGGCCCGGCTGCCCGCCACCGTGCGCATGTCGATGGAGGAGTTCTCGCGGCACGGCGGGCTGACGGGCCCGCACAAGGACGGCTGGGGGGTCGCCTGGTACGAGGACGGCGATCTGCGCGTGGTGAAGGAACGCGCCGCGGCCGCCGACAGCGCCTGCCTGCGGTTCCTGCGGGACAACCCGTTCACCAGTACGTTCGTGCTCGGCCACGTGCGCAAGGCCACGCGCGGTGCCGTGGCATCGCGCAATTGCCAGCCCTTCGCACGCGAGCTCGGCGGCGCGTGGCACGCGTTCGCGCACAACGGCGATCTGCCCGGCATCGACGACGCGCTGCCGCTGCGCACGCGCCGGTTCCGGCCGGTCGGCGAGACAGACTCGGAACATGCCTTCTGCGCACTGCTCGAGCGCATGGCGGTGGAGTGGGACATCGACCCGACCCCATCGCTCGACGCGCGGCGCGCGGTGGTCGAAGAGATCGCCGACGCACTGCGGGCACTCGGGCCTGCGAACTTCCTCTATTGCGACGGCGACACGCTGTTCGTGCATGCCGACCGTCGCCACCAGAGCGACGGCACGATCCGACCGCCGGGGCTGTGGCGGCTCGAACGGGCGTGCAGTGCCGGCGGCCGGTTCGCGTGCGAAGGCCTCGACATCACCGCGCACGCGCAACCGCAGCAGGTCGTACTCTTCGCCAGCGTGCCGCTCACCGGCGAGTCGTGGTCCCCGATGGAACGGGGCGCCGTGCGCGCGGTGCGGCTCGGCACGCTGCCGGCCGGGCACGCCGGCTGAACGGGGCGGTCGCCCCGGGTCGCCCACCTGCCTGCCAGACCGACCGACCACTTCTTGCAAGGATGCCCATGCTCCGACACGTCGCAGGACTCGACCACCTCGTCATCGCCGTGCACGATCTCGAACGCGCGGCCCGTGCGTGGCGCCGCCTCGGGTTCACGCTCTCGCCCCCCGGCACGCACAGCGCGCACATGGGCACCGGCAATTTCACGATCATGTTCGGCGACGACTATCTGGAGCTGCTGGGCGTGCTCGCCCCCACGCCCCAGAACGCACCGATGCGCGCGTTCCTGGAACGCGGGGAAGGCGTCGACCGCGCCGCATTCACCGCGCTGGATGCGGCGGCGGGCGTGTCGGAGCTGCAGGCGCTGGGCATCGCCGCAACGGGCCCGCTGGACTTCGGCCGGCCGGTGGACCTGCCGGGCGGCGGGCGCGCGGAGGCACGCTTCCGCACGATGTACTGGCCGACCGGGGAGCGCCCCGGCGGCATGCGTCTGTTCGCCTGTCAGCATCTGACGCGCGATGCGGTGTGGATCCCGGAGCTGCAGCGCCATGCGAACGGCGCCCGTGGCATCGCGCGGGTGGAGCTGCTCGCGCGCGATCCACGCGCGACCGCACAGCATCTGGGACGACTGATCGATCAGGCGCCGGTCGCCGAGCCCGACGGCGCATGGCGCGTGGCGTCGGGCGGCACGCGGGGCGACTTCGTGGTGCTCGACCGCGCCCGGCTGCGCGCACGGTACCCGGGCGTCGCGACCGACGCGCTTTCCGACGACGGCGCGGCGGCGATCGTGCTGCGGGTGGACGACGTGCAACGGGCGGCCGCGACGCTGGGCGACGTGCCGTTCACGCGCGTCGGCAGCAGCCTCGTGGTGCCGTCCACGCACGCTTCGGGGCTGCTGCTGGTGCTGACGCCGGCATGACCGGCGCCCCTCAGATCAGCACGGTGTAGTCGGCGATCGCGATCGCCGCGCCCGCGGCGTCGTACGCGGCCCGGCCCTCGCCGGCGCCGTAGATCACGTAGTGCGCGATCGCACCGTTGCTGCGGCTGCCGAGGAAGTCGCCCAGGTGCCCATCGACGTACGCGGCCACGTCGGGGTTGTCGCGCAGGTAGCGCGCCCCGTCGAACGTGTCGAGCACCGGCCCGGCCGAACGCCCCTCCCACACGCCGTACAGGTTGTAGTGACGGAAGAGCGTCGCCGCGTCCAGGTCGAGCGCGGCCAGGTCGGCCCAGCGCTGCCCGTAGTAGGCGGCATCGAACCAGGCGTTGGGCG
>JAKOZZ010000185.1 GCA_029779755.1 Pseudomonadota bacterium
CTGGTGCGCATCGAGGACATGGCAGGCGACCGGCAGTTCGCGATCGCGCTGGCGCGCGGCCTGGAGATCCTGCGCGCGTTCACCCCGGGCGAACCGATGCTGGGCAACCGCGACCTGTGCCAGCGCACGGGCCTGCCCAAGGCCACGGTCTCGCGGCTGAGCTACACGCTGATGATGCTCGGGTACCTCGATTACAACGCCGCGCATCGCAAGTACCAGCTCGGTCCCGGCGTGCTCACGCTGGGCCACCCGCTGCTGGCCAGCCTGACGGTCCGGCAGCGGGCACGGCCGCTGATGGAGCGCCTGGCGACGGCGACGCGCTGCACCGTCAACCTGGCGATGCGCGATCGCCTGTCGATGGTGTACGTCGAGTCCTGCCGGGTCGATGCGAGCAATCCGACCTACCCCGACATCGGCAGCACGCTGCCGCTGCTGCGCACCGCCGCGGGACGCGCGCTGATCCTCGCGTCCGCCCGGAAGCAGCAGGCCGCGATCCTGAACCGGCTGCGCCTCGACGACGGCGACGAATATGCGCGCATGGCCACGATGCTCGAGGCCGATCGCACACGGCTGAAACGCTTCGGATGGTGTCTTTCCGAAGGCGAATGGCGACGCGGCATCCACGCGTTGGCCGTCCCGCTGAACCTGCCCGGACATGCCGAGCCCCTGGCGCTGAACTGCACGACGGCCGACCACCGCCGGGGCGAGCCCGGATTCGCCTCGAGCGTCGGCCCGATGCTCGTCGAGACCGTGCGCCTGATCGAGCAGGCCTGCACCCAGCCCTGACCGCCGGCGGTGCCGACCTCCGCGGCCCGGTCCGGCGCGGCGGCGTTCACGCATAATCGGCAGCGACACCGAGACAGCGCACGGTCACGCGGTCTCGACCATGCAACAACACGACAGGAGACGAACGATGAGCGGTACCGGCAAGCGATGGGTGCAGCGTCCGCCCGGCTCGAACTGGGGCGACTTCGGCGACGACGACCAGCTGGGGCGGCTGAACCTGATCACGCCCCAGTGCGTGCGGCAGGCTGCCGCCGAAGTGCGCGAGGGGCGCAGCTTCTGCCTGTCGCTGCCGCTCGACTACCCGGGCGGCAACGTGCTGAATCCGCGCCGTCATCCGCCACGCCTGCGCCCGACCAGCCGCGGCGAGATGCCCAACTGGATGTTCGAGACCGGCAGCGAGATCCCCGACGCCACCGACGTGATCTGCGACGACATGGCGACGATCTGGCTGCAGTACTCCACGCAGTGGGACAGCTTCGCGCACGCCGGCGGCGTCTTCGACGCCAACGGCGACGGGCGCCCGGAGCCCGTGTTCTACAACGGCTATCGCGGCGGCATCGAGATCCCCAAGCCGGAGGGCAGCGGCGAGTCGCTGACCAGCGCCACGCGTGCCCTGGGCATCGACAACTTCGCGCGGCACGGCATGCAGGGGCGCGGCGTGCTGGTCGACCTGCGCGCGCACTGCGGCGACGACCGGGTGGTGGTCGGCTACGACCGCCTGATGCAGATCATGGAAGCCGACGGCGTCACGGTCGAATCAGGCGACATGCTGTGCCTGCACACCGGCTTCTCGCAGCGTCTGCTCGACTGGAAGCGCACGCCCGACCCCGCGCTCGTGCAGTCGGTGTGCGCGGTGCTCGACGGACGCGACACGCGTCTGCTGCAGTGGATCACCGACAGCAACATCTCCGCGCTCATCGCCGACAACTATGCGGTCGAGAACCACGCGGGCGCCAAGCCCTCGGGACGCTGCGCGATGCTGCCGCTGCACGAGCACTGCCTGTTCAAGCTCGGACTTCCGCTCGGCGAGATCTGGTACCTGACCGAACTGGCCGGGTGGCTGCGCGCCAACGGTCGCTCGCGCTTCATGCTCACCGCGCCGCCGCTGCGCCTGCCGGGCGCCGTCGGCTCGCCGGCGACCCCGATCGCCACGGTCTGACCCCGGGAGGTGCTCCACCCATGACGCTCATCCATTGCGACGGTCTGCCCGACGCGCCTGAGGCCTACCTCGCCGAGACGGGCTTCTTCGACATCACGCACCCGGTGGTGCGCCGGTTCACCGACGCGGCGGTCGGGGACGCGGCCGATGCGCGCACGCGCGCGGTCCGGCTGTTCTACGCGGTCCGCGACCGCATCCGCTACGACCCGTACAACATCACCTACGAGCCGCCGGCCTACCGGGCCAGCGCGGTGATCGAGGCCGGCTACGGCTGGTGCGTGCCGAAGGCGGCGCTGCTGGCGGCCTGCGCGCGCGCGGCCGGCATTCCGTCGGCGATCGGCCTGGCCGACGTGGTGAACCATCTCACCACCGAGAAGCTGAAGGCACGCATGGGCGGGGTCAACGTGTTCTACGACCACGGCTATACCGCACTGCACCTCGACGGGCGCTGGCTGAAGGTGGTCCCGGCGTTCAACATCGAGCTGTGCGAGCGCTTCGGCGTGCGGCCGACCGAGTTCGACGGCACGAGCGACGCGCTCTACCAGCCCTTCGACGTGCACGACCGCCGGCACATGGAATACCTGGCCGACCACGGCACGTGGTCGGACCTGCCGCTGGACAAGATCAAGAGCGACTTCGCGATCCACTACCCGCAGAGTCTCGCCCGCGCCGCGGCACGCGCCGGCCACACGGAGACGGACCGCTTCGAGGACGACGCGCGCCGCGAGCGCGAGTAGACCGCCGCGCGCGGCGCGCGCGAACAGACCACGGCACCGCGCGCACGGCCGGGGCCATGTGCGCCGTGCCGCGGCTCAGCTCAGAACAGCAGGCCCGGCTTCAGCGAAGGCTCGATGGCGACCAGGATCTGGTCGAGCAGATCGGCGGCGCCTTCGGCGTTGACCAGCATCAGCCACGACAGGGCGAGCGCGCCCAGGACGGCGAGGAGAATCGGAGAAGAGTTTCGTCGGATGGACATGGCAACCTCCATTGACAGCAGGTCTCCGTATCACTTTTTGTTGTAACGATCAGGATACGCCAGTTGG
>JAKOZZ010000430.1 GCA_029779755.1 Pseudomonadota bacterium
TGCGCCGCGCGGACGCGGCGCACGCGGCGGACCGTCGGCCGGAGGACTGCGCCGGGCGATCGTCCTGCTGACGGTGTCGGCGGTGGTCGCCTACGGCGCGATGCTGTGGCTGAGTCCGACCCGTCTGCACGCCACGGGGGAGAGCGTCGTCGAGAAGTTCGGATCCCGGCCGCAGGAGGCCGGGCCGCTGGCGTTCCGCGACCAGCTCTGGCGGGTGGCCGGTCTGGCGTTCCTGCAGCAGCCGGTGTTCGGCATCGGCAACGACCGGTTCCGCACCCTTTCGAAGGCGTCGCTGTGCGCACCGCCGCGCGACTGCGGTGCCGCCCCGCTGTACTTCACCTCGCATGCCCACAGCCTGTACGCGAACACGCTCGCCGAGCGCGGTGCGCTCGGACTGGCCTCGCTCGCCGCGCTGCTGGCCTGCTGGGCGCGGGCCTTGTGGCGCGGGCGCGACCGCGCCCGTGTCGACCCCGCCTACGCGGCCGTCTGGAGTGCGGCCCTCGGCGCGTTCCTGGTCGCGGTGCTCGCCGGTCTGCTGAACACGACGCTGCACCACGAGCACGGGCTGCTTTCGATGGTCGCGCTGGGGCTGCTGCTCGCCGCGGGCGGGCGGCCCCGGGTGGGCGTCCCGCCGACCGCCGGGCGCGCTACCGCTCAGAGCGCGTGATAGTCGCGGAACCAGCGCACGAAGCGTTCGAGTCCGTCGGCCAGGGCCACCTCGGGAAGCTGCCCCAGCGCGGCCTGCAGCTTGCGGGTGTCGGCAAAAGTGCGCTCGACGTCGCCCGGCTGCATGCCGAGCGCCCGGCGGATCGCACGCCGTCCGGTCAGTGACTCCAGCAGCGACAGGAGCGTGTTGACCGACACCGGGTCGCTGCGGCCCACGTTGTAGACCTCGAACGGCGCCCAGCTCCGGTCGGGCGCGTCGGCGCGCCAGGTGGTGGGCGCATCCGGGCTGGCGGCGTGCGCGCCGGTGGGCGGGCGGTGCATGAGGGCGACGGTGGCGCGCGCGGCATCCTCTCCGAACGTGAAGTCGCGCATCAGCGTGCCGCCGGCATAGACGTCGAGCGGCGCGCCGCGCAGCAGCGCGTCGGTGAACTTCCAGATCGCCATGTCGGGCCGGCCCCAGGGGCCGTACACCGTGAAATAGCGCAGCATCGTGACCGGCAGGCCGAACAGGTGCGCGTAACTGTGCGCCATCAGCTCGTTGGCGCGCTTGGTCGCTGCGTAGAAGCTGACCGGATGGTCGACCGGATCGCGCTCCGAGAACGGGACCTTGTGGTTGCCGCCGTACACGCTCGAACTGCTGGCGAACACCAGGTGGCGCACGTCGTGATGCCGGCAGGCCTCGAGCACGGCCGTGCTGCCCTGCAGGTTGCTGTCGACGTAGCTGAACGGTCTGCTCAGCGCGTAGCGCACGCCGGCCTGCGCCGCGAGGTGCACGACGGTGGCGGGCCGGTGCGTACGGAAGAGGGCGTCGACCGCGGCCGCGTCGGCGATGTCCTGACGCACGAACGCGAAGTCCGGTGATGTGGCATGCAGCCGTTCGAGGCGTGCGTGCTTGAGCCGCGGATCGTAGTAGTCGTTGAGATTGTCGACGCCGATCACGCGCGCGCCTTCGGCGAGCAGCGCACGACTCACGTGCATGCCGATGAATCCGGCAGCGCCGGTGACCAACACGGTCGACGTCATCCCGCGAACCTCTAAAATGCTCAGGATAACAGGCACGCGACGCCGTTCCGGACCCGCCGGGCGGGCCGCGTGCGCCCAGGATCCGGAACTTCCGCGTGCCCCCTCCCAGGCTGTCGGTCACGATCATCACCAAGAACGAGGCGCATCGCATCGAGCGCTGCCTGCGGTCGGTCGCGTTCGCCGACGAGATCGTGGTCGTCGACAGCGGCAGCACCGATGCCACCGTCGACATCGCCCGGCGGCTCGGCGCGCGCGTCCTCGTGACCGACTGGCCGGGGTTCGGCGTGCAGAAGAACCGCGCGCTCGACCTGGCGCGCGGCGACTGGGTGCTGTCGCTGGATGCCGACGAGGTGGTCGGTGACGACCTGCGGGCCGAGATCGTGCGCGTCGTCGGCACGGGCGGCGACACCGGCACCGCCGCCGCGATTGACGCCACTGCCAGCGATCGCGTCACCGCCATCACCACCGGCGGGCCCGACGGCTACTGGATCACCCGCAGTTCCTCCTTCTGCGGCCAGACCATCCGCCACGGCGACTGGCGCAACGATCGGGTGCTGCGCCTGTTCCGGCGCGGCCGGGCGCGCTTCACCGAGGACGCCGTCCACGAGCGCGTCGAATGCCCCGGCCCGCAGGCGCGCCTCGGCGGCGTGCTGCTGCACGACAGTGTCGATTCGCTCGAGGACGCGGTGGAGAAGACCGAACGTTATGCGCGCCTGGGCGCGGAGCGTCTGCGCGCCGGGGGGCGCGGCGGCCTCGTGCCGGCCCTGGCCCATGCCGCCTGGACGTTCCTGCGCGGCTACCTGATCCGTCTGGGCGTGCTCGACGGCCGCGCGGGCCTGACCATCGCGGCGCTGAACGCCCGCGGCACCTTTCTGAAATATCGGCTCGCCGGACGCCGTCCGGCGCCGACCCTTCCTGGAGAACCGAGATGAGCAGCACGCAAGACCGCTATCCGTTGCCGGCACTGACCGACCTGCCCGAGGACATCCGGACGCTGATCCTGTCGGTGCAGGAGAAGTCGGGCTTCGTGCCCAACGTGTTCCTGAAGCTGGCGCGCCGGCCCGACGAGTTCCGGGCCTTCTTCGCGTACCACGACGCGCTGATGCTCAAGGAGAGCGGGCTGTCGAAGGGCGACCGCGAGATGATCGTGGTGGCGACCAGCGCGGCCAACAGCTGCCTGTACTGCGTGGTCGCGCACGGTGCGATCCTGCGCATCTACGAGAAGAACCCGCGTGTGGCCGACCAGGTGGCCACCAACTACCGCAAGGCCGAGATCACCCCGCGCCAGCGCGCGATGCTCGACTTCGCGATGAAGGTCGCGCTGTCGTCGGCCGCTCTCGAGGACGCCGATTTCGAGCGCCTGCACCAGCACGGCTTCAACGACGAGGACATCTGGGACATCGGCGCGATCGCCGGGTTCTTCGCGCTGTCGAACCGCATGGCCAACCTGTCGGGCATGCTGCCCAATCCCGAGTTCTATCTGATGGGGCGGATTCCGCGCGAGAAGAAAGCAGGGTAGCGGGCCGCCAGCCGCCCCGGCCCGGCCGGCCCTCAGCGGCTGCAGGCCGCCCCGCCCAGCACGCAGAACTTCGCGCAGTGCGGATGGTTGAGCGCGACGGGGCGGGCGGCCTCGGCGAGGGTGGCGCCAAGCTCGAAGCGTGCGTCGTAGGCCTGCAGCGTGCAGGCGAGCACCACCGGCGTCGCTGCGCCGCTGCGTCGCACCACCATCCGCGACGACGCGCACATCACGTCGTCGGGCGACTTGTGCAGGATGCCCCAGCACGCCTCGGTGATCTCGGGCACGTCGATGCGCGCATCCATCTCCGGGAACAGCACCAGCTGGACAGGGTCGTGCGCGTCGATGCGCAGGCCGAGCTCCGCGAACAGGCGTGCGAACCCCGCGCGCAGTGCATCCGGGGATTCACCTGACAGCTGGCGCGCCGCCACGTGCACGGTGAACCCGTGGGCACCCAGCCAGCGCAGTCCGTCGATCGCCGGCGCCCAGCTGCGCGCACCGCGGGCCTGTTCGTGCACCGTCTGCGCATAGTGGTCGAGCGACACGCGCAGCGTCATTCGACCGGGATGGCGCCGCTGCAGCGCAAGCAGTCCGTCGCGCTGCTTCTCGAGCGGGCGCATCGCGTTGGTCAGCACCAGCACGTCGAAGCCCATCCCCAGGGTGCGCTCGAGGATCGGGAGGATCTCCGGGTTCATGAACGGTTCGCCGCCGGTGAAGCCGATCAGCGACGTGGGCAGGCCGTGCGTGCGGATCTCGTCGAGGTAGCGGCCCACCTCGTCCACGCCGATCCAGGCCAGCCGGTCGTTCGTGGGGGTCGATTCGATGTAGCACCCGGTGCAGGACAGGTTGCAGAGCGTGCCGGTGTTGAACCACAGCGTGTCGAGCGTGCGCAGCGCGACGGTGGCGCGGGCCTCGCCCCGGGCGGTGCGGACCGGGTCGATGAACTTGCGCGGGTCGAGGAAGGTGACGGGGGCGGCGTGCGACATGGTGGCGGTCGGAAGCGGTGATGGGGCGATGGGGCGAGGGGGGCGAAGGCGGCCCCCCGGAGCGCGAGGCCGCATTTTCGCCGCATTGCGGGGATTTCGTCAGGACCGGGGAGCGCGCGCTGCGCAGTACACTGCAGCGGCGTACGCCCGTGCCCTTGGCCGGCCACCGACGCCGCACCACCCAACGAACCGATCGACCAGGAGACCAGGATGACCAGGATGCTCGCAGCCGCGGCGGTGTTGTCGCTGACGGCCGGATGTGCAGTGCTCGCGCCCGACGCGCCCACTTGCCCGTCGGACGCCGAGGTGTCCGAGATGGCGCGCCGGTACGCCGCGCTGCAGCCGCTGGCGAACCCGCCGGCGAGCATGACGGCCGAGGGCGCGATGTGCGCACGCGACAAGTTCGCACGCAGGCTGGGCGAGCAGTACGGCCCGGTGGTGGGGTACAAGGCGGGCCTCACGAGCAAGGTCGCGCAGCAGCGCTTCAACTATCCGGCACCGGTGCGGGGCACGCTGTTCGAGAAGATGATCCTGCGCGACGGCGCCGAGGTGCCGGCGAAGTTCGGCGCGCGGCCGCTGTTCGAGGCCGACATGATCGTCGTCGTGAAGGATGCGGCCATCCACGACGCGAAGACACCGCTCGAGGTGCTCGCGCACCTGAGCGCCGTGCACCCGTTCATCGAGCTGCCCGACCTGCTGGTGGAGGATCCGTCGAAGATCGGCGGCACGACCCTGAACACGATCAACGTCGGCGCGCGGCTCGGCGTGCTCGGCGCGGCGATTCCGGTGCGCGCCGACGCGGCGATGGCGAACGCGCTGCGCGACATGACGGTGCGCCTGGTCGACGGCAGCGGCAAGGCGCTCGACGTCGGCAAGGGCAGCGCGCTGCTCGATCATCCGCTCAATGCGGTGCTCTGGCTGGCCGCCGACCTGAAGAAGTCGGGCATCACGCTCAAGCCCGGCGACATGCTCTCGCTCGGGTCGTTCACGCGCCTGCTGCCGCCGCAGGCCGGCACGACCGTGCGCGCGGTCTACGAGGGGCTGCCCGGCAATCCGTCGGTGAGCGTGCGGTTCCGCTGAGGCGGCTGCGGAGTCGATCGATGGCGCGCCACGACGCCCCGGCCGCCGGTGACCCGATGGCGCGGCCCCAGGATCTGCCGTCGGTCGACCGCCTGCTGCGCCTGCCCGCCGTGCAGACCATGGTCGCGGACCATGGTCACACGCTGGTGGCCGGTGAGTGCCGTGCCCTGCTCGATACGTTGCGCGGCCGCGCGCTCGCCGGGGCGCTGCCGATGGCCGACGCCGATCCGCGGGCGCTCGAAGCCGAGGTCCGGGCCCGGGTCGACGCCCGCCTCGCGCCGCGGCTGCGCACCGTGCTCAACCTCACCGGCACGGTGATCCACACCAATCTCGGACGTGCGGTGCTCGCGGATGCTGCGATCGAGCACCTGGTGCGGACGATGTCGGGGCCGAACAACCTCGAGTTCGATCTCGATGCCGGCGGTCGCGGGGACCGGGACAGCGTCGTCGAAGACCTGCTGTGCACGCTCACCGGCGCCGAGGCGGCGACGGTGGTGAACAACAATGCCGCGGCGGTGCTGCTGACGATCGCCGCGCTGGCGCACGGACGCGAGGTGGTCGTGTCGCGCGGCGAACTGGTCGAGATCGGCGGGGCGTTCCGGATGCCCGACGTGATGGCCAGCGCGGGCGCCACGATGGTCGAAGTCGGCACCACCAATCGTACGCATCCGCACGACTACGAACGCGCGATCGGTGCGCGCACCGGACTGGTGATGAAGGTGCACACCAGCAACTACGCGGTGCAGGGCTTCACCTCGGCGGTGTCGGAGCAGGTGCTGGCGCCGATCGCGCACGCGCATGGCGTGCCGCTGGCCACGGATCTCGGCAGCGGCTCTCTGGTCGACCTGGCCGCGTTTGGGCTGCCCCGCGAGCCGCTGCCGCAGGAGATGCTCGCCGCGGGCTGTGACGTGGTCACGTTTTCGGGCGACAAGCTGCTGGGCGGGCCGCAGGCCGGATTGATCGTCGGGACCCGGGCGGCCGTCGAGCGCGTCCGCCGCTTTCCGATGAAGCGGGCACTGCGTGTGTCGAAGCTGCCCCTGGCGGCGCTCGAGGCCACGCTGACCCTGTATCTGAGGCCGGAACGGCTTGGCCGCGATCTGCCCACCCTGCGGCAACTGCTGCGGCCGCCCGACGTCATCCGTGCGCTGGCCGATGCCCTGGCGCCGCAGGTCGCGGCGGCCGTGGC
>JAKOZZ010000445.1 GCA_029779755.1 Pseudomonadota bacterium
CGGGCCAGCACGTCTACGGCGCGCGCATCGTCGATGCCGCCGGCAACGTCGGCACCGCGGCGCCCGCGTACACGATCACGCTGTCGACGTCGACGGCGCCGCAGTCGATCGCGGTCACGGCCGTCAGCGACGATGTGCCGCCGGTGACGGGTGCGATCGCCAACGGCGGCAGCACCGACGACACCTCGCCCACCGTGTCGGGCACGCTGGCGGTCGCGCTCGGTGCGGGCGAACGGGTGCAGGTGCTGCGCAACGGCGCGCCCGTCGGGTTCGCCACCGTCAGCGGTCTGACGTTCGTGTTCACCGATGCCGGGCTGGGGGGCAATGCCACGTACACGTACGTCGCGCGCGTGCTCGACGCCGCGTCGGCGTCAGTGGCGGTGAGCGGCGCCCACACCCTCTTCGTGACCAGCGTGGGCGTGTCGCAGCAGGTGACGATCGTGTCGGTGCGCGACGACGTCGAGCCCGCCACGGGCCTGGTGCCCAACGGTGGCAGCACGAACGATCCGACGCCCACGCTCAGCGGCACGCTGAGCGCCGGGCTCGCGGCGGGCGAGTCCGTGCAGGTGCTGCGCAACGGCGCGCCGGCGGGCACGGCGACCGTGTCGGGCACGGGCTGGACCTTCACCGACACGCCGCAACCCGGCGGCACCGCCGCGTACACCGCGCGGGTGGTGAACACCTCGGGCCAGAGCGGGACGGCCAGCGCCACCTACACGGTGACGCTGACGAGCAGCGGACCGATGCAGAGCGTGACGATCGTTTCGGTGACCGACGACTTCGGCCCGGTCACGGGCGCGCTGCTCAACGGCGGATCCACCGACGACAGCACGCCGACCCTCGCGGGCACGGTGTCGGCCGCCCTGTCCGCGGGGCAGTCGGTGCGCATCCTGCGCAACGGCACGGAGGTCGGCACGGCGGTGGTCAGCGGGTCGGGCTGGACGTTCCAGGACGCGGGGCTCGCCACCGGCACCAGCTACACGTACGTCGCGCGCGTGGTCGACGCCTCGGGCATTCCCGGGACGCCGTCGGGCGGCTTCACCTTCACGCTGACCACCGGGCTGCCGCAGACGACGACGATCGTCGCGATCGTCGACGACGTGGCGCCGGTGACCGGGTCCGTGCCCAGCGGCGGCGGCACCAACGACACGGCGCCGGTGCTCAGCGGCACGATCTCGGGGGCGCTGCAGCCCGGCCAGCGGGTGGCGGTGTATCGCGGCGGGACCGAGATCGGGACGGCCACGATGTCCGCCTCCACCGCGAACAGCGCGCCGACCTGGACCTATGCCGACAGCGGACTGGCGGCCGGCACGCACGTCTATACCGCGCGCGTCGTCGACACGCAGCAGCAGGCCGGCGCGATGAGCGCGCCGTACACCATCACGGTCGATCTCATCGTGCCGACGCAGACCGTCACGATCACGGCCACGCTGAGCTCGGTGCAGCCCACGGCGCGATCGCCCGTGCCCTCGGGCCAGGCGATGAGCGACCCGCAGGCCACGATCCAGATGACGGTCAGCGCACCGCCGGCCGCCGACGAGAGCGTGCGCGTGTTCCGCGACGGGCAGGACATCGGGGCGGCCAGCTTCAATGCGAATGCCGGACGCTGGCAGCTGCGCGATCCGCAGGCGCAGACGCTCGATGGCGTGCCGCGCGCCTACACCGCGCGCGTCGTCGACGCCGCCGGCAACGCGGGGCCGGCGAGTGCACCCTGGCCGGTCACCTACAACCTGGCACTGTGCGAGCCGTACTGGACCTTGTCCACCAGTGCGGGCCTGCCGAACCGGCTGCTGGGGGTGCAGGACCACAGCGGGTTCGTCGGCGAGACCGCCGGGTACTGTTCCGGGTGCCACGCGGTGACCGGCACGTCGGTCACCGTGCCGCCCGGGGATCCGCCGCCTGGCAACCCGTACCGGGCGTGGCAGTACGTGTGCCGGCGGCCGTGAGCGATCAGCCGGATCCCGGTGCCGGTGCGGCGCGGCGTCCGCGCCAGGCGCGGGCAAATTCGACGAAGCGGGTGACCGCGGCGCCGCGGTAGCGCTGCGGGTCGGTCACCATCAGGAAGTCGCGCCCCAGCGCGCGGCGCACGGCCGGCGACGATACCTCCAGCTCCACCAGCGTGCCGCGCGCCAGTTCCTCGGCCACCACGCGCCGGCTCAGGCAGCCGATCCAGTCGTCGAGGAGCACGAGGCGCTTGAGCGTCTCGTTGTCGGTGGCTTCGACGCCGATGCGGATGCGCCCGATCGATGCCGCCGCGCGCAGCGCCGCCTCGCGCGTGCCCGACTGCTGCTCGCGTAGCGCCCAGGGCCAGGCGATCAGCTCGGCGGGGGACACGCGTGGGGCCGACGTGCCCGTGCGCAGCAGCGGATGCGCGCGGCGCACGAAGATCACCAGCGCATCACGTGTCCAGACCTCGCGTTCCAGCCCGGGGTCGGTCACCTCGCCCTCGACGAACGCCACCTCCAGCTCGAAGCTGGCAACGCGCGACAGCACCTCCTCGGTGTTGCCGATCGACAGCCGGATGCGTTCGACGCCGTGGCGCTGACGGAAGGCCGTGATCAGCTCGGGCATCAGCGTGGCGCCGATCGTGCGGCTGGCGCCGATCGACAGCGGCACGGCCGGGAGCCGGGCGTCGCCCAGCGCCTGTGCCAGATCGCCGGCGCGCAGCAGCAGTTCGTCGGCGCGCGGCAGCATCCGCTCGCCGGCGGTGGTGAGCACCAGTCCGCGCCCGCTGCGCTGCAGGAGTGCGACGCCGAGGGCCGACTGGAGCTCGCGCAGCGCCATGCTGATCGCCGACGGCGTGCGTCCGAGTTCGTGCGCCGCGCGCGCCGCGCTGCCCAGGGCGGCGACCGCGCGGAACGCCTCGAGCTGGCGCAGCGAGTAGCGCGCGCCGCTGGCGAGGTCCGAGCGTCTCGATTCGTGCATGGCGCCGGTGAATGCGTCGCTGAATGAAGAAAAATTGAATCGTTGCAGCAGTTTAATTCGATTCTTCTGACGGATGAGCGACCGTATCATCGACCCGGATTTCCCCACCCGAAGGCCCGGTCCAGAACGATGACGCGCACACCCGTGACCCCCGCCGCCGAACGCCCGGTCCGGTTCGAGGACCGCACGCGGCAGGAGGTCCGCCACACCACCTGCTACATGTGCGCGTGCCGATGCGGCATCCAGGTGACCCTCGAGGACGGACGCGTGCGCTTCATCCAGGGCACGGCCGACCACCCGGTCAACCAGGGCGTGCTGTGCGCCAAGGGCAGCGCCGGGATCATGAAGCAGTACTCGGCGGCGAAGCTGCAGCATCCGCTGATCCGCCGCCCCGGCACCGAGCGCGGCGCAGGCATCTTCGATCCGATCTCGTGGGACGACGCCCTCGACCTGCTCACACGGCGGCTGCGCCACCTCCGCGCCACCGACCCGAAGCGCCTGGCGTTCTTCACCGGGCGCGACCAGATGCAGGCGCTCACCGGTCTGTGGGCGCAGCAGTTCGGCACACCCAACTGGGCGGCCCACGGCGGGTTCTGCTCGGTGAACATGGCGGCGGCGGGCCTGTACTCGATCGGCTATTCGTTCTGGGAGTTCGGTGCCCCCGACTGGGACCGCGCCCGCTACTTCATGCTGTGGGGCGTCGCCGAGGACCACGCCAGCAACCCGATCAAGATCGGACTCGACAAGCTCAAGCGCAACGGCGCCAAGTTCGTGTCGGTCAATCCGGTGCGCACCGGCTACTCGGCGGTGGCCGACGAGTGGGTGCCGGTGCGGCCCGGCACCGACGGGCTGCTGGCGCTGGCCATCGTGCACGTGCTGCTGTCGCGCGAGCTGTTCGACTGGACGTTCCTGATCCGCCAGACCAACGCCGCCTGGCTGGTCATCGACGCGCCGGGCACGTCGCGCGACGGCCTGTTCCTGCGCAACGACCAGGGCCAGCCGCTGCTGATGGACCAGGCCAGCGGGCAGCCCGCGATCATGGCGGGCGGCGTGTCGCCGGCGCTGTTCGGCGAATGGGTGGTGCCCGATCCTTCCGCATCGCGTGGTGCCGGAGGGGCGGAAGAGGCCGCCGCGCGGTCGTCGTCGCCGGTGCGCGTGCGCACGGTGATGTCGCTGATCGCGCAGCGCTACCTCGACGACGCCTACGCCCCGGCGGCGGTGGCCGAGCGCTGCGGCGTCCCGGCCGAGCAGATCGAACGGCTCGCGCTCGAGATGGCGGCGGTGGCATTCGAGCAGCCGATCGAGCTGCCCATCGCCTGGACCGACGTGTGGGGCCGGCAGCACGACACCGTGGTGGGCCGGCCGGTCGCCATGTACGCGATGCGCGGCATCTCGGCGCACTCCAACGGCTTCCAGACCTGCCGTGCGCTGCACCTGATCCAGATGCTGCTCGGTGCGCTCGACGGCCCCGGCAACTTCCGCTCGAAGGCGCCGTTCCCGCGGCCGATCCCGCCGCCGCAGCTGCCCGAGAACGACGCCGCGAAGATCGACGCGCCGGACACCGCCCTGCCGCGCACGCCGCTCGGCTTCCCGACCCGTCCCGAGGATCTCGCCGTCGACGCCGAGGGCCGGCCGCTGCGGCTCGACAAGGCCTACTCGTGGGAGAGCCCGATCGCCGCCCACGGCATGATGCACATGGTGATCCGCAACGCGGTCGAGGGCGACCCGTACCCGATCGACACGCTGATGCTGTTCATGGCGAACATGGCGTGGAACTCGTCGATGAACACCGCGCGCACCCAGGACATGCTGTGCGCGAAGGATGCGCACGGCGACTACCGGATCCCGTTCGTCGTGGTCGCCGACGCGTTCGACTCCGAGACGGTGCGCTTCGCCGACCTGGTGCTGCCCGACACCACGTACCTCGAGCGCTTCGACGCGATCTCCATCCTCGACCGCCCGATCTCCGAGCCCGACACCGTCGCCGACGCCATCCGGCATCCGGTGCTCGCCCCGGACCGCGACGTGCGTCCGTGGCAGGACGTGCTCGTCGACCTGGCCGGCCGGCTGGGGTTCCCGGCGTTCGTCGATGCGCAGCAGGCGCCTCGCTTCACCGGCTACGAGGACTTCATCGTGCGCTACGAGCGGGCGCCGGGCATCGGCTTCCTGGCCGGCTGGCGGGGCGCCGACGGCAGCGAGCCCCTGAAGGGCGCGCCGAACCCCGACCAGTGGCAGGCCTACATCGACGGCAAGAGCTTCTTCGCCTGGCACTGGCCCGAGACGATGCAGTTCAACCGCGGCATCAACCGCGCCTATCTCGACGAGGCCGCGCGCGTGGGCTTCATCGGCAAGGCCGACCCGATCGTGATGCAGCTCTGGTCGGAGCCGCTGCAGAAGTTCCGCCTGGCCGGGCTGGGGCTGTACGACGGTCCGCGGCCGACGCGTCCCGAAGACCGCGACCGGCTTGCGCGCTGGTTCGACCCGCTGCCGATCTGGTATCCGCCCCTGGAGGATGCCGCGTTCGACGACCCGCAGCGCTACCCGCTGCACGCGATCACCCAGCGCCCGATGGTCATGTACCACGCCTGGGATTCGCAGAACGCGTGGCTGCGTCAGATCGTCGCGCAGAACTACCTGTACATGAACACCGCGACCGCGGCCGCGCAGGGCCTGCGCGACTTCGACTGGGTGTGGGTCGAGTCGCATCACGGCCGCATCCGCTGCCAGCTCAAGACGATGGACGGCTGCGAAGCCCACACCGTGTGGACCTGGAACGCGATCGGCAAGATGTCGGGCACCTGGGGGCTCGATGCGAAGGCGCCGGAGGCCACGCACGGCTTCCTGCTCAACCACCTGATCAGCGAGAGCCTGCCGGCGCGTGCGGGCGGTGCGGTGCTCACCAACTCCGATCCCGTCACCGGCCAGGCCGCCTGGTACGACGTGCGTGTGCGCGTCACGAAGGCGGCGCCGGGCGAGACGGGCGTGTGGCCGAAGATCGAGTTCGGCACGCGCAACGGCGGCGGCGTCCGCAACGACGACACCGCCCGCAACGACGGCATCGCCCGCAACGACCACGGCAAGGATCCGCGATGAAGCTCGGTCTCGTCGTCGACCTCGACACCTGCGTGGGCTGCCACGCGTGCGCGGTCGCCTGCAAGGAATGGAATGCCGCCGCGCCGGTGGCCGGCGGCGCGCCCGACTATGCCCCGCAGGGCGAGACGCCGGGCGGCGTGTGGTTCAACCGCGTGCGGCACTTCGAATACACCGCCGACGCCGCCAGCGGACACCTGAACCTGTCCAAGACGATCAACGTACCGATGTCGTGCATGCACTGCGAGCAGGCCGACTGCGTGACGGTGTGTCCGACGGGCGCGTCCTACAAGCGCGCCGAGGACGGCATCGTGCTGATCGATCCCGAGCGCTGCATGGGCTGCAACTACTGCGCGTGGGCCTGCCCGTACGGTGCGCGCGAGCTCGACGAGGAGGCCGGCGTGATGCGCAAGTGCACGCTGTGCGTGGACCGCATCTACGACGAGGCGCTGCCGCCGGCCGAACGCAAGCCCGCCTGCGTGCTCGCCTGCCCGGCGCACGCCCGCCACTTCGGCGACTTCGACGACCCGGGCTCGGTGGTGTCGCGCCTGACCGCGGAGCGCGGCGGGGGTGGGCTGATGGACGATCTCGGCTATCGTCCGGTCAACCGCTATCTGCCGCCGCGCGCACCGGCCGAAGTCGACACCTCGGCCCAGCGCGCCCGCGCGCCGTCGCTCAAGGCCAGGCTGGGCGCACTCGTCAACCGCATCGTCGAACTCTAGGCCCGCCGTGAAGCCCGCACTGTCCGTGATCGTGTTCACCGTCCTGTCCGGCGCCGGATTGGGACTGCTCGTGTGCGCGGCGCTCGCCCGCCTGGCCGGCGAAGCCGCGGGCGGCGTCTGGCGCGCCGCCCTGCTGGCCTGCGTGCTGCTCGGCGCCGGGCTGGTGTCGTCGTCGCTGCACCTGGCCAATCCGCGCAACGCGTGGCGCGCGTTCGCGCGCTTCGCCACCTCGTGGCTGTCTCGCGAGGCGGTGTTCGCGGTGCTGCTCGTGCCGCTCGTGGCGCTGTGGCTGCTTTCGATGGCACGCGAGGCGCGCGCACTCGAAGCCGTCGCGGCTGCCGCCACGATCGCCTGCGCGCTGCTGGTGCTGGTCTGCACCGCGATGATCTACGCCTGCCTGAAGACCGTGCCGCAGTGGAACAGCTGGCACACGGTGCTGGGCTATCCCCTGTACGGTCTGATGTCCGGCGCGGTGCTGTGGCTGGCGGTCGCCGGGCCGGAGGCGGCGTCGGCGCCGGCGTGGCGCACGGGTGCCCTCGTGCTGCTGGCTGCCGGGCTCGTGCTGAAGCTGGCCACCTGGCTGCGCTTTGCCCGCCCGTCCGACCTGCCCGTGCACACCGCACTGAATCTGCCCGCCGGCAGGATGCGCCTGCTCGATCCCGGGCATTCCCGCGGCACCTTCCTCACCAGCGAATTCGTCTTCGCCCTGGCGCGCACACGGGGCCGCCTGCTGCGCTGGTGCACGCTCGCGGCCGGCTACGCGCTGCCGCTCGCGCTGCTGCTGGCCGCGCCGGCCGGCGGCGCATCGCGCGCGTTCGCGGTGCCGGCGGCCGTGTGCTGCCTTGCGGGCCTGCTGGTCGAGCGCTGGCTGTTCTTCGCCGAGGCACGCCACGTCGTGCGCCTGTGGCACGGTGCGACGGACGCGGGGGACGCCGGGGGCATCGCCCGCAGCGCGACCGGCACGACCGGCGCGCAGCGCGCCTGATGCGCCCCGGCCCCGTCGCACGGCTGCTGCCGTTCCTCGCCTGGCCGCGGCCGACGCGGGCCGTGCTGCATGCCGATCTGGTGGCCGGTGCGACGGTGGCCGTGGTGGCCGTGCCGCAGGCGCTCGCCTATGCGCAGCTCGCCGGCGTGCCGCCGCACCTGGGGCTGTACGCCGGCTTCGTGCCGACCATCGTCGCCGCACTGTGGGGATCGTGCGCACAGCTGTCGACCGGCCCGGTGGCCCTCACCGCGCTGCTCACGGCGGCCAGCCTCGCGCCGTTCGCCGCGCAGGGCTCGGCCACCTGGGTGACCCTGGCCGTGCTGCTCGCCCTGATGTCGGGCCTCGTGCAGTGGGCCGCGGGCCTGATGCGCGCCGGCCGCATCATCGAGCGCATGCCGTCGGACGTGATCCTCGGGTTCGTCAACGCGGCGGCGGTGATGATCATCGTGTCGCAGCTGCCGGCGCT
>JAKOZZ010000005.1 GCA_029779755.1 Pseudomonadota bacterium
GAGTCCGGTCCGATGAACGGGGGCGGGGGGCGCACCGGCGCACGCCGGTCGTGCCGGTGCGATGCAGCAGGCGCCCGGAGGCTTCGCTATAATCTCGTTTTGTGACCGTGGAAATCCCATGCGACTGGTCAAGAAAGCCCTGACGTTCGACGACGTCCTGCTGGTTCCCGCCCATTCGGAAATCCTTCCCCGCGACACCTCCCTCAAGACCCGCTTGAGCCGCAACATCGCGCTCAACATCCCGCTGCTCTCGGCGGCGATGGATACGGTCACCGAGGCGCGCCTGGCGATCGCCATCGCCCAGGAAGGCGGCCTGGGCATCGTGCACAAGAACCTCAGCCCGGCGCAGCAGGCGGCCGAGGTGAAGAAGGTCAAGCGCTACGAGTCGGGCATCCTGTCCGACCCGATCACGATTCCGCCCGAAATGCGCGTGCGCGACGTGATCGAGCTCACCCGCCAGAACCGCATCTCGGGCGTGCCCGTGATCGAGCACGGCAAGGTGGTGGGCATCGTCACCAACCGCGACCTGCGTTTCGAGACCCGGCTCGACGAGCCGGTGCGCACCATCATGACCCCGCGCGAGCGGCTCGTCACCGTGCGCGAGGGCGCCACGATCGAAGAGGCGCAGGCGCTGATGCACCGGCACCGCCTCGAGCGCGTGCTGGTCGTGAACGACGCGTTCGAGCTGCGCGGCCTGATGACCGTGAAGGACATCCTCAAGGCCAGCGAGTACCCCAACGCCTGCAAGGACGGCAAAGGCAAGCTGCGGGTGGGCGCGGCGGTCGGCGTCGGTGGCGATGCCGACGAACGCATCGAAGGCCTGGTGCGCGCCGGCGTCGACGTGATCGTCGTCGACACCGCGCACGGCCACAGCCGCGGCGTGCTCGACCGCGTCCGCGACGTCAAGCGGCAGTACCCGTCGGTGGACGTGATCGGCGGCAACATCGCCACCGCCGACGCGGCGCGTGCGCTGCTCGAGGCGGGCGCCGACGCGGTCAAGGTCGGCATCGGACCGGGCTCCATCTGCACCACGCGCATCGTGGCCGGCGTGGG
>JAKOZZ010000021.1 GCA_029779755.1 Pseudomonadota bacterium
TCGTTCAGCGATCGGCCGTGCCCGTCGAACACGCAGTCCAGCGCCTACGAGCCGAAGCCGGCGGCCGGCAGCGGCGGCACTGCGCGGCGCCCTGGCGTGTACGACGGCCGGATCGACGGCCGCGCCTATGCCTACGTGAGCCCGGAGCAGCGGCGCGCGCGCTCGGCGCAACTGCGCGCCGACCACAAGCTGGCCGCGGTCGACCAGCGCATCGCCGCCATCGAGCGCGTGATGCAGCGTGACAGCCAGGAGTACGCCAAGCACATCGATCGGGCGCAGGACGAGTTCCTGCGCCTGTCGCGTGAAGGGCACCACGACCGCGCGGTGGAGGCGCAGGCGCGCATGAAGTCGCTCGAGTTCGACCTGATGCGACGTGTGCGGGACCAGCGCGAGCGCCTGTCGGTGCTCAAGGTCGAGCGGGCGGCGCTGCAGCAGGAGCGCTAGTCCCGGTGTCGCGCAAGGCGCGGCGCAGCACCTTGCCCACCGGTGTCTTGGGCAGCTCGGTGGCGAACACGATCGACGACGGCCGCTTGTAGCCGGTCAGCCGCTCGCGGCACCAGTCGTGCACCTGCTGCTCGGTGAGCGCGGGGTCGCGCGCGACGACGTACAGACGCACGGCCTCGCCGGAGCCGGGATCGGGCACGCCGACCGCCGCGCATTCCAGCACCTGGGGGTGGGCGCTGACGACGGCCTCGATCTCGGTCGGGAAGACGTTGAAGCCCGACACGAGGATCATGTCCTTCTTGCGGTCGACGATGCGGAAGAAGCCGCGCGCGTCCATCGTGCCGATGTCGCCCGTGCGGAAGTATCCGTCGGGGGTGAGCGCACGCGCCGTCTCGTCCGGGCGGTTGTAGTAGCCCGGCGTGACGTTCGGGCCCCGGATGCACAGCTCCCCGGGCGTGCCGACGGGGACGTCGCGGTTGTCGTCGTCGCGCACCACCAGGTCGATGGACGGCAGCGGCACGCCGATGCTGCCGGTGTGCACGGTCTCGCCGACCGGGGTGTTGGTGCCGATGGCAGCGGTCTCCGACATGCCCCAGCCTTCGGCGATCGCGCAGCCGGTCATCTTCTGCCAGCGCTCGGCCACCGCGGGCATCGTCGCCATGCCGCCGGCCTGCGTGAACAGCAGCGACGAGAGGTCCAGTGCGCGGAACTTCTCGTCGTTCATGAGGGCGACGAACAGGGTGTTCAGGCCCGGGAACATGTGGAACGGTCGCTCGGACAGGGCCTTGACCAGGGCGGGGATGTCGCGCGGGTTCGGTATCAGCGTGAGCAGGTTGCCCCGGTGCATGCCGATCAGCAGGCAGCCGGTCAGACCGTAGATGTGATACAGCGGCAGCGCGGCGATCACGTGCAGCTGCGGCACCGTGACGCCGCGCCACGCCAGGCCCGCGTCGATCGCGGCGCTGGCCTGCATCACGGCGGCCACCACGTTGCGGTGCGTGAGCATCGCCCCCTTGGACACGCCGGTGGTGCCGCCGGTGTACTGCAGGAAGGCGACGTCGCCGGGCGCGCGCGCCACGGGCGTCCACGGATGATGGCGACCTTCCCCGAGCGCGCGGCCCAGGGGCACGGCGCCGGGCAGGTCGTAGGCCGGCACCAGGCGCTTCACCCGCCGCACCACGTGGTTGACGAGGGCGCCCCTGGGGAAGCCGAGGAGGTCGCCGCTGGTGGCGACGACGACGTGCCGCACGGCGGTCTGGCCGATCACCTGCGCGAGCGTGCCGGCGAAGTTCTCCAGCACGACGATCGCCTCGGCGCCGCTGTCGGCCAGCTGGTGCTGCAGTTCGCGCGGGGTGTACAGCGGGTTGATCGTGACGATCGTGCAGCCGGCGCGCAGCGCGCCGACCACCGTGACCGGAAAGCTCGACAGGTTCGGCAGCATCACGGCGACGCGTGCGCCGGGCAGCACGCCGCGCCGGCGCAGCCAGCCCGCGAAGGCGCGCGACAGCCGGTCGAGCATGTCGTAGCGCATCGTGTGCCCCAGGCAGCGCGCGAAGTCGCGCCGGCCGTGACGCGCGAAGGCGTCTTCCATCAGGTCGTTGACCGACGCGAACGCGTCGGGGTCGATCTGCGTCGGCATCCCCGGGGGATAGCTTGCGTGCCAGGCCCGTTCCATGCCTTCTCCGTCTTGATGGTCGCGTCAGGGCGCCCGCGTCGCGGCGGCGCGGGACTTGAACGCGGCCGCGGCCGCGTCGACCAGCACGTGCCGCAGCCAGGTGTGCGCCGGGCGGGCCTGCTGGCGGTGGTGCCAGAGCATGTCGACGTGGACCTGCGGCACTTCGAGCGGCAGCGGGCGGACGTCGAGCGCGTCGGCGATGCCGGTCGAGGCCACAAAGTGCGCGGGCAGCACCGTGAGCAGGTCCGAGTTGGCCACCACCTGTCCGGCCGTGAAGAACTGGTTCACGGTGAGCACCACGCGGCGCGTGCGCTTGAGCGCGCCGAGCGCCTCGTCGACGAAGCCGAACGGACGGCCCGAGAAGCTCACCAGCAGGTGCCTGGCCGAACAGTACGTGTCCAGCGTCATCGGTCCGTCGCCCAGCGGGTGCCCCTTGCGCATCACGCACACGTATTCGCTGCCGTACAGGCGCTGGTGCTCGATCGCGTCGGGCGATCCCTCCTGCATCGCGCGCTGGGTGATGGCGGTGACCGCCACCGGAAAATAGCCGATCGCGAAGTCGAGCTCCTTGTTGGCGAGCAGCCCGCGCGGGTCCCGGGTGGTGAGCGGGCGCACGCGCAGCGACACGCCGGGTGCTACGGTCTCGAGCGTCTGCACCAGCGGCGGCATCAGCAGCGCCGCGGTGGCGTCGGCCATCGCCAGCACGAAGCTGTCGCGCGCGGCCGACGGATCGAACTCGTCGGCGCTGATCGCCGTGCGCAGGTCGACGAGCGCCTGGCGCACCACCGGCCACAGCTCCAGCGCGCGCGGTGTGGGCTCGACGCCGTAGCCCGATCGCACCAGCAGTTCGTCGTCGAGCGCGTCGCGCAGCCGCTTGAGCGCATTGCTCACGGCGGGCTGCGTCATCGACAGGTTGCGCGCGGCGCGCGTGAGGTTGCGCTCCGACATCACTTCGTCGAACACGCGCAGCAGGTTCAGGTCGAGGGTGCGGAAGCTTCGCATCCGATCATCATATCCATGAATGAAAGTAATTCAAAACATCCATTGGAGATATATGCTGCGATGCCGCAAATTGGGGGTGTGGACGTCGGCTGGACCGCAGCCATCCATGCAAGGAGTGATTGAAATGACGACCTACTCGATGACGCACGCTGGCCTGGACCGCATGGTGACGGGCGCCAGCCTGTTCGCCCGGCTGACCGCCACGCTGACGCACTCGCTCGAGGCACGTCGCGCCGCGCGCCGCCAGGCGTTCGAAGACGCGCAGTTCCTGGCGGCCGCGGAGACCGATCCGCGCGTGCTGTCGGACCTGCGTGCGGCGATCGCCCGCGCCTCGGACTGAGCCGCGCTTCGTACCAGGCCGTGCAGCGGCGGCCGGGGCGCAGGGCGCCCGCCGGCCGCCTCTTGAATCTTCGCCGGATGCCCGCAGATGACCGGCATCCGGCACCGACCCGTCGATGGTTCGACGGGCGGGGGGCCGGACGATCCGGCGACGCTTCCAGGCGTTCGCGCTTGACACGGAGCCGTTCATGGAAGTGGTCTGTCCTCACTGCAACAGCATCAATCGGGTGCCGCCCGAGCGCACCGGCGACGCGCCGGTGTGCGGCCGCTGTGCCGAACCCCTGCTGCCCGGCGTGCCGCTGGAGCTCGATGCGACCCGCTTCGAGCGTCAGGTCGACCGCAGCGAACTGCCGGTGCTGGTCGATTTCTGGGCCAAGTGGTGCGGTCCGTGCCGGGCGATGGCCCCGCAGTTCGAGCAGGCCGCACGACGGCTGCAGGGCCGCGTGGTGCTCGGCAAGGTCGACACCGATCTCGAGATCGAGCTGTCGCAGAGCCTGCGCATCCGCAGCATTCCGACCCTGATGCTGTTCCGCGGCGGCAAGGAGGTCGCGCGCGTGAGCGGTGCGATGTCGGCCGCCGACCTGGAGCGCTGGGTGGATCAGGCGCTGACGAAGGCGGCCTGAACGGGGCGGCCCACCGG
>JAKOZZ010000025.1 GCA_029779755.1 Pseudomonadota bacterium
CCACCGAGCAGGAGCTGCGGTCGATCGAGCAGCGCGCACGTGCGGTGCAGCGTGAACATGCCGCGCGGGCGCGCAGTGCGCTGGACGCCGAACGGCTCGAACGTCAGGCGCAGTCGCAGGACGAGCGCACGCAGGAGGCGGCCCGGCGCGCCGAGGATCAGCGGGAGCGCGCGCGTGCGCACGACGAGCGCACCCGTCAGCGCGAAGACGAAGCCGATGCCCGCGCGCAGCGGGGCGCTGCCGAAGCGCAGCGACGTGAGGCGCGGGCACGCGAGGCGACAGAGCGCGACGCCGACGCAGAGCAGCGGGCCGCCCGCGAGGCGGCCAACCGAGCGGCCTACGCCGAGCGGCTGCGGCGTCATGAGGCCGAGCGGGCCGAGGCTCGGGTTCGGCAGCAGGCGCGCGAAGAGAAGGCGCGGCGGCGCGCCGAGGCGTCGGCCGAGGGGCCGTCCAGGGGCGCGCCTTCGGCGGGCCCCGGGACGGGCCGCTCAGACGCCCAGCCGAACGGGGCCGACGCCCGGCGCCCGTGAGCCGGGCGCGCGCGCGGCCGTCGGGCCCTGCACGGGCGCTGCGTGCGCCGGCGGGGCCGTGTCGGCGGGGTCCAGACGCACCACCACCACCGAGCAGTTGTCGCCGCGCCCCTGCGCGCGCCGGCGGCTGAGGCCGATCAGATGGTCGGCGGCGTCGGGCGGCGCGAGCACGGCCAGGCAGCTGGCGATCTCGCGTGCCGCGAGCTGGTTCCAGATGCCGTCGGTGCACAGCACGAAGAGGTCGCCCGTACGCAGGGTGCGCATGCGCCCCGGCGAGACGCTGGGGGCCGTACCGGCGCCCAGGGCCGCCACCAGAGCGGCATCGCCCTGGTGCACGGTCTGGTCGCCGGTCAGCTGGCGGATGCGGCGGCCGCGCTGGTGGTACACGCGACTGTCGCCGACGTGACACCAGTCGGCGCGGCCCGGCTGGACCAGCACGGCCGCCATCGTGCTGCGCGGGCGCAGGCCGCCGGTCACACCCGCGACCCACAGGGCCGTGTCGAGTTCGTCCACCAGCCCGCGGAAGAACGCGTGCGGGTCGTCGTGGGCGGGTACGAAGCTCTGGAAGCAGCGGGTCGCCGTGCTGATGACCTGCTCGGCGGCCAGGGCGCCGCCGCTGCTGCCGCCGACGCCGTCGGCCACCACGGCCAGCACCACCGCGCGCGCCCGCGGGTGGCGGAGCACGACGACGCGATCCTGCTGCTCGGCGCGATCACCCCGATGCTGGGCAGACCAGCCGACGGGCTGAAGCGGACGGATGGGCGGCTGTACCTGGGGCATGGGCCGGTCTATTATTCCAGCAGTGAATTCTGAAGGCCCGCCCGTCCGATCGACGGCAGCGGGTGCGTGACGATGAGAGACGAGGAATCGATCAAGCGGCGGATCGCCGAACTCCAGCTCGAACACCGCGGGTTGGACGCGATGATCGCCGCGATCGGCGAACAGCCCCGCTTCGACGAACTCCAGCTGCGGCGGCTGAAGAAGCGCAAGCTCCAGATCAAGGACTCCATCCTCCTGCTGCAGATGCAGCTCGTTCCGGACGTCCCCGCCTGAGCGGCACCTCGACCCCGTCGTCCCCCGACGCGCCGACCGGTGCGCTCGCGCGGCAGGCCGTGCAGGCGCTCGGGGCCGACGGTCCGTTCGCGCGCGCCCATCCCGGGTACGTCGTGCGGGCGGGGCAGCTCGGCCTGGCCGGCAGCATCGCCGATGCGATCTCCCGGGGCGGCAGCCTCATCGCCGAGGCCGGGACCGGCACGGGCAAGACCTTCGCCTACCTGGTGCCCGCGCTGCTGTCGGGCGGACGCGTGCTGATCTCCACCGGCACGCGCACGCTGCAGGACCAGCTGTTCGCGCGGGACGTGCCCGAGGTGGTGCGCGCGCTCGATCTGCGCGTGCAGACGGCGCTGCTGAAAGGCCGCTCGAACTACGTGTGCTGGCACCACCTGCAGCGCAATCTGCAGGAGGGCCGGTTTGCGCGACGCGAAGACATCGCCCACCTGCGCCGCATCGAGCGCTTCGCCGCCGTCACCGACACCGGAGACCGCGCCGAACTGGCCGGGCTGCCGGAGGAGGCGCCGGCCTGGTCGATGGCCACCTCCACGCGCGAGAACTGCCTCGGTCAGGACTGTCCCGATCTGGCCCGATGCTTCGTGGTGAAGGCGCGGCAGGCGGCACAGCGCGCGGACGTGGTGGTGATCAACCATCACCTGCTGTGCGCGGACCTGGCGCTGCGCGACGAAGGCGTGGCCGACCTGCTGCCGACCAGCGAAGTGATCGTGTTCGACGAGGCGCATCAGCTGCCCGAGGTCGCCACCCAGTTCTTCGGGTCGTCGGTGTCCACGCGCAAGCTCGCCGAGTTCGCCCGCGACACGCTGCGCGCCGGCCTGGCCGAAGCCCGTGACGCCGCCGACTGGACGCTGCTGACGCAGGCGATCGAGCAGTCGCTGCGCGAACTGCGGCTGGTTGCCGGCCGACCGGGTCGCATGGACGGCGATCGGCTGCGTACGCGCTCCGACCTCCTCGCCGCCGTCGCCGGCGTGCTCGAGCGCGTGCGCGCCGCCGGTGTCGTGCTGGAATCGGCGGCGGTACGCGGGCGCGAAGTGCAGCGCTGTGCGCTGCGCGCCACCGAACTGTGCGAGCAGATCGCCCGCTGGCTGCAGCATCTGGGCATGGTGGTGCCGGGGTCGCGTGCCGGGCCGCTTCCCTCCGGCGCGGCTGTCCACACCGGCGCGGCTGTCGACCCCGGTGTGCCTGTCGACCCCGGCGTGCCCATTCCACCCGGCGCGACGGCCGGGTCCGACGTGCCGGCCTGGTCCGCGCCGCCGCCCGAGAGGTTCGGCCGGGAGGTGCTTGCTGCGTCGAGCGCAACGTCCGACCCGTCGATCGCCGGATTCCTGGCGGCGCTGCGGGCCGAGGACCAGCGCACGGGAGACCGCGACCCGGCGTGGACGGACGGCGATCCGGGACACCGGCCGGGCTCGGGCGATGCGGAGGGACACTCCGCCTCCGACGGGCGGCCCGCGCTGCCGGCCACGGTCGTCTGGATGGAGGTGACGGCGGCCGGGCTCACGCTGCACGCCACGCCGCTGTCGGTGGCCGACGTGTTCAGGCGCCACCGCCAGCAGCATCATCGCGCGTGGGTGTTCGTGTCGGCGACGCTGGCCTTCGGTGGCGACCTCGCCCCCTTCGCCGCCGCGATGGGCATCGACGACGCCGAGCATCATGTGTGGGACAGCCCGTACGACTACGCGACCCAGGGCCTGCTGTACGTGCCGCAGGGCATCGGGCCGCCGTCGGGGGAGGATTTCCCGGAGCGGGTGTTCCGCCATTGCTGGCCGCTCGTGAAGGCCAACGAGGGGCGGGCGTTCCTGCTGTGCACCACGCTGCGGATGGTCGACCGTCTGGCGGAGCGCGTGCGCGAAGCCCTGCGCGCCGACGGGCTCGACCATGAACTGCTGGTGCAGGGCGATGCGTCGCGCGCCGAACTGCTCGAGCGCTTCCGGACGGGGCGCGCCCCCATCCTGATCGGCAGTGCCAGCTTCTGGGAAGGCGTGGACGTGCCGGGCCGGCAGCTGTCGCTGGTCGTCATCGACAAGCTGCCGTTTGCGCCGCCCGACGAGCCGGTGCTGCGCGCGCGGATCGAAGCGGCCCGACGTGCCGGGGAGGATCCGTTCCGTGCGCTGCAGCTGCCGGCCGCCGCCATGGCGCTCAAGCAGGGCGCCGGACGGCTGATCCGTTCCGAGCAGGATCGGGGGCTGCTGATGGTGTGCGACGAACGCCTCGCCGAGCGGCCTTATGGCCGGCGGCTCCTCAGAAGCCTGCCGCCGTTTCGCCGGACGCGGTCGGCCGACGAGGCGATGGCCTTCGTGACGGGCGGCTGAGCGCCGGCGCGCCGGCGCCGGGCACCCTTCGGGCCGGGGCGTTCAGCGCCAGACCTGCCACCAGCGCGCCTGCTCGCGCACCGGACCGCCATTGGCGAGGTAGCGGCTCTCGGGGAAGTTGAGCTTCAGCACGCGCTCGGCGTCGGCGCGCAGGTCGTCGAGGCCCAGACGCTCGTACGAGGCCATCAGGATGTACAGCGCCTCTTCCAGCGCCGGAGCCTGGTGGTACTGGCGCACCGCGCCGTGCGCACGGTTCACGGCGGCCACATAGGCGCCGCGCGAGAAGTAGTAGCGCGCGACGTGGACCTCGCCCGCGGCCATCGCGTTGACCAGGTACTTCATGCGCGCTTCGGAGTCGGCCGCGTACTTGCTCTCGGGGAAGCGCGTGACCACCTCCTTGAAGGCGTCGAAGGCCTCGCGCGCCGCCTGCTGGTCGCGTTCCGACAGGTCCTGATTGCCCATGCGCGACAGCCAGCCCTGCTGCTCGTTGAAGTTGATCAGCCCGCGCAGGTAGTACACGTAGTCGAGCGCGCCGTGGTTCGGGTACAGCTTGAGGAACCGGTCGGTGGCGGCCAGCGCCATCGGGCGGTCGCCATCCTTGTAGTGCACGTAGGCGATGTCGATCTGCGCCTGCTGCGCCCACCGTCCGAACGGATAGCGCGCCTCGATCCGCTCGAGCGCCTTGATCGCGGCCTGCCAGCGCCCGCCGTCGATCTCCTCGCGGGCCTCTGCATATAATTTCTCGGGTCCCCAGCCGATCGTGTGATCGGGCGGTTCGGAAGAACTGCATCCGGCCAGGGCGAGCGCCGCCGCCACGGCCCACAGCCACGTCTTCAACCAGGACCATCGTGTCATCACTTGCACCGCCTGTTGCTCCGGACCGCATCCGCGTCGAGATCGCCGGTCGCCTGTCTGCGACCGCCGCCCGGCGCGGCGCCCGGGAGCGTTCCGCTTGAATGCCGCGGATTATATCGAAGGGGGGGACGCGTTCCTCGAACCCGGCGACACGCCGTTCGAAGGCAGCGACGCGCTTTCCGAAGGCGGTGACGGGACGCCCGAACGCGGGGACGCCGCCCTCGATGTCAGCGCCGAGATCGTGCTGCCGGCCCGGGATGCGGCGGGCGAGCGCGTCGACCGCTTCGTGGCGCGCGTGCTGGCCGGGCGCGGCGCGGCCGTGTCGCGCACGCGCGTGCAGCAGTGGCTGTCGCTCGGCGCGGTGTGGAGCGACGAGCGCGCGCTGACCGCCAGCACCCGCCTGGCCGGGTACGAGACGATCCGCGTGCAGCCGCTGCCGCGCGAGGCCGACCGCGCGTTCGAGCCGGACGACGTGGCGCTGCCCATCGTGCACGAGGACGAAGACCTGATCGTGATCGACAAGCCTGCCGGCCTGGTGATGCACCCGGCCCCGGGCAACTGGCGCGGCACCCTGCTCAACGGTCTGCTGTTCCACCGCCCGGGGCTGGCGTCGCTGCCGCGTGCCGGCATCGTGCACCGGCTCGACAAGGACACCAGCGGGCTGCTGGTGGTGGCCTGCAGCGACCGGGCGCTGACCGCGCTGGTGGCGCAGCTGGCCGACCGCAGCATGTCGCGCCGGTACCTGGCAGTGGTGCAGGGCGCCGCCCCCGACGCGGGCACGGTCGACGCGCCCATCGGGCGCGACCCGGTGTCGCGCGTGCGCATGGCCGTGGTGGCGCCGGGATCGGGGCGCCCGTCGCGCACGCACTTCACGACGCTGGCGCGCTGGCAGTGCGACGGTCGCGATCTGTCGCTGGTGGAGTGCCGGCTCGACACCGGCCGCACGCACCAGATCCGCGTGCACATGCGTGCGCTGGGGCATCCGCTGCTGGGGGACGCCCTGTACGGCGGTGCGATGCAGGGCATCGCGCGGCAGGCGCTGCACGCGTGGCGCCTCGGACTGCGACACCCGTCGGACGGTGGTCTGCGGCATTGGATCAGCGTGCCGCCCGACGACCTGCAGGGGCTGGTGCGGGCGGCCGGCGTGGACCTCGCGCAGCTGTGCCGCACCCTCGACGCGCGGGCCGGCACATGAACCACCGCATCGATCCGGGCCCGATGGACCTGAGCGACGACGAGCGCCTGCTGCCGCAGTGGCCGGCGCCGCCGCGCGTACGCGCGCTGGTGACGCTGCGCGGACATCACGGTGCCAGTGCCGGACCGTGGGGGCGGCCAGGGGGCGCCGCGGGCGGCATGAACCTGGGCGCGCACTGCGGAGACGATCCGCAGGCGGTGCATGCGAACCGGGCGCGTCTGCGCAGGGCGCTGCCCGCCGAACCGGTCTGGCTCGACCAGGTGCACGGCGTCGCCGTGTTCGATGCGGATGCCGCGCCGGCCGGGGCCGCCGAAGCGGGCCGCCTGCCGCAGGCCGATGCCGCGGTGACCGCGTGCGCGGGCCGACCGCTGGTGATCATGACCGCCGACTGTCTTCCGGTGCTGTTCTGCAATCGGGAGGGCACGGTCGTGGGCGCGGCGCACGCGGGCTGGCGCGGGCTCGCCGCCGGCGTGCTCGAGCGTACGGTTGAGGCGCTGCGGCGGCGCGCGCCCGGCGGATCGCAGTGGCTGGCCTGGCTGGGCCCGTCGATCGGCCCGAACCGGTTTGAAGTCGGCGACGACGTCGTCGATGCGTTCGTGCAGGCCGATGCTGCGGCATCCGCTGCATTCCGGCCGGGGGCGCGGCCCGGCAAGTGGCTGGCGGATCTGCCGCAGCTGGCCCGGATGCGTCTGCGCCAGGCCGGTGTCGATCAGACGTTCGGAGAGACGCGGTGCACGGTCGACGAACCGGAGCGCTTCTACTCGTACCGGCGCGACGGGGTCACCGGCCGGTTCGCGTCGCTCGTCTGGCTCGACGCCGACTGAGCGTTCACGTCCTTGCGCCTCTCGTCCTCGCGTGCCGCGGTCTCACCTGTCGCGGCCTCACTTGCCGCGGTCTCACCTGGCGCGACCTCACGCGCTGCGGCCTCACTCGCTGCGGCCTCCGCGCGCTTCTGGTTGCGCCGACGCTGCGGCGTGCCCATCAGGTACAGGAACAGGGCCAGGGGCAGCAGTCCGGTGCCGAGAAAGGTGACGACCCCCTTCAGCACGGTGGGCTGCATGATGGACACCATCAGCACGACGTAGATCCAGGCGAGGGCGACGATGTACACAGGGCATTCCCTAGTCGGGCGGTGATCGGGCGGAAGCCCGCGCCGGCACACGGTTTGCGCGGGTCGGCCGGGCATCGGGCGATTTGGCAAAAGCACCACCGACGGGCAAAATGATCCGGACCATTCAGGGCGCGGAAACGCGGATCGATTCGTGGGCTTTGCCGCGTCGTCGTGCGGCCGGGCCGAAAGTGTAGGGGGAACAGATGGCAACCGCGAAGCAGCCCGGCGCGACCGCACGGTCGCGCGGCAAGGCCGCCGGTGAAACCGCAGGCGCATCGACGCGCCGGAGCAGGCGGCCGGGCACGGCCTCGGCCGAGGCATCGGCGCAGTCCGCGCAGTCCGCGCCGGGCGCCGACGCGCAGTCCGACACCGCGGGCGCCGCGTCGCCGGGCGACCCGCTCGCCGCCTTCGGCGCGCTGTTCGGGGCACTGCCGCAGGTGCAGTTCCCGCCGGCCCGTCTCGCCGAACTCCAGGCCGAGTACGTGCAGCGCTGGCAGCGTCTGTTCGAGAACGCCGCCACCCACGCCGCGCCGGCGGTCGCCGACAAGCGGTTTGCGCACGAGACCTGGCACGACAACGGGCCGTTCACCTGGACGGCGGCGCTCTACATGCTGAACGCCGAGTTCCTGCAGAAGATGGCGGGCGCGCTCGAGGGTGAGCCGCAGGCGCTCGATCGCATCCGCTTCGCCACCCAGCAGTGGGTGGACATGATGTCGCCGGCGAACTTCCTCGCGACCAACCCCGAGGCGCAGCGCAAGCTGATCGAGACCAACGGCGAGAGTCTGCGCGCGGGGCTCGAGAATCTGCTGTCCGACATGCAGCGCGGCCGGATGTCGCAGACCGACGAGGAGGCGTTCGAGGTCGGGCGCAACGTGGCGACGAGCCCCGGCGCCGTGGTGTACCAGAACGACCTGATCCAGCTGATCCAGTACGCGCCGAGCACCGAACGTGTGGGGGCGCGTCCCCTGCTGATGGTGCCGCCCAGCATCAACAAGTTCTACATCATGGACCTCCAGCCGGACAACTCGCTGGTGGCGTTCGCCGCCTCCCGCGGGCACACGGTCTTCATGGTGTCGTGGCGCAACGTCGGGCCCGAGTTCGGACACCTCACCTGGGACGACTACCTGCAGCAGGGGGTGGTCGAGGCGATCCGGGTCGTGCGCGAGATCACCGGCGCCGACACGGTGAACACGCTGGGCTTCTGCGTGGGCGGCACCATCCTGGCCACGGCGCTGGCCGCCCTGGCCGCGCGCGGGGAGCACCCGGCGGAGACGATGACGCTGATGACCACGCTGCTCGATTTCGCCGACCCCGGCGTGCTCGGCGTGTTCGTCGACGAGCCGTCGGTGCGGATGCGCGAGCAGGCGATCGGGCAGGGCGGCATCCTGCCCGGCAAGGATCTCGCCACGACGTTCTCGTTCCTGCGTCCCAACGACCTGGTCTGGAACTACTACGTCAACAACTACCTGAAGGGCGAGCGGCCGCCGGCGTTCGACCTGCTGTACTGGAATGCCGACAGCACCAACCTGCCGGGCCCGATGTACACCTGGTACCTGCGGCACATGTACCTGCAGAACGAGCTGCGCATCCCCGATCGGCTGACGAGCCTCGGCCAGCCGGTCGATCTGCGCCGCATCGACGTGCCCACGTTCATCTTCGGCGCGCGCGAAGACCACATCGTGCCGTGGCGCGCCGCGCACGCCAGCACCGCGCTGCTGCGTGGCGGCGATGGTGGCGTGCGCTTCGTGCTGGGGGCCAGCGGCCACATTGCCGGTGCGATCAATCCGGCGTCGAAGAACAAGCGCAGCTACTGGACGGACGGGCGCGCGGGTGTGTCCGCGGACGAATGGCTGGCGTCCGCCACCGAGCATCCCGGCAGCTGGTGGAATGCCTGGGCGGCGTGGCTGGAACCGTATCGTGGCGAACTGGTCGCGGCGCCGAGCGCGCCCGGTTCCAAGACCTATCGGGCACTCGAGTCGGCCCCCGGCAGTTACGTGAAGGCCCGGGCCGTCTGAGTCAGGTCCGTGCAAGTTGGGGACGCTAGTCTCCGCAGTTTTCAGGAGGAAGGTGAACATGGCAAAGAAGATCGCATACGTGACCGGTGGCATGGGCGGCATCGGGACCGCCATCTGCCGAAAGTTCCACGACGCCGGCTACACGGTGATCGCGGGGTGCGGGCCGACCCGCGACTTCGACAAGTGGCTGGCCGAACAGAAGGCCGACGGCTATCACTTCTCCGCTTCCGTCGGCAACGTGTCCGACTGGGACTCGACGAAGGAGGCCTTCGACAAGGTCAAGGCCGAGCACGGCAAGGTCGACATCCTGGTGAACAACGCCGGCATCACCCGCGACGGCGTGTTCCGCAAGATGTCGCTCGACGACTGGAACGCGGTCATCAGCACCAACCTGAACTCGCTGTTCAACGTCACCAAGCAGGTGATCGACGGCATGCTCGACCAGGGCTGGGGGCGCATCATCAACATCTCGTCGGTCAATGGCGAGAAGGGCCAGTTCGGTCAGACCAACTACTCGGCGGCCAAGGCCGGCATGCACGGGTTCACGATGGCACTGGCACAGGAAGTCGCCAGCAAGGGCGTGACGGTCAACACCGTGTCGCCGGGCTACATCGCCACCGACATGGTGATGGCGGTGCGCGAGGACGTGCGCGAGAAGATCATCCAGACCATCCCGGTCAGGCGTCTCGGCCGCGCCGAGGAGATCGGCTCGATCTGCACGTGGCTCACCACGGAAGATGCGGGCTTCACCACGGGCGCCGACTTCTCCTGCAACGGCGGCCTGCACATGGGCTGATGCGCCGCGGCCGATCCACCGCGGCACCGCCGCCGACGCGCACCCTCGAGGGGGTCTGCGCCTGGCGGCGGGCACGACGACAAGACTGGAGACTCCTCTGATGGCAGCGACCTCGACCCGCCTGATCAAGAAATATCCGAATCGTCGCTTGTACGACACCCAGACCAGCGCCTACATCACCCTGGCCGACGTGAAGCAGCTCGTCCTCGAGACCGAGGACTTCAAGGTGGTGGATGCGAAGTCCAACGAAGACCTGACCCGCAGCATCCTGCTGCAGATCATCCTGGAAGAGGAAGCGGGCGGAGCGCCGCTGTTCTCGTCGGTGATGTTGTCGCAGATCATCCGGTTCTACGGCCATGCGATGCAGGGCATGATGGGCTCGTACCTCGAGAAGACGATGCAGGCGTTCGTCGAGATCCAGGCCAAGATGCAGGACCAGTCGAAGGCCTTCTACGACAACAAGGGTCTGCCGAGCCCCGAGCTGTGGGCGCAGTTCATGTCCGTGCAGACGCCCATGATCCAGACGATGATGGGCAACTACATCGAGCAGAGCAAGAACCTGTTCGTGCAGATGCAGGACCAGATGCAGCAGCAGGCGCGGTCGATGTTCCAGACGTTCCCGTTCCCGGGGGCCCCTGGTGCGCCGGGCGGCCCGGGATCACCCGGCCCCACCGGACCGGCGGACAAGAAATAGCCGACGCGCGTAAAATCACGGTTCCCGCATTCCGACCGAGCCGCCCCGTGGGGCGGCTCTTTTGCTTACGATGAGCGATTCCCCCTCCATGCGCGCCGTCCGGCGTCGTGCCCCGCAGGCGCCGAGCGCGCCCCGGGTCGGCTTCGTGTCGCTGGGCTGCCCGAAGGCGCTCGTCGACTCCGAGCGGATCATCACGCAGCTGCGCGCCGAAGGCTACGACATCGCGCCCAACTACGGCGACTCCGATCTCGTGATCGTCAACACCTGCGGCTTCATCGACGCCGCGGTGGCCGAGTCGCTCGATGCGATCGGCGAGGCGCTTGCCGAGAACGGCAAGGTGATCGTCACCGGCTGCCTCGGCGCCAAGGGCGGTGACGCGGGCGGCACGCTGGTCGAGCAGGTGCATCCCAAGGTGCTGGCCGTGACCGGTCCGCATGCCACCGACGAGGTGATGCAGCACGTGCACACGCACCTGCCCAAGCCGCACGATCCGTTCACCGATCTGGTCCCCGAAGCCGGCATCAAGCTGACGCCGCGGCACTACGCGTACCTGAAGATCTCCGAGGGCTGCAACCACCGCTGCGCGTTCTGCATCATTCCCGCGATGCGCGGCGACCTCGTCAGCCGCCCCATCGGCGAGGTGATGCGCGAAGCCGAAGCGCTGGTCAAGGGCGGGGCGAAGGAGCTGCTGGTCATCTCGCAGGACACCAGCGCCTATGGGGTCGACCTGAAGTACCGCACCGACTTCGTCGGCGGCCGGCCGGTGCGCACCCGGATGACGGAGCTCGCACGCGAGCTCGGGCAGCTCGGGGTGTGGGTGCGCCTGCACTACGTGTACCCGTATCCCAGCGTCGACGAGGTGATTCCGCTGATGGCCGAAGGGCGGATCCTGCCCTACCTGGACGTGCCGTTCCAGCATGCGCACCCGCGCATCCTCAAGCTGATGAAGCGCCCCGCGTCGGGGGAGGTGAACATCGAGCGCATCCGTGCCTGGCGCGCGCTGTGCCCCGACATCACCCTGCGCAGCACCTTCATCGCCGGGTTCCCCGGCGAGACCGAGGCCGAGTTCGAATACCTGCTCGAGTTCCTGCGCGAAGCGCAGCTCGACCGGGTCGGGTGCTTCGCCTATTCACCGGTCGAAGGGGCGGCGGCCAACGCGCTGCCGGGCGCGCTTCCCGACGAGGTCCGTCAGGAGCGTCAGGCCCGTTTCATGCAGGTGCAGGCCGAGATCAGCCGCCAGCGGCTGAAGCGGTTCGTGAAGCGCACGCTCGACGTGCTGGTCGACGAGGTCCACGGCGACGACGAAGGCATGATGGTGCGCGCCGTGGGGCGATCGTTCGCCGACGCGCCCGAGATCGACGGTCGGGTGCTGATCCGGCCGCACGCGTCGCTGCGGGTGGGCGAGATCGTGCGCGTGCGGATCACGCGCGCGGACGACCACGATCTGCACGGGTCGGTGGCGCGCTGATCAGAGCGCCGACACGTACAGCGCCACGCTGCACCCCCAGCCCACCGTCCAGACGAGGCTGCGCAGCGTGGCCCGGTCGGCCACGTACAGCACCAGGTACAGCACACGCGCCGCGATGAAGGCGAGTGCGAGGGCGTCGACGCGCGCCTGCGGCGCCTGCGCCCACAGCGCGGCGAGCGCGCCCGGTGCGAAGAACGCGAACGCCTCCCAGCTGTTGGCCTGCGCGGCGTTGGCGCGGGCGCGGAAGCCGGTCTGGCCGGCCAGCCAGGCGCGCGGATTGCGATTGTCGTAGCCGCGGAAGCCCCATTTGGACACGACGGCGGCCACGATCGGCAGTACACCTGCGGTCAGCACGCAGGCCAGGGCGATGTTCATCACGGCTCCCAGGGCGAGGAGCTTCGATTATGGCGATGCTTGGCGTTGCGTGCCGCAAAACGACCAGGCGCCGACCGTCGCGAATGCGTATTGTCGTGACGCTTACGCTGCGCCCGGCGTTTCGACATCCGCAATCAGGCACGACCGGCATGGCACCGGCCGCATGGCGCGGCGGTACACTCGTCCGGATGAATGCTCCTGACGCTGGTGCCCGAACCGAGGCGCCGAAGCCGCCGTCCGCACGCACGCACGCGCTGCTCGAACGGCCGATCGGCCAGACCCTGCTGCGGATGGCCGCCCCCGCGATGCTGCTGATGGTCTTCCAGACCGCAGTGGCGATCGCCGACACCCGGTTCATCGGCCAGCTCGGCACCGAGCCGCTGGCGGGACTGGCGATCGTGTTCCCGCTGGTGATGCTGATGAACATGCTGTCGGGCGGGGCCATGGGCGGCGGCATCACGTCGGCGATCGCCCGCGCGCTCGGCGCCGGCGACGCGGCCACCGCGCGTTCGGTGGTCGTGCATGCGTTCGTGATCGCCCTGACCGGCGGTGTGCTGTGCACCCTGCTGATGCTGACCGCGGGCCGCGCGATCTTCACGTTTCTCGGCGGCCGGGGGCCGGCGCTGGAACACGCGCTGGTCTACTCCAACACGGTGTTCGCGGGTTCGATGCTCGTCTGGGTGTCGAACATGTGCGGCAGCATCCTGCGTGGCACGGGGAACACCACGCTGCCGGCGGCGATCCTGATCTCGGCGGCCGTGGTGCACGTGCCGCTCGCCGCCGTGCTCGTGCCCGGTGCCCTGGGCATCCCGTCGATGGGCATGCGGGGCGCTGCGGTCGCGTACCTGTGCGCACTGGTGGTGTCCACGGTGCTCGGCGCCGTGGCCATCTTCCGGCCCGGCAGTGCGCTGCGGCCGCTGCGCAGCGACCTGGTGCTGCATGGCGCGATGTTCGGACGCCTGCTGCGCGTGGGGGGGCTGTCGATGCTCTCGGCCCTGCAGTCGATGTCGACCGCGGTGATCCTCACCGGCTTCGCGGGCCGCTACGGGACGGCGGCGCTGGCCGGGTACGGCGTGGGCGCGCGGCTCGAGCTGCTGATGATGCCGCTGGCGTTCTCGTTCGGGCAGGCGCTCGTGCCGATGGTCGGCACGGCGCTCGGCGCGGGCGACCTGAAGCGGGCCAAGCGGGCGGCCTACATGGGCGCCGGGTTCGCCGCGGCGCTGTGCGGGTCGATCGGCCTGATCGCCGCGGTGTTTCCGCAGGCCTGGACCGGCATCTTCAGCGACGACCCGGCGGTGCGCGACTACGCGGCCGTGTACCTGCACTGGGTGGCGCCGATGTATCCGGTGCTGGGGGTCGCCGTGGCGCTGTACTTCGCGTCGCAGGGTGCCGGCCGGGTGCTGTGGCCGGTGCTCGGGGCTACCGCCCGATTGGTCACCGTGATCGTCGGCGGCACCCTGCTCATCAAGTTCGGTGCGCCGTTCTGGGCGCTGTGCGTGCTGATGTCGGTTGCGGTGCTGTTCTATGCCGGCATCACGGCAGCCAGCGTGCACCGGGCGCGCTGGGTCTGAACGCCTGACGCACGCGGGGCCCGACGCGGGGCGATCGCTCCGGCGTCCGACGCCTGGGTGTCCGCACCCGGGCGATCAGGCCCGGCGATCAGGCCCGGCGCTCAGGCCCGGCGGGCACGGGCAGCGAGCGTCGTCAGCACCGCCGACGCCACCAGCACGACCGCGGCCATCACCGAAGGGGCCATGAACGACCCGGTCGCCTCCGCGAGCCGGCCGCCGGCGGCCGGCCCGGCGATCTGCCCGATGCCGAATGCCGCCGTCATCGTGCCGAGCACGCGGTTGCTGTCGCCGGTGGCGAGTTCGCGGGCGCTGCTCAGCCCCATCGCGGTGATCGCGACGATCGTGCCGCCCAGGAAGGCGGCGCCGACGAACACCCAGGCGAGGTGCGCGCCCGCGACCGCGGCCATCACCCCGATCGCCTGCATCAGGAACGCACCGGTCATCGCATTCCATGCGCCGACCCGACGCGCCACCCAGAGCCAGAGCAGGTTGGACGGGGCGGCGGCGGCGCCGACGACGAACCAGACCGCCATTTCCCAGGCTTTCCAGTCGGGTCGCGAGCGCACGATCACGACGAGGAAGGTGGCCGTGATCACATAGCCGAAGCCGAGTCCGCCGTAGGCGAGGGTGAGCAGGCGCAACGCACGCGCGCGCGCACGGGCCTGGGGGACGTCGGAGACAGCGGCGGGGCCGGACGGGTCGGTGGCGGACGCGGCAGCATCGGGGCCGGACCGGTGGGATGCGGGCACGGCGGCATCGGGACCGGACCGGTCGGCGGCGGCGGCGGCGGGCACGGCGGCATCGGGACCGGACCGGTCGGCGGCGGTGGGCTCGGCCGCCGCGGGACCCGACGCCGCGGGACCCGACGCGATGACGGGGGCTGGTGCGCGTTCGACGTCGTCCGGCAGGCGCAGGCGCAGGGCGGGCACGGCCAGCAGCAGGCTGGCCCCGCCCAGGGCGATCCAGGTGGCGCTGCCGCTGGCGTGTGCACGGCTCATCCCTTCGACGATCACCGCCGTCAGCGCGATGCCCGCGCCGACGCCGGCGTACAGCCATGCGAAGAGCTCGGGCCGCCGGCAGCGCGCCAGGACGTCGAGGATGATCGACGAGCCCTGCACCAGCACGAAGGCGCTGGCAACGCCCGCCACGGCGCGGGTCAGGCCCAGCGCCACCGGCGCGCGCAGCCCGGCCATCAGCAGCGTGGTGAGGATGGACGCTGCGATCGCCGTCGCGAACGCGATGCGTCGCCATGCGGGCGGCACCCGGGTCGCCGCGATCGCACCGATCAGGTAGCCGGCGAAGTTGGCGGCGGCGATGTCGCCGGCCGCTTCGATCGACAGGCCCGCGTCGGCGATCAGCGCCGGCAGCAGCGGTGTGTAGGCGAAGCGGCCGATGCCCATGCCGAGCGCAAGGGCCGCCATCCCAGCGACCGTGGCGCGTGCGGCGGGCGTCATGGGGCGCGCCGCGCAGGCCGCGGGATCACGGGGCGGGGGCGCTGACGGGCGCCCCCGCCGTGTCGTCGAACAGGTTCAGCAGCGCGTCCAGACCGCAGTGCTGCAGCGCGTCGGTGGTGCGTTCACGCACCACCGGCTTGGCGTGGTACGCCACCGACACGCCGGCGATTCCCATCATCTCGAGGTCGTTGGCGCCGTCGCCCACGACGATGGCCTGCGCCGGCGCACAGCCGATGCGCGCGCAGGTGGCTTCGACGGTCTCGCGCTTGACGCGGGCATCGACGATGTCGCCGACGAGGCCGCCGGTCAGCCGCCCGTCGCGCAGTTCCAGCGCGTTGGCCCGCACGAAGTCGAGGTCCAGCTGCGCGCGCAGCCGGTCGGTGAAGTAGGTGAAGCCGCCCGACACGAGCAGCACCTTCAGCCCGGCCGCGCGTGCGCGGTCGATCAGCGGCTTGGCGCCGGGCGTGATGCGCAGGCGCTCGTCGAACACGCGCTGCAACGCGTCGGCGCCCAGGCCGGCGAGCAGCGCCACGCGCCGCCGCAGGCTCTCGCAGTAGTCGGAGATCTCGCCGCGCATCGCGGCTTCGGTGATCGCGGCGACCTCGGCCTTGCGGCCGGCGAAGTCGGCGATCTCGTCGACGCATTCGATCGTGATCAGCGTCGAGTCCATGTCGAACGCGATCAGGCGGAAGTCGGACATCCGCCGTCCCGGCGGCACGGCGGCGGCATCGACGCCGAACCGCGCGCCCAGCGCGGCGGCACCGCGGCCGTCGAGCCCGGTGCCGGTCCAGCGTGCGGTCTGCATGTCGCGCTGCGCGGGCGCACGGCCGAGTTCGGCCGCGATGCCCCGGACGGCGTCGTCGCTCAGCCCGGGGTGTTGGATCACGAGATTCATGACGTGTGTCCGGATGCGGTGAAGGGAGGGGGGGCGTCGGGGGTCAGGACAGGGCCTTGAGCACTTCGCGCACCCGCTGCACGCGTTGCGTGAGGTCGGCCGACGTGACCGACAGGCGCAGACGGTCGGGCCCGGCGAGCCGGGCGTCGCGTCGGCCCTGGATGAACTTGATGATGCGTTCGGGCGGGATCGGCGGCTGCGGCATGAACTGGATGGCGATCGCCTCGCCGGCGGCGTCGATGCGCACGATGCCCAGCGGCTGCGACAGGATGCGCAGCCGGTGTGTCTCGATCAGCGCCCGCGCCGCGTCGGGCATGCGCCCGAACCGGTCGATCAGCTCCTCCTGCATGTGCTCGAGCCGCTCGAGCGTGTCGCAGTTGGCAAGACGCTTGTACAGCGTCAGCCGTTCGTGCACGTCGCCGCAGTAGTCGGACGGCAGCAGGGCGGGGGTGTGCAGGTTGATCTCGGTGGTCGCGGACAGCGGGGCGGAGAGGTCGGGCTCGCGCCCTGCCTTCAGCGCCTTCACCGCCTCGGACAGCATCTCGCTGTAGAGGGCGAAGCCCACCTCCTGCATGTCGCCCGACTGCGAGTCGCCCAGCACCTCGCCCGCGCCGCGGATCTCGAGGTCGTGCATGGCGAGATAGAAGCCCGAGCCCAGCTCCTCCATCATCTGGATCGCGTCGAGGCGCTTGGTCGCGTCCTTGGTGATCGCGCTCTCGTCGGGGATCAGCAGGTACGCGTACGCCTGGTGATGCGAGCGCCCGACGCGGCCGCGCAGCTGGTGCAGCTGCGCCAGTCCGAACTTGTCGGCACGGTGCATCACGATCGTGTTGGCGCTCGGCACGTCGATGCCGGTCTCGATGATGGTGGTGCACAACAGCACGTTGAAGCGCTGCTGGTGGAAGTCGCGCATCACGCGCTCGAGCTCGCGCTCCGGCATCTGGCCGTGGGCGACCACGATGCGGGCCTCGGGCACCAGCGCTTCGAGCGCGCGCCGCCGGTTCTCGATCGTCTCGACCTCGTTGTGCAGGAAGTAGACCTGACCGCCGCGCTTGAGCTCGCGCAGCAGCGCCTCGCGGATCGTGCCGTCGGTCTCGCGGCGCACGAAGGTCTTGATCGCCAGACGCTTCTGGGGCGCCGTCGCGATCACCGAGAAGTCGCGGATGCCCTCCATGCTCATCGCGAGCGTGCGCGGAATGGGGGTCGCCGTGAGCGTGAGCACGTCGACCTCCGCGCGCAGGTTCTTCAGCGCCTCCTTCTGGCGCACGCCGAAGCGGTGTTCCTCGTCGATGATCACCAGCCCGAGCCGCGAGAACTTCACGTCGCCCGACAGCAGCTTGTGCGTGCCGATGACGATGTCGATCCGTCCGTCGTTGAGCCCTTCGATCGCGGCCTTGATCTCCTTGGACGAACGGAAGCGCGACAGCTCGGCGATGCGCACCGGCAGGTTGGCGAAGCGGTCGGAGAAGGTCTGGAAGTGCTGTTCGGCCAGCAGCGTGGTGGGCGCCAGCACCGCCACCTGCTTGCCGTCGGCCACTGCGACGAAGGCCGCGCGCAGCGCGACTTCCGTCTTGCCGAAGCCGACGTCGCCGCAGATCAGCCGGTCCATCGGCTTGCCCGAGACCATGTCCTGCACGACGGCATGGATGGCGGCGAGCTGGTCGGGGGTCTCCTCGAAGCCGAACCCCTCGGCGAACGCCTCGTAGTCGTGTGCCTGGAAGCGGAAGCTGTGCCCCTGGCGGGCGGCGCGCCGGGCGTACAGGTTGAGCAGTTCGGCCGCCGTGTCGCGCGCCTGCTGCGCGGCCTTGCGACGCGCCTTCTCCCACTGGCCGCTGCCGAGCTGGTGCAGCGGCGCATCCTCGGGGCTGGCGCCGCTGTAGCGGCCGATCACGTGCAGCTGCGACACCGGCACGTACAGCGTGGCCTGGTTCGCATAGGTGAGGTGCAGGAACTCGGTGGGCCCGTCGCCGAGGTCCAGCGTGAGCAGCCCTTCGTAGCGGCCGATGCCGTGCTGGGTGTGCACGACGGGGTCGCCCGGCTTCAGCTCGGAGAGGTCGCGGATGATCGCGTCGACGTTGGTCTCGACCTCGCGGCGTCCGCGCGCGCCCCGGCGCACGACCCCGGCGAACAGCTCCGCTTCCGTGATGACCGCGAGGTCGGCCGCCGGCAGGACGAAGCCGTCGTGCAGCGGGCCGACGGCGATCGCCACGTCGTGACGGCCCGCCTCGAAAGCCGCCCAGCCGTCGAGCGTGGGCAGGTTGGCACCGTCGCCCGCCAGCAGCCGGTACTCGGCAAACATCTGCAGCATCGTCTCGCGCCGCCCGGGCGACTCCGCGAGGATGAGCTTGCGCTGCGGCGCCTCGAGGAGGAACTGCTCGAGGCGCGCCAGCGGCGCATCCGCACGGCGGTTCACCGACAGGTCGGGCAGGCGCTGCGCGAGCGGCGCCCGCGCACCGGCCTCGTCCGAGATCGACCAGCGTCCGAACTGCCCGGCGGCCGAGAAGAACTGCTCGGCCGTCAGGAACACCTGCGCGGGAGGCAGCAGCGGGCGCTCCGGATCGTGCGACAGGAACCGGAACCGCTGCTGCGTGTCGTCGGTGAAGCGCTGCGCCGCGCCGTGGACGTCGCCGTGCGTGAGGATCAGCGACGCCTCGGGCAGGTAGTCGAACAGCGTGGCCGTCTGGTCGAAGAACAGGGGCAGGTAGTACTCGATGCCGGCGCTGGCGATGCCGTTGCCGATGTCGCGGTACACCACCGACTTCGAGGGATCGCCTTCGAACTGCTCGCGCCAGCGCCCGCGGAACGCCGTGCGCGCGGCCTCGTCCATCGGGAACTCGCGCCCGGGCAGCAGGCGCACCCGATCGATCGGGTACAGGCTGCGCTGGGTGTCCGGATCGAAGGTCCGGATCGATTCGATCTCGTCGCCGAACAGGTCGAGCCGGTAGGGCAGTTGCGAACCCATCGGGAACAGGTCGATCAGGCCGCCGCGCACGCTGTATTCGCCCGGCTTGACCACCTGCGTGACGTGCTCGTAGCCGGCCAGCGTGAGCTGGCTGCGCAGCCGCGCCTCGTCGAGCACCTGTCCCTTGTCGAAGAAGAACGTGTGCGACGCGAGGAAGGCCGGGGGCGCCAGGCGGTGCAGCGCGGTGGTCGCCATGGCGATGACGACGTCGCAGCGCCCCTGCTGCATCGTGAACAGGGTGTCGAGCCGCTCGGAGACCAGGTCCTGGTGCGGCGAGAAGCTGTCGTACGACAGCGTCTCCCAGTCGGGCAGCAGGCGCACGTTGAGGCCGGCGTCGAAGAAGCCGATCTCGGTGGCCAGGCGTTGCGCATCGGTGGCGCTCGCCGTGATGACGGCCAGCATACGGGCCGCACCGTCGGCGGCGCGCGCCTCCAGCACGGTGCGCCGCGCGAGCCGGGCGATCAGCCAGGCGTCGGACGACCCGGCGGTGCCCGGCAGCGTGAAGACGGTGCCCGGGCGGGGCGGCTTCAGCGCCGGGGCGAGCAGGTCGGTGAGCGCGGGCGGGGGCGGCGGTGCAGGCTGATTCAAGGACGATGGTCAGGCAGGCCGTCGGGCGCGTGTCGCGGCCCGGCGTGTGGAGGACCCGAGCAGCCGCATGCGGCCGAGCGGCAGGGGCTAGAATTTTAGCCGATGAGCCAGATGACGACAGGGGACGCGCCCGCACGCGTCGACGCAGACAACGCGGCCGTGCACGTCGACGACGCCTCCGCGCAGTCGCCGGGCACGGCACGGCGGTCGCGGTGCTGGGCGGTCGTTCCGGCGGCGGGCGTGGGGACACGGGTCGGGGCGGCCGTGCCGAAGCAGTACCTCGACCTGGCCGGTCGCAGCGTGCTCGAGTGGTCGCTGGCTCCCCTGCTGGCGGCCGACTGGATCGAACGCGTGGTGCTCGTGCTGGCGCCGGACGATGCCCGGGCCGGCGCGCTGTCGGCTCGGCATCCCCGGCTGCAGGTGCGTGCGGTGGGCGGCGCCGAGCGGCGCGATTCGGTGCTGGCCGGCATCGAGTCGCTGGCCGCAGACCTGCGCGACGACGACTGGATCCTGGTGCACGATGCGGCCCGGCCCGGACTGACCGCGGCGGCGCTCGGGCGGCTGCGCGACGCGCTGGCCGACCATCCGGTCGGCGGGCTGCTGGCCCTGCCGGTCGCCGACACCGTGAAGCGTACGCATCGTGCCGATCAGCCGCGCGCGCGCGCGGAATCCGGGCCCCTGACATCCGGTCCTCAGGCGTCGGGCCCTCAGGCGTCCGTCACGGTGCCCTACGCGTCCGTCACCGTCCCGCGCGACGGCCTCTGGCTGGCGCAGACGCCGCAGATGTTCCGGGCCGGCGCGCTGCGGGCGGCCTTGCACGGCTGCCCTCACGCCACCGACGAGGCGTCGGCGATCGAGGCGGCCGGGGCCATGCCGCTGCTGGTGACCGGCGAGCGGCGCAACTTCAAGATCACGACCGCGGAGGATCTGCACATGATGGCTGCGCTGCTGGCGCCAGGCACTCCGGGCGACTGGCGCACCGGGCAGGGCTGGGACGTGCACGCGCTGGTGCCGGGCCGTCCGCTGGTGATCGGCGGGGTCACGATTCCGCATCACGCCGGGCTGCTCGGGCATTCGGACGCCGACGTGCTGCTGCACGCGCTGATCGACGCGCTGCTCGGCGCCGCCGCGCTGGGTGACATCGGCCGTCATTTCCCCGACACCGACCCGCGCTGGCGCGGGGCGGACAGCCGCGTGCTGCTGCGGGCGGTCGCCGCGATGCTGCAGGCGCGCGGATGGACGGTCGCCAACGTCGACGCGACCGTGATCGCGCAGAGCCCCCGGCTCGCGCCGCACCTGCCCGGGATGGTGGCCGCGATCGCTGCCGACCTCGGCCTGGAGACCGACCGCGTGAACGTCAAGGCCAAGACCAGCGAGCGCCTGGGGTACGCCGGTCGCGGCGAGGGGATCTGCGCGGAGGCGGCGGTGCTGCTGCGCCGCTAGACGCGCGGCCGCACCGCCCGTCGTGCGGCCGCGTCGCCTGTCGTGCGGCGTATGCTCGCACCTGTATCGACGCAACCTCGCACCTGTATCGACGCAACCTCGACATCCGATCAACGTTTGCACACGAAAGGGAACACGATGAGTGGTCAGACCAAGTTTCTGCTGGACGAAAGCCGCATTCCCAAGCGCTGGTACAACATCCAGGCCGATCTGCCGAAAGCGCTGCCGCCGGTGCTCCATCCCGGCACCATGAAGCCGGTCGGACCGGACGACCTCGCGCCGCTGTTCCCGATGGAACTGATCATGCAGGAGGTGACCACCGAGCGCGAGATCGACATCCCCGAGCCCGTGCGTGACGTCTTCCGCCTGTGGCGGCCGACCCCGATGTTCCGGGCGCACCGCCTCGAGCAAGCGCTGGGCACGCCGGCGCGCATCTTCTACAAGTACGAGGGCGTCAGTCCCGCGGGCAGTCACAAGCCGAACACGGCGATCGCGCAGGCGTTCTACAACAAGCAGGCCGGCATCCGCCGCCTGACCACCGAGACCGGCGCCGGCCAGTGGGGCTCGTCGCTGGCGTTCGCGGGGGCGCTGTTCGGCATCGACGTGACGGTGTTCCAGGTGCGGGTCTCCTACAACCAGAAGCCGTACCGCCGTGCGCTGATGGAGTCGTACGGCGCGCGCTGCCTGCCGTCGCCCTCGACCGAGACCGCCTATGGCCGCGACGTCCTCTCCCGCACGCCCGACCATCCGGGCAGCCTGGGGATCGCGATCTCCGAGGCCGTGGAGATCGCCGCCCAGCGGGACGACACCAAGTACGCGCTCGGCTCCGTGCTGAACCACGTGCTGCTGCACCAGACGATCGTCGGCATCGAGGCGATCGAGCAGCTGCAGATGGCCGATGCCTATCCGGACGTCGTCGTGGGCTGCACCGGCGGCGGCTCGAACTTCGCAGGCATCTCGTTCCCGTTCATCGGCGCGGGTCTGCGGGGGGGCGCCAAGCCGCGCATCGTGGCCGTCGAGCCGGCGGCCTGCCCGTCGCTGACGCGCGGCCGTTATGCGTACGACTTCGGTGACACCGCGCACATGACGCCCCTCACCAAGATGCACACGCTGGGCTCCACGTTCACGCCGCCGGGGTTCCACGCCGGCGGCCTGCGCTATCACGGCATGGCCCCGCTCGTGTCCCACCTGAAGGAGCTGGGGCTGATCGAGGCGGTCGCCTACAACCAGGTCGAGTGCTTCGAGGCGGGCGTGCTGTTCGGCCGCACCGAAGGCATCCTGCCCGCGCCGGAGGCGAACCACGCGGTCAAGGGGGCGATCGAGGAGGCGCTGCGCTGCAAGCGCGAGGGCCGCGCCGAGACCATCCTGTTCAACCTGTGCGGGCACGGTCACTTCGACATGCAGGCCTACATGGACTTCTCGGCGGGCAAGCTGACGAACCAGACCTACAGCGAGGAGGAGCTCGCGATGGCCCTGTCCGGTCTGCCCAGCGTTCCGGAGCCGGCGTGACCACGCCCGCATCCGCGCCCGCCGACGGCGTCGTCCACAACGCCGCGCGCAGCCGGTTCGAGCTCGAGGTCGACGGCATGCTGTGCCGCGCCGACTACCGGATGGACGGCGACACGATGTGGGTCGTCCACACCGAAGTCCCGCCCGCGCTCGAGGGGCGCGGGCTGGCGGGGCGCATCGTGGCGGCGGTGTTCGCGCATGCGCGTGCGACCGGCCTGAAGGTCGTGCCGGCGTGTTCGTACGTGCGTGCCTGGGCGCAGCGGCACCCCGAACAGGCGGAGGTGCTGGCGCCCGGCTGGCAACGCTAGACGGGAGCGGCTGGGCGGACGCACCGCTCAAGTTCCGTCCGGGGGTGCCGATCACGTCGTGATGGCAGGAAACCACCGGCGGAAGAGCGACGTCCGCGCCGACTCGACCCGGCCATGACCCAGGCCCAATGGCTCTGGCTCATGGTCGGGCTGCAGCTCGCGCTGTTCGGTGCCGGCTGGCTCGGCGCCGTGCGCTTCGGCACGGTGGCCAACGGCCCGCTGCGTGGCCTCGCGCTGTTCAACCTCTCGGTGGGGGTCGGCCTGGGTCTGATCGGCCTGAGGGGGCTCCTGCCGTACGTCGTCACCCATACGGTGGCCAACCTCCTGAACGTGCTGACCTTCCTGCTGCTGTGGCGCGCGGGCCAGCAACTGCTCGGCCATCCGGTGATGGCGCGCGAACAGGCGGGCCTGGCGGCACTCTCCGGCGTGCTGATCGTCGTGTTCGGGCTGTCGCCCGAGACCGCCCAGCAGCGCGTGGCGATCGTGCTGTTCGCGATCGCGTGGATCAGCTGTCGCGCCAGCACCCTGGCCTACGATCGGCTGCGGCGCGAGCAGATCCCCGGCGCCGCCATCGCGCTGATCCTCACCGGCTGGATCGTCGGCCTCCTGCTGATCGCGCGGGGCGTCTCCGGTCTGGTGAGCGACACGCCGATCGAGTTCAGCCACGATGCGCCGGTCACGCTTGCGCTGGCCTACGTGCTGCTGGTCGCGATCTTCGCGGTGAACCTCGTGTTCGCCTACGTGCTGCTCCAGCGCACCGTACGCGCGCTGACGCGCCTGTCGCGCGTCGATCCGCTGACCGGTCTGTTCAACCGCCGTGCGATCGTCGAGGCCCTTCAGCGCGAGTGGCAGCGGCACGGACCCGACGGGGCGGGATTCTCGGTCGTCTGCATCGACGTGGATCACTTCAAGGCGATCAACGACGGTCACGGTCATGCGGTCGGCGACGCGGTGCTGGTCGGCCTTGCGCAGCGCATGTCCTCCGGCCTGCAGGCCGGGGAGACCCTCGGGCGCAGCGGCGGCGAAGAGTTTCTGCTGCTGCTGCCGGGCGCCGGCCCGGAGGCGGCACGCGCCCGGGCCGAGGGCATGCGCACCGGGCTGACCGACGGCGGGGCGATGGATCCGGGCGGGATCTGTCATGTCACGGTGAGCATGGGCGTCGCGTCCGCGCGCGCGACGGATCCGTCGATCGACGCCATTCTCGCGCGTGCCGACGCCGCGCTCTATCGGGCGAAGGCGGACGGACGCGACTGCATCCGCACCGACGTCGACCGTGCGATCGTGCAGACGCGCCCGGGCCTCCGGGCTGCGCTGCGACCCGTGCATCGGCCGGATGAATCCGCCACGACGGATGCCGTGCATCGGCCGATTCACGGATAAGCTGCTCGGATAATCCTCGGCCAACCGGTCTATTTACAGGTCGGCCGGTGGTGTCAACGACGGGAAGTGCACGGGGGAAATATTCGAATCGACCATGTGCCATTCCTGCACCGATCGCGTGCAATCACGCAACGCAGACATGAACTGCCTGCAACGAAAGCGCGTAATTCCCGCAACGGCGACGAGTAACGCCTGCGGTGGCCGCAGAAAATGCCCGCATCGACCGCACGAATTGCCCGCAGCGACCCTGCGATCGGACTGAATCGGCCGTGCCAACGCGGTGTCGATGGTTCAAAAAAGCGTGGTGGTGATTTCCGCCCGGTTTCCGGAGCGGTATTTTCTGTTAATGTCTCAACCGTTCACTCTTCAACGAGAGGTCGGCATGGCCAAGCTCAGCTACGACGGGATCCAGAAGCAGATTGCGCGCCTGCAGGCGCAGGCCAAGGCGCTCGAGAATGCCGAGGGTCAGAAGAAGGCCCGTGCCGTCGAGCGCGTCCGGGCGCTGATGAAGCGGCTCGGTGTCGAAGTGTCGGATCTGACGGCAGCGCCCGCCGCGAAGCGGACTGCGCGTGCCAAGGCACCGGCCAAAGCGGCGAAGGGCGCGCGCAAGAGTGCCAAGGCGCCGTCCACGGTTGCGCCGAAGTTCCGTGATCCGGCAACGGGGGTCACGTGGTCGGGGCGCGGTCGCACACCGGTCTGGTTGTCGGCGTATCTCGACCAGGGGCGTACGCGGGAGGAATTCGCCATCGCGGCGGCTGCGCAGCCCGCACAGGCGCCAACGGCGCAATAGAGGCGCCCCCGGGCGCGCCGGACGCAAAAGGAAAGCCCCGCAGTCGCGGGGCTTTTTTCTGGGACCGAACGCAGGGCGCTTTACCGAGCCGCATTCCTTTGCCGAGCCGCGTCTCTTTTCCGCGCCGCATCTCTTCTCCGAGACCGCATGCGCAGCGTGTCCACACGGCCAGCCGCGCGTCGGCAGCGGCGCGCGGGATTCCGTGCGCGACTCAGGCCAGGTCGGCCGTCAGGGCTGCGCGGGTTTCGGCCGGCACCTGGTCGATCTGCGCCTGGTAATTCGGATGATCCACGCCGACCCCGAGCGAAACCCCGTACTTGAGGGCCGCCGCCATTTCCTCCGTCAGCTCGAACCGCAGGAAATGCACCGACGATGTTTTCTCGTCGTTTTCCCGCTCGAGATCCTCGTCGGCGATCGCATACACCTTCGGCGAGCCTTCGACCTGCACCCACACGCGCCGCTCGATGCCCTTGAGGCGGGCGAGTTCGCGGCGGCGCTCGTCGGCGTCCTCGTATTCGATCAACATCGTCGCCTTGAAGTTGCGACCGTCCGGCACCAGCGGGTTGTATGCCTCGAGCTCGTGCAGGATGCCGTCCTCTTCGAAGATCTTCTCGATGCGCAGCATCTCCTGGATCTGGTAGCGCACGGTCAGCTCGTCCTCGAACAGCAGCGTCACGTGCGCCCCCAGCGCCACCTTGCGATGCTTCTTGTGGGCGAGCACCTTCTGGCGGAATTCGGGGCGGGCCTTGGCGTAGGCTTCGAGGGTCATCAGGGAGTCACGGGTCACGGTAGGCATCGGATGTTCACTCCAGGCCGTAGGCCATCCTGAGGAGGGTGATGGGGTGGGCGAGCTTGCCGTCGACGTTCTGGCCGGCGATCTGCATGCCCTGTTCGATGTGATGACCGCCGAGCTGGCAGTCGGAGGCGATCCAGTTCGGGGTGCCGTCCGGATGCTCGGCCATCTGGCGGAACACCGGGCGACCGATCTTCAGCGCGGTCTCGTGGAATTCCTTCTTCACGCCCCAGGTCCCGGCGTGCCCCGAGCACCGCTCGACGGTGTTCACGTGGGTGCCCGGCACCATCTGCAGCATCTCGCGGGTTTTCTGACCGACGTTCTGAACGCGCAGGTGGCAGGCCACGTGGTACGAGACGTTGCCGAGCTCGGCCTTGAAGTCCGTGTTCAGCAGACCGTCCTTGGCGCGCGCGACGAAATATTCGAAGGGGTCGAACATCGCTTCGCGCACGGCCTGGGTGTCGGGGTCGTCCGGGAACATCAGCGGAAGCTCCTGCTTGAACATCAGGTTGCAGGACGGGATCGGCGCGATGATCGCGTAGCCGGCACGCGCAAGGGCCGCCAGCTTGGGCATGTTCTTTTCCTTGAGCGCCGCCACCGACTCGAGGTCGCCGAGCTCGAGCTTCGGCATGCCGCAGCAGGCTTCCTTCTCGACCAGCACGTACGGGATGTCGTTGTGGCTCAGCACCTTCAGCAGGTCGTGACCGATGCCGGGCTCGTTGTAGTTCACGTAGCAGGTCGCAAAGACCGCAACCTTGCCCGGCGTGCGCTGGCCGTCGCGCACCGGCAGGCCGGCGCGGCTCTGGGGCGCGCCTTTTGCGAACGTCGGGGACGCGAAATCGGGCAGCCAGGCGGTCTGGTGCACGCCCATCATGTTTTCGCCGAGTTTTCTCAGCGCGGGCGAATTCTTCGCCGCATTCACCATCTGCACGACGACCGGGATGCTGGCGAGTTTTCCATTGCGGTCCGTCGACGACAGCGTCTTGTCGCGGAACTGCGTCGGCGTGCCTTCCTTGAACTGGATCGCCTTCGCACGCAGCATCAGATGCGGGAAGTCGAGATTCCATTCGTGCGGTGGCACGTACGGGCACTTCGTCATGTAGCAGACGTCGCACAGATAACACTGGTCGACGACTTTCCAGTAATCCTTCTTGTCGACGCCGTCCACTTCCATGGTGGCGCTTTCGTCGACCAGGTCGAACAGCACGGGAAACGAATTGCAGAGGCTGACGCAGCGTCGGCAACCGTGGCAGATGTCGAACACCCGCTCCATCTCCTTGAGACAGGCGTCCTTGTCGTAGAACTCGGGGTTCTTCCAGTCCAGCGGATGGCGGGTGGGCGCTTCGAGCGAACCTTCTCGTACGGTCATCTTGGGCCTCGGGAAAAAATCGGGGGAGCGACCGGTAGGCGGCTCCCCCGTGGACCGGGCCGCCGGGGAGGGCGGTGATCCGACGGGCCGTGCCGAACGGCAACGGCCCTTGTCAGCGTCAGGCGAGGCTTTCGAGGGCCTTCGCGAACTTGTTCGCGTGCGAGCGCTCGGCCTTGGCCAGCGTCTCGAACCAGTCGGCGATCTCGTCGAAGCCTTCCTCGCGGGCCGATTTGGCCATGCCCGGGTACATGTCGGTGTACTCGTGCGTCTCGCCGGCGACGGCAGCCTTCAGGTTCTGCTCCGACGAGCCGATCGGCAGATCGGTGGCCGGGTCGCCGACCTGGGCCAGGTAGTCGAGGTGGCCGTGCGCGTGGCCGGTCTCTCCTTCCGCCGTGGAGCGGAACAGGGTTGCGACTTCCGGATGGCCTTCGACGTCCGCCTTGTTTGCGAAGTAGAGGTAGCGGCGATTGGCCTGGCTTTCGCCGGCGAATGCGGCTTTCAGGTTCTCGTGCGTCTTGGTGCCTTTGAGGCTGGGCATGGGCAGTCTCCAGATCCGTTGAAGTGAGGGATCGGCACAAGGTGCCGACGCCAGATTCTACGAACCGGGGGGGAACACGGCCAATTGGGGATTCTGATGCGCCCGATTGGCTTTTGCTATCGCGGCTCGGCCGGGCGCGCGGCGAGACGCGCGGCGGTCCGCGCGGAGGGCAGGTCCAGCACCACCTCGAGACCGCCCCCGGACGCGTTCGCGAGGCGGCAGCTGCCCCCGTAGCGCAGCGCCAGCCGGTTGACGATGGCCAGCCCGAGGCCGCTGCCGCCGTGCTCGCTGCGGGCAGTGTCGAGTCGCGCGAACGGCCGCAGCAGGCGCTCGATCTGGTCGTCGGGCACGCCTGGGCCGTGGTCGCGCAGGCGCAGCTCGATGCCGTCGCGGTCGCGCCGCGCGCGCGCCTGCAGGACGACCTGCGCCGGCATCTCGGGCGCATGACCGTAGCGCAGCGCGTTCTCCAGCAGATTCGAGGTCATGCGCGCGAGGTCGAGCGGCTCGCCGATCCAGCGCAGGCCCGGCTCGATCGTGCGCTCGATGGTGAGATGGCCCTCGTCGACCTGGGCGCGGTAGCCGTCGCACACCGACTCCAGCAGCAGGGTGACGTCCACCGGCTCGGGCGGCGGGCCGCCGCGCTCGGCGACGCCGCTGCGGCCGTACTCGACGAACTTGGCGACGATCCGGTCGATCCGGTCGATGTCGTCGTTCATCGACGCCTTCTCGTCCTCCGTCAGCCCCGAGAGTTCGATCTCCATGCGCAGGCGCGTCAGCGGCGTGCGGATGTCGTGCGAGATGCCCGCCAGTGCAACCGCGCGGTCGCTCTCGAGCGCCGCGAGATCGCGCGCCATGCGGTTGAAGCGTCGATTGAGTTCGGCGAGCTCGGACGGACCGTCCTCCGGAAGATCGGGGGCCGGTGTGCCGGAGCCGACCCGCCCCAGGGCCGTCGCGAGCTGGGCGAGCGGCCGGTTGACCAGCCGGCTCAGGGTCAGGCCACCCAGCACCGACAGGATCATCGCCAGGCCGGCGAGCAGCCACCAGGGCCGGCCCAGCCGGCGGTCGAGGCGCTGCAGCCCGAGTCCCAGCCAGTAGTGGTCGCCTTCGATCTCGAAGCTGGTCCACAGGCCGGCGTCGCCGTTCAGGCGGCCGACGACCCGCGTGGCCGGGCCCACGATGGCACGCAGGTGCTGCTGCAGTGCGTCGGCCGACGGCGACGGCAGCGGTGCGACCTGATCGGTGGGTTCGAGCGGTGCGACCCGCACGTCCTCCTCGCGCGCGAGTTCGTCCAGCAGCTGGACCCGGCGGTCACCCTGGGTGCTGATCAGGGCCGAGCGCGTCAGGTTGATGACCGATGCGATCTCCCAGGCGAGCTGCTGCTCGGGCGGCGCGCGGTCGAGCGCGCGCACCAGCTGCAGCGACACGAGCAGGCAGAAGCCGAGCAGCCCCGCGATCAGCAGGAAGGTGCGCCAGAACAGGCTGACGCGGGGGAGCGGTCGCGGCATCGGAGGGCGGTCCGGGCCTCACGCGCGCTCAGACGCCATCGGGCACGAACACGTAGCCCACGCCCCAGACCGTCTGCAGGAACCGCGGATGCTGGGGATCGGTCTCGATCAGCTTGCGCAGGCGGGAGATCTGGACGTCGAGGCTGCGGTCGAAGGCGCCGTACTCGCGCCCGCGCGCGAGCAGCATCAGCTTTTCGCGCGACAGCGGCACGCGCGGATGGCGCGCGAACGTCTTCAGCACCGAGAACTCGCCGCTGGTCAGCGGCACCGGAACGCCGGCGCGGGTGAGGCTGCGCGTGGCCAGGTTCAGACGGAACTCGCCGAAGGCGACCTCGCCGAGATCGGTGGCGGGCGCGCCGGGCACGTCGGCCGCCGGCTGCCGGCGCAGCACCGCATGGATGCGGGCGAGCAGTTCGCGCGGATGGAAGGGCTTCGACACGTAGTCGTCTGCCCCCATCTCGAGACCGACGATGCGGTCGACGTCGTCGCCCTTCGCGGTCAGCATGATCACCGGCGTGGTATCGTTGGCGCCGCGCAGCCGACGCAGGATGGACAGGCCGTCTTCACCGGGCAGCATCAGATCCAGGATGATCAGATCGAACGGTTGGCGCTGCATCAGCCGGTTCATCGTGGGCGCGTCCCCGGCCAGGGTGACTTCCAGCTGGTTCTCGGTGAGGTAGCGGCGCAGCAACTCGCGCAGCTTCGGGTCGTCGTCGACGACCAGCAGGTGTTTGGCCGCAGTGTTCATGGACGAATGATAGCGAGGCATCACGCGGCGGATGCGGCGCCACGGCCCTCCGACGTGGGGTCTTACCCTTTGTTACAGGGCTTACCGCGCGCGGACGGCGGGCGGCGCCCCGCTTGCCTAGAATGCAGGGCGTGGAACCGATCCGCCCCTCCGTCCCGCCCCCGCGGCCGCTGCTGCGCGCGCTCCTGTGCGCATGCCTGCTGATGTGGGGAAGCGCCGCCCCGGTCGCCGTACGCGCGCAGGGCGGGGGCGAGCGCTTCGAACGCGAGCGCCTGCGCGACGAGCTGCGCCAGCAGGCGATCGAGGAGCGCATGCGCCGGCGGGAGGCACGCAATGCCGCCGGCGGCGAGCAGCGCGGCTATTTCGTCCCGCCCGGCATGCCCGGGCCGGGGCAGCCCGCGCCGGGCAACCCCTACCGGGGAAATCCGCATCAGGGCAGTCCATATCCAGGCAACCCGTATCAGGGCAATCCTGATCAGGGCAATCCGTATCAGGCGCCGCCGCATCGCGGGCAGCCCTATCCGGGGCAGCCATACCCGGGGCAGCCATATCCGGGTCGGCCCTATCCGGTCCAGCCCGATCCCGGGCAGGCCTACCGCGGCCCGGCGGACCCGGCGTACCGGCCCGGGCATCTCCAGGACCGCGGCCACCGGCAGCGGCTGAGTCCCGAGGAGCGCGAGCTGCTGCGCGAACAGCTGCGCGAGCGGCGGCGTCTCTACCGCGAAGGCGGGGACCGCTAGCGGACTACAATCCGCGGCATGCCGATTCCCCGCCCGCGTGGCGGCGCCGTCCGTCGATGACCGCCGCCGAACCCGATCCCCAGCTCCGTGCGGCGTCGCCAGCCGGCGCGTCGTCCGCCCCGTGCACGGTGCTTGCGCTGGCCACCTCCACCGAATGGTGCTCGGTGGCCCTCCTGCTGCGGACCGGCGCATCCGTGCGCGTCGAACAGCTCGACGAGCGCGCGGGCAACGAGCATTCGCGTCGCGTGCTTCCGATGGCCCGTGCTCTGCTGTCCGCCGAGGGGCTGGACCTGGAGGTGCTGGATGCGATCGGCTTCGACGCGGGGCCCGGATCCTTCACCGGCATCCGGATCGGCTGCGGGGTGGCACAGGGGCTCGGGTTCGGCCTGGCGCGTCCGGTGGCGCCGATCCCTTCGCTGGAGGCGATCGCCTGGCAGGCGCACCAGCCGAGCGTCGTCGTCGCGATGGATGCCCGGATGGGCGAGGTCTACCTCGGCGCATACGGTTGCAGCCCGTGCGGTGCGCATGACCGTGCCGTGCGCCCGCGGCTGCTGGCGCCGATTGCGGTGCTTCCCGCCGCACAGGCCGCCGAGCGGCTCGAGCAGTGGCGGCAGCAGGGCGTCCTGGCGCGTGACGCGATCGTCGTCGGCGACGGCGCCACCCGGTATGCCGCGTTCGGGCTGCGGCTGGCCGAGCTCGGTCTGCACGCGGTCGACGACACGCATGCGCGTGCGGGTTCGGTCGCGCGGCTCGCCGAGGCGCGCCTGGCGGCCGGCGATCGGCTGGACGCCGCGCTGGCGGCGCCGCTCTATGTCCGCGACAAGGTGGCGCTCGACGTCGAGGAGCAACGCCGCCTGCGCGCCGGTCGGGCATGACCGGCGTGGATCCGGCCGCCGACCCCCAGGCGCTGCAGGTGCGGCCGATGCAGCCCGGGGACGTCGATCGTGTGATGGAGATCGAGCGGGCCATCTATCCGTTTCCGTGGACACCCGGAAACTTCACCGATTCGCTGCGGGCCGGCTACGACGCCTGGCTGTTCACGCTCGGCGACGCGCCCGCCGGCTATGCCGTGCTCACCTGGATGCCCGACGAAGTGCATCTGCTCAACATCAGCGTGGCGGCGGGTCTGCAGGGGCACGGGCTCGGCCGTCGCATGCTCGCCTGGCTGTGTGCCGACGTGCGTCGGCGCGGTGCGCTGGCGATGCTGCTCGAGGTGCGTCCGAGCAATGCGGTCGCACGCGCGCTGTATGCCTCGGTCGGGTTCGTGCAGATCGGCGCGCGCAAGGGCTACTACCCGGATGCGGGCGGACGGCGCGAAGACGCACTCGTGCTGCTGCTGCGGTTCGATGCGATCGGAGCGGCATCGTGATCGGAGGCCGATCGTGATGGACCCGTCCCGACGGCGCGCGTGGGCGGCTCTGGGGCTCGGGCCCGCCTGGGTAATGCGGACCCCGCAGGCGGGGGACACGGCCGACGCCTGCGGGGCCTCCGCGGACGTCGCCCCGGCGCTCCGTGCGGACGTCGTCCCGGCGCCCCATGCGGAGCCCGCCGGGGTCCCACGCCATGCCGCGTCCGAGCGACCGGACGCGCCCGCGCCTGTCGTCGATCGGCGCGACGCGTCGCGTGCCGATGTGCTGGCGTCCGAAAGGTCGCCTGCCGATGCGATTGCGCCCGACGCGTCGCCAGCCGAGGCGGCTTCGTTCGACGCGTCACCTGCCGAAGCGGTGGCGTTCGAGGTGTCGCGTGCCGACTGGGGGGCGCTGCGCACGGCGGTCGAGGGCTGCCGCGCCTGCGGGCTGTGCGAGACGCGCACCCGGACGGTGTTCGGCGTCGGCCCCGAGACGGCCCGCTGGATGCTGATCGGCGAGGCGCCCGGTGCCGATGAGGACGCCCGCGGCGAGCCCTTCGTCGGGCGCGCCGGTCAGCTGCTGGACAACATGCTGTCCTCGATCGGGCTGGACCGCCGGCGCAACGTGTTCATCGCCAACGTGCTGAAGTGCCGCCCGCCGCGCAACCGCGACCCGCTTCCGGAGGAGGTCGCGCAGTGCAGCCCCTACCTGCTGCGGCAGATCGAGCTGCTGTCGCCCGACGTGATCGTGGTGACCGGGCGGTTCTCGGCGGCGACCCTGCTGCAGTCGCAGGAGGGTATCGGACGCCTGCGCGGCCGTGTGCACGCCTGCCGGGTGGGGGACCGCGAGGTGCCGGTGATCGTCACCTATCACCCGGCCTACCTGCTGCGGCGTCCCGAGGAGAAGGCGAAGGCCTGGGCCGACCTGTGTCTGGCGCGCAGCGTGCTCGCGCGCTGACCCGGCGTCCGTCACGCATCCGCCCGCGGCGTCGTCGACGACTCCGCTACCGGACGTCGAGTGCCGAGTGCCGAGTGCCGTCCGCAGCCCTCCGGACGCCGGCCGCAGCCCGACGACCCCCAGGCCGCTCAGTGGCGGCCTTCGCCGATCAGGGCGACCGAGTCGAACGCACGCTGGTTGGCGTTGTGGCGCCGGATCACCAACGCCATCGTCGCCGCGACGAACAGCCCGAACAGCAGGATGATCCAGTTCACGTTCAGGTTCAGGCGGATCAGCAGTGCATACAGACCCAGCATCAGCAGGACGTTCAGGTTCTCGTTGAAGTTCTGCACCGCGATCGAATGGCCCGCGCTCATCAGCACGTGGCCGCGATGCTGCAGCAGCGCGTTCATCGGCACCACGAAGAAGCCGGCCATCGCGCCGATCAGCACCAGCAGCGGGTAGGCGACGCTCTGGCTCGACACCAGCGTCATCAGCGGCACGATCAGGCCCATCGCGACGCCCACCTTCAGCACCCGCAGCGAACCCTTGAGCGGGATCGCGCGCGCG
>JAKOZZ010000053.1 GCA_029779755.1 Pseudomonadota bacterium
GTGCAGCGCCATCGGATCGTCCTTCAGCAGGTCCTCCACGCAGGTCATCCCGGTGAACTTGCGGAAGAACGGCGATACGCCCATCAGCACCAGCGAGCTGGTCACCGTCTCGGAATCGGTGACGACGCGGGACGACCGGCGCTCCGCCGCGAACACCAGCACCTTCAGCGTCATCAGCGGGTCGCCCTGCACGATGCTGACGAAGTCCGACGGCGACACGTCGTCCTCGGTCTCGCGCAGCCGCTCGATCGCGTCGATCGTCCGCCGGAACACCGGGATGTCGGCGCGCCGGAAGTACGAGATCCAGTTTTCGAGCTGCTGAAACGGTTTGGTGAGCATCGGACCACTACGCAGGAAAGACGGCTTCTGTTCTCCTGTATCGGCATTACGGGCGCGCGCTTGAGCCCCGAAGCGTTCGCGGTTGCGATCGTCCGGGCGCGCCGGCGACCGCTGCGGTGCCGCCCGCTGCGGTGCCGCCCGCTGCAGTGCCGTCCGCTACAGCGCCGCCGCCAGCAGCTGCCGCGTGTAGGCGTGCTGCGGATCGGCGAACAGGCGGCCGGTCTCGCCCGACTCGACCACCACGCCGTCCTTCATCACCAGCACGCGGTGCGCGATCGCCTGGATCACGGCCAGGTCGTGGGTGATGAACAGGTAGCTCATCCCGTACTTGCGCTGCAGTCCGACCAGCAGCTCGAGCACCTGGCTCTGCACCGACACGTCCAGGGCCGACGTGGGCTCGTCGAGCAGCATCAGTTCGGGACGCAGCACGGCCGCGCGGGCGATCGCGATGCGCTGGCGCTGGCCGCCCGAGAACTCGTGCGGATACCGCTGCAGCACGGCCGCCGAGAGCCCGACCTCCTCGAGCATCGCGACGATGGCGTCGCGGCGTCTCCGGGCGTCGAGCTCGGGGCGATGCAGCGCCAGACCTTCCCCCACGATGCGCTCGACTGTCATGCGCGGCGAGAGCGCGTTGTACGGGTCCTGGAACACGACCTGCATGCGGCGTCGGATCGGGCGCAGACGCGCCGCCGACAGGGTGTCGATGCGCTCGCCGGCGAAGTCGATCTCGCCGCGCACGCGACCGGGCGTCAGCCGCAGCAGGCTCATGCCGAGCGTGGTCTTGCCCGAGCCGGACTCCCCCACGATGCCCACCGTCTCGCCGCGCGCCACGTCCAGGTCGACGTCGACGACGGCATCGAACCCGGCGCGCCGGAACCAGCCACGACGCTGCTCGAAGCGGCAGCCGATGCCCCGTCCGGCCAGCAGGCGGGGCGCGGCCGCGTCGACGGGGGTCAGCTGCCGCTTGGGCCGGCTGTCGATCAGACGGCGCGTGTAGTCGTGCTGCGGCGCCTCGAACACCCGGGCGGTGTCACCGATCTCGAGCACGCGGCCGCCCTGCATCACGCCCACGCGGTCGGCGAAGCTGCGCACCAGCGGCAGGTCGTGCGTGATCAGCAGCACCGCCATGCCGAACTCGGCCTGCAGCTCGAGCAGCAGCTCGACGATCTGCCGCTGGATGGTGACGTCGAGCGCCGTGGTCGGCTCGTCGGCGATCAGCAGCTTCGGGCTGCAGGCGAGCGCCATCGCGATCATCGCGCGCTGGCGCTGGCCGCCGGACAGCTGGTGCGGGAAGCTGCCGAACCGCCGCTCCGGCTCCGGGATGTGCGTATGGGCCAGCAGCTCGATCGCCCGCCGTGTCGCCTGCGCCCGCGTGAGGCCCTCGTGCAGTTCGAGGGTCTCGCAGATCTGGTCGCCGATCGAATAGAGCGGATTGAGCGCGCTCATCGGCTCCTGGAAGATCATCGCGATGTCGCGCCCGCGCAGCGCGCGCAGCGCGCGGTCGGGTGCACCCAGCAGCTCGCGGCCCTCGAAGCGGATGCTGCCCGCATAGCGCGCGTCGGCATTCAGCTGCATGATCGAGAAGGCCGTGACGGTCTTGCCCGACCCCGACTCGCCGACGAGCGCGAACCGCTCGCCCGGCGCGATCGAGAACCCGACGTCCTCGACCACCCGCGTGCGGCCGCTGGCCGTCTCGAAGTCGACCGACAGCGACGTCACCGCCAGCAGCGGTGCGGACGCCTCGCCCCCCGCGCCGTCGGACGGCGGCGGCATGCCCCGTGGCGGGGTGCCGCCGCCCGGCGTAGCGGGTCCGCCGCCGCCGGGAGCGTCGGATAACAGGGCGTCGGACGGCAGACTCATCCCTTGCGCGTGTCGAGGGCGTCGCGCAGGGCTTCGCCGATGAAGATGAGCAGCAGCAGCGTGCCGACCAGCACGATGAAGGTCGGCAGCGAGATCCACCACGCGTCGAGGTTGGCCTTGCCCTGCGCCAGCAGTTCGCCGAGGCTGGGGGTGGACACCGGCACGCCGAGCCCGAGGAAGTCGAGGCTGGTGAGCGCGACGATCGCCGCGCTCATGCGGAACGGCAGGAACGCGACGACGGGCGTCATCGAGTTGGGCAGCACGTGGCGACGGATGATCTGCCAGTCGGACAGCCCGAGCGCGCGCGCAGCCGTCACGTACTCGAGGCTGCGGTTGCGCAGGAACTCCGCACGCACGTAGTCCGACAGCCCCATCCAGCCGAACGCCGACAGGATGGCCAGCAGGATCCAGACGCTGGGCTCGAAGATCGACGCCAGGATCAGCAGCAGATAGAGCTCGGGCACCGAGCTCCACACCTCGATGAACCGCTGGAACGCCAGGTCGGTGCGCCCGCCGAAGTAGCCCTGCACTGCGCCGGCCAGCACGCCGATCACCACCCCCACCGCGGTCAGCGCCAGTCCGAACAGGACCGAAAGCCGGAACCCGTAGAGCAGCCGGGCGAGCACGTCGCGGCCCCGGTCGTCGGTGCCCAGCCAGTTCACGCTGGAGGGCGCGGCCGGATTCGGGCTCGGCGCGAAGTAGTTGATGGTGTCGAACCGGTAGACGTTGGGCGGGTAGAGCGCCCAGTTGCCCGGGCGGTCGAACTGCTCGCGGATGAACGGGTCGAGATAGTCGGTGGCGGTGCGGAAGTCGCCCCCGAACGTGGTCTCGGGGTAGTCATGGAACAGCGGGGTGTAGGTCGTGCCTTCGTAGCGGGCGACGATCGGCCGGTCGTTCGAGAGCAGCTCGGCGAACAGGCTCACCCCGACCAGCAGCGCGAACACCCACAGGCTGACGTAGCCGCGGCGGTTCGCGCGGAAGCGCCGCCAGGCGCGCTGCCAGGGCGACAGCGACGGCGCGGGGGCGGAGGGCGTCGCGGCGGCCGACGCGTCGGGGGCGGAGGACTCGGCGCTCATACGGCGGTGAACTTCACGCGCGGGTCGACCCAGGTGTAGCAGAGGTCGGTGACCAGCTTGGTGACCAGTCCGATCAGCGAGAACACGTACAGCGAGCCCAGCACCACCGGATAGTCGCGCTTGATGACGGCCTCGTACGACAGCAGCCCCAGCCCGTCGAGCGAGAACAGTGTCTCGATCAGCAGCGACCCCGTGAAGAAGGCCCCGACGAAGGCCGCCGGGAACGCCGTCACCAGCGGGATCAGCGCGTTGCGGAACACGTGCTTGTAGAACACCGTGCGCTCCGACAGCCCCTTGGCACGCGCCGTCACCACGTACTGGCGGCGGATCTCCTCGAGGAACGTGTTCTTGGTGAGCATGGTCGTGACCGCGAAGCTGCCGACGATCAGACAGGTGAGCGGCATCGCCAGGTGCCAGAAGTAGTCGAGCACCTGTCCGAACAGCGAGAGCTCGTCGAAGTTGTCGGACGTGAGCCCGCGCAGGGGGAACACCTGCATGAACGACCCGCCGCCGAACAGCACCAGCAGCACCACGCCGAGCACGAAGCCGGGGATCGCGTAGCCGACCAGGATGGCCGTGCTGGTCCAGAGGTCGAACGCGCTGCCGTTGCGCACCGCCTTGGCGATGCCCAGGGGGATCGACACCGCATACGTGATGAGGAAGCTCCAGAGGCCCAGGCTCATCGACACCGGGAGCTTCTCGACGATCAGCTGCCACACGCCCTTGTGATGGAAATAGCTCTGACCGAGGTCGAAGCGCGCGTAGCGCACCAGCATCTCGAGGAAGCGTTCGTGCGCGGGCCGGTCGAACCCGTACATCTTGCGGATCTCGGCCAGCTTGTCGGGGTCGACGCCCTGCGCGCCGCGGTACACGCTGCCGCTGGCGACGACCTCGCCGACCTCTCCTCGCCCGCGCAGCTCCTGCACCAGCTGGTCGACCGGACCGCCCGGCACGAACTGGATGATCGCGAAGGACACCAGCAGGATGCCGACGAGCGTGGGCACCATCAGCGCGATGCGCTTGACGACGTAGGTCAGCACGGGCGGGCTCCGCGGCGCGTTCGGATCATCGTCTGCGCACCCACCAGGTCTTCAGCATCCAGGTGTCCGCCGCGTAGTACAGCGGCAGCATCTCGGGATGGTCGAGCGTGGCGCGGAAGGCCACGCGGTGCGTGGGTGCATGGAAGTGCGGCACCAGGTACCAGCCGTGGCGCAGCACCCGGTCGAGGGCCCGCGCGGCCGCGACGAGGTCGTCGCGGTCACGGCTCTGCAGCAGCCGCGCGACCAGCTTGTCGACGACCGGGTCGCGCACGCCGGCGAGATTGTCGGCGCCCTTGACCGAGGCGGACGCGCTGGTGAACCGCTCGACCAGCTCGTTGCCGGGCGTCTGGCTGGCCGAGTACGAGGTGACCATCACGTCGAAGTCGAACTCGTCCTCGCGCTTGCGGTACAGCGCCGGATCGGTCGTGCGCAGGAACGCGGTGATGCCGAGCTTCTCGAGGTTGCGCACCCACGGCACCGCGACCCGCTCGAGCGACTTGGAGTACGACAGGATCTCGAACTGCAGCAGCATGCCGTTCTCGTTGCGCAGCTTGCCGTCGGAGCCCACCCGCCAGCCGGCTTCGCGCAGCAGCGCGCGCGCGGCACGCAGGTTGGCGCGCAGCGAACCGGGCGGGTCGGTCGACGGCGGCACCGGCGCCTCGCCGAACACCGCCGGCGGCAGCCTGGTCCGGAACGGCTCGAGCAGCGCCAGCTCCTCCTCGGACGGCAGCCCTTCGGCCTGCATCTCGCTGTTGGTGAAGAAGCTGGGGCTGCGCACGTACTGACCGTAGAAGATCTGACGGTTCATCCACTCGAAATCCATCGCCAGCATCAGCGCCTGCCGCACGCGCGCGTCGGCGAACTGGAAGCGCCGGGTGTTCAGCACGAACCCCTGCATGCCGGCGGCGTTGGAGTGCCGGAACTCGCGCTTGACGATCTCGCCGGAGGTGTACTTCCGGCCGGTGTGACCGCGCGCCCAGTTCTTGGCCGAGTTTTCGGAGATCCAGTCGAACTCCCCGGCCTTGAAGCCTTCGAGCCGCGCGGTCTCGTCCTTGAAGTACTTGTAGGTGACCCGGTCGAAGTTGAACATGCCGCGCCGCGTGGGCAGCGACGCCGCCCACCAGTCGGGGTTGCGCCGGTAGGTGATCGCGCGTCCCCAGTCGGCCTTCTCGATCAGGTAGGGGCCGCTGGCGACCGGCGGATCCTGCACCACCTGGTCGAACGGACGTCCCTTGCCCCACGCCCGCGAGAACACCGGCAGCTGCATGCCGATGATCATGTGCAGCTCGTGGTTGCGTCGCTTGAACTCGAACCGCACGGTGCGCGCGTCGAGCACGACGACCCGCGCAACGTCGGCGAAGTACTGCCGGAAGCGCGGGTGCGCCTGCCTGCCCATCAGGGTGTCGAACGAATACCGCACGTCCTGCGCGGTGACGCGGTCACCGTTGGAGAAGCGCGCCTGCGGATGCAGGCGGAAGGTGATCGACAGACCGTCGGGCGCGAAGACCATGTCGTCGGCCAGCAGCCCGTACATGGTGAACGGCTCGTCGTCGCTGCCTTCGGCCAGGGTCTCGAACATCAGGGTGTTCAGCCCCGCGGCCGCCAGGCCCTTCAGGGTGAACGGATTGAGCTTGTCGAAGGACCCGAAGGCACTGAGGTTGACGGCGCCGCCCCGGGGCGCGTCGATGTCGACGTAGTCGAAGTGCGGGAAGCTCGCCGGGTACTTGGGTTCGTCGCCCCAGGCGATCGCGTGCGCCGCCCGGGCGGGCGCACCGGAGACCAGGTGCAGCAGCAGCGCCAGGAGGGCGGCCGTCATCATGCCCAGCACCGATCGCCGAGGGCTCGGTGTTCCGAAGGCCGTGACAACCGGGAGGGCCGCGCGCATAGCCGGGCATTCTATCGGAGCGTGCATGCGAGAATACGCGGCGACATGAACCTGAAGGAGAACCCGATGGGCTTTCTCGCCGGCAAGCGAATCCTGGTCACCGGCCTGATCTCTAACCGCTCGATCGCCTATGGCGTCGCCCAGTCCTGTCGTGCGCAGGGGGCGGAACTTGCATTCACCTACCAGAACGAGCGGTTCCAGGAGCGCGTGACCGAGATGGCGGCCGAGTTCGGCTCCTCGCTGGTGTTTCCCTGCGACGTCGCCGAGGACGCGCAGATCGACGCGCTCTTCTCGTCGCTGCGCACCCACTGGGACGGGCTCGACGGACTGGTGCATGCGATCGCCTTCGCGCCGCGCGAGGCGATCTCCGGCAACTTCATGGACGGCCTGAGCCGCGAGGCCTTCCGGACCGCGCACGACGTGTCGGCCTACAGCTTCCCGGCGCTGGCCAAGGCCGCGCTGCCGATGATGGAAGGCCGGCGCGCCGCACTGCTCACGATGACCTATCTGGGTGCGGTCCGCATGGTGCCCAGCTACAACACGATGGGGCTGGCCAAGGCGAGCCTCGAGGCGAGCGTGCGCTACCTGGCCGAGGCCCTGGGCCCGCGCGGCATCCGCGTCAACGGCATCTCGGCCGGGCCGATCCGCACGCTCGCGGCGTCGGGCATCAAGGGGTTCTCGAAGATCCTGAGCATCGTCGAGAACAACGCGCCGCTGCGCCGCAACGTCACGATCGAGGACGTCGGCAACGTCGCGGCGTTCCTGCTGTCGGACCTGGCGGCCGGCGTCACGTCGGAGATCACCTACGTGGACGGCGGCTTCAGCAACGTGATGGGCGGTGCGCCGGGCGGCGTCGACGCGCTCTGAGCGCGGCGCCGGGCGGCGCCGCGACGGTCAGGCCGGAGCGCCCGCCAGCTCGGCCGGCTCGGCCAGCGCGGCGAGGTCGGCCGGCATCCGGCCGCTGAGCAGGTAGTCGATCAGGTCGCGCACCGGGCGGATGGCCGCCCCGAACGGCGTGCTCGACGCTCCGCGGAAGAACAGCCCCTTCGAGACCTCGCCCTTGACGGCCGCCGCCAGGTGCGTGTCGATGCAGAACTGGCCGAACTTGCTCAGACCGTCGCGCAGACCGCACACGGTCAGGCACTGCAGGCCCACCGCGCACTTGTTGGGGTGGTTGACGGCCTTCTCGCGCAGCATCGCCTCGCGCTTCAGGTAGCGGTCGACCCACGGCGTGCGCACGGCGCGTGACGGCAGGCCCGCCACGCTCACGAACTCGACGATGTCCTCGGGCCGGGCGCCGGCCAGCACCTTCTTGAAGTTGGGGTGCGCATCGCCTTCCTCGGTGACGGCGAACGCCGTGCCCAGCTGGACGCCGGCGTAGCCCATGCCCAGCAGCGCGCGCACCTTGTCGTGCGTGTTCACGCCGCCCGCGGCGATCAGCGGCAGGCGCTCGGACGCGATGCCCAGTTCGCGCAGCAGCGCCGACACCTCGTCCATCACGCGGTCGAACTCGAACCGGGCGTCGCCCAGGTCCTCGATGCGGTTCGCCCCCAGGTGGCCGCCGGCGTACTTCGGATGTTCGATCACGATCGCGTCGGGCAGCCGCTGCTTGCGCAGCCACTTCTTCAGCACCACGCCCACGCCGCGCGCATCCGACAGGATCGGAATCAGCG
>JAKOZZ010000086.1 GCA_029779755.1 Pseudomonadota bacterium
GCTCGGCCTGCCGGCGCACGAGCAGGAGCTGCTGCTGCACGCGAGCCCGCTGCACGATCTCGGCAAGCTCGGCACGCCGGACAACATCCTGCTGAAGCCGGGCCGCCTCACGCCGGCCGAGTTCACGATCATGCAGCGCCATGCCCGGATCGGCTGGGAGATCCTGCGCCAGCACCAGTCGCCGATCCTCCAGGCGGGCGCGCAGATCGCGCTGAGCCATCACGAGCGCTTCGACGGCACCGGCTACCCGTCGGGCACGGCCGGCGCGGCGATCCCGCTCTACGGCCGCGTCACGGCGGTCGCCGACGTGTTCGACGCCCTCACGTCGCCGCGCCCGTACAAGCATGCGTGGACGCCCGACGAGGCGCGCGCGTGGCTCGTGTCGCAGAGCGGACGGCACTTCGACCCGGAGCTGGTGGCGCGGTTCCTGGGCCGCTTCGACGAGGTGCTCGACATCCGGGCCACGTACGCCGACGAACCCGAGCTCGCCACATGAGCACGCTCGACCTGCCCCGCCAGCGGATCCTGCCGGCCGCCGCCTCCTCGGCGACGCCCGCGCGGCCGCCATTGCGGGTGCTCGTCCTCGAGGGCAACCCGGTGCCCCGCGCCATCCTGGGAAGGCTGCTGGCGCGTGCAGACCACGACGTGACCGCCGTGGAATCGGTCGCCCAGGCCAGCGCGGCCGTGCTCGCGGCACGCTACGACGTGATCTTCACCGGGCTCGCCACCTGCGGCCCCGACCTGCAGGCGCTGGTGCGCGCGGTGCGCGCCTCCGAGGCGGGAGATCGCGCGGACGGCATGCGGACCCCACGCACGGCGATCGTCGGTCTCGGCACGGCGGGCGGCACGGACCCGGCTGCCCGCGCCGATGCGAACGGACTCGACGCGGTGCTGGCCTTGCCGATCGAGCCGCAGCACCTGAGCGCAGTGCTCGAGACCCTGCGCCGGCGGGTGCGGCCGGGCGCGGACGGCCCCGCTGCCCGTGCGGACGGGGCATCGCGCCCCGCTGCGGACGGGACCGTCCGATCCGCCAGTGTGCCCGCCGCGGCCCGATCCGCCAGTGTGCCCGCCGCGGACGGTGCGGCCCGATCCGCCGACGCGCCCGGCGCGTTCACGATCGACGCCTTCACCGCGCAGTTCGGCACCGACCACGCGCTGGTCGCACGCCTGGCCACCGTGTTCACGACGAACGCGCGCAAGCTGCTGGAACTGCTGGAGCGCTCGCTGCAGGCGTCGGATGCGCCGACGATCGGCGCGGCTGCGCACAGCCTCAAGGGCAGTCTCGCGATGCTGGGCGCGCAGCGCGCCGCCGCCGCCGCACAGCGGCTCGAATCAGCGGCCGTGGCCGGAGCGCTCGCCGCGGTCGGCCCGCTGGCCGCCGCACTGCGCGACGAGCTCGACCAGGTGGTGCGGACGCTGAGCGCGGCCGCATCCCCGCCGCCGGCGGTCCGGCCACCCCCGCCCGGCACCGCCCCCTGAAGAGCAGAACGGCCGCAAAGCAGAACGGCCGGATGCGATGCACCCGGCCGTCGTCGAACCTCGGCAGCCCCCGAGGGGCCGCGCGTCACGGCACGATCACTTGGCCGACATCAGCGCCATGGTCGTGTCGAGCATGCGGTTCGAGAAGCCCCACTCGTTGTCGTACCAGCTGCCGACCTT
>JAKOZZ010000102.1 GCA_029779755.1 Pseudomonadota bacterium
GCCGTGTTGGCCTCGTCGATCACGCGGCCCATGGTGATGAACCCGTGGATCTGACGCTCGAACGAGATGTGCGTGGCACGGCTGCCGTGCTCGGTCATGCGTTGCGCGTATTGCAGGCCCTCGTCGCGCAGCGGGTCGTAGCCGGCGGTGATCACCAGCGCGGGCGGCAGCCCCGCCAGCGATTCGGCCAGCAGCGGCGACGCGCGCCAGTCGAGGTCGTGCGCGGGATCGGTGATGTAGTGGTCGTGGAAATACGCCATCGTGTCGCTGGTCAGCAGGTAGCCCTGGCCGTTGGTGGTGTACGACGGCGTGATCCGGCGCATGTCGGTGGCCGGATAGATCAGCAGCTGCAGGCGGATCGGCGCATCGGCACGGCCGCGTGCGTCGATGGCCACCACGGCTGCCAGGTTGCCCCCGGCGCTGTCGCCGCCGACGGCCAGGCGGTTCGGGTCCACCTTCAGCGCGGCGGCATTGCGCCGGATCCAGTCGGTGGCGGCGATGCAGTCGTCCACCGCCGCCGGGAACCGGTGCTCGGGCCCCATCCGGTAGTCCACCGCGATCACGCAGCAGCCCGACAGGTTCGCAAGCTCGCGGCACAAGGTGTCGTGCGTGTCGAGATCGCCGATCACCCAGCCGCCGCCGTGGTAGTACACGAGCACCGGGAGCACCGCCGCCGCGTCGACGCCGGCCGGACGGTACAGGCGCAGCGGCACGGGACCATCCGGACCGTCGGCCTGCAGATCGCGCACCTCGGACACCTCCGGCGCGTCCGGCTGGGTGACGAAGCGCCGGTCGCGATACGTGGTCCGCGCCTCGGCGGGCGACAGCATGTGGGTGGGCGGCAGCCCGCGTTCCTCGATGAGCTTCAGCAGTGCGCGCGCGTGGGGATGCAGCATTCCGTGTCTCCTTCTGGGTCGATGTCGCCGGATCGTCCGGTCGTTCAGGGATGTCCGTGTCCGCGTGCGGCGCGCGCCAGCCGGGGCAGCACCCGCAGCGCGTTGGCGGTGGTCTGCGCCGCCACCGTCGCGGGGTCGAGCGCCCGCAGCCCGGCGAACACGGACGCGATGCGCGGCAATTGTGCCGGGTCGTTGCGCTCCCGTGGGCGCCAGGCCGGCGGGATGTCGGGCGCGTCGGTCTCGAGCACGTGCGCGTCCGCGGGCAGGCCGACGACCAGCCGGCGCAGCTGCAGCGCCCGCTCGAAGGTCATCGCACCGCCGAACCCCAGCACGAAGCCGAGTTCGAGGAACGCATGCGCCTGCTGCAGGCTGCCGTTGAACGCGTGCGCAATCCCACCCGGCGGACGGAATCGGCGCAGCTGCTTGAGCAGGGCGTCCTGCGAGCGACGCACGTGCAGCAGCACCGGCAGCTCGAACTCGCGGGCGATGCGCAGCTGCTCGACCAGGAACCGCTCCTGCCGGGCGCGATCCAGCCCGGGCACGAAGTGGTCGAGCCCGATCTCGCCGATCGCAACCAGCGCGGGGTCGTCGATCGACGCTTCGACGCGGGCGCGCAGCACCTGCAGGTCCTCGTCGCGTGCGCGATCGACGTACATCGGATGGATGCCGAGCGCATAGACGCATTTCGGTGCAACGCCACTCGCGTCCAGTCCGGTCGTCGGTGCGCCCACCCACGGATGCGCGTGGGCGAGGGCCGCCACCGCGTCGAAGTTGCCGACCTCGACGGCCGGCACCACGATGCCGCCCGTGCCGGCGCGCGCCGCCTCGGCCAGCACCTGTGCGCGGTCCGCGTCGAACTCGGCCGCGTCGAGGTGGCAGTGGGTGTCGATCAGCATGCGCACGCCCACGACGCCCCGCACGCGCCCGCCCAGGCGGTCACGCCGCAGCGGCCGCCGGCGCCAGCACGCCGTCGCGCATCGTCAGCACCCGCTGCGCGTGCGCCGCGAGCTCGAGGTCGTGCGTGACGATCACGAAGCTGATCCCCAGCGTGCGATTGAGCTCGTCGATCAGCGCGAACATCTGGCGCGCCGTGGCCCGGTCCAGGTTGCCGGTGGGTTCGTCGGCGAGCACGCAGCGCGGCGAGGTCACCAGGGCGCGCGCCAGTGCGACACGCTGGCGCTCGCCGCCCGACAGCTGGCCCGGCAGGTGATCGACCCGCGCCGACAGCCCCACGCGGGCCAGCGCCGTGCGCGCGGCCTCGGCCGCCTGCGCGTCGGGCATGCGCCGGATGCGCAGCGGCATCGCCACGTTCTCGAGGGCCGAGAACTCGGGCAGCAGATGGTGGAACTGGTAGACGAACCCCAGCAGCCGGTTGCGCTGTGCGCCGCGCTCGGCCTCGGACAGCGTCGCCACGTCCTGACCCAGCCACTCCACACGGCCCTGGCCGGGTGCATCGAGCCCGCCCAGCAGGTGCAGCAGCGTGCTCTTGCCGGAACCGGACGCCCCGAGGATGGCGATGTGATCGCCTGCGGACACCGAGAGCTCGACGCCGTTGAGCACCGGCACCGACAGCGGCCCGTCGCCGTAGGTCTTGTGCAGACCGCTGCAGCTCAGCACCGGCGTCGTCGCGTCATTCATGGCGCAGGGCCTCCGCCGGCCGCACGCGCGACGCGCGCCAGCTCGGATACAGCGTGGACAGCAGCGACAGCGCGCAGGCAGTCAGACCGATGAAGCTCACGTCGTTCCAGTGCAGGTCGCTGGGCAGGTGGTTGATGAAGTACACGCCTTTGGGCAGCACCTGGAACCCGAACACGCGTTCGACCGCGGCCACGACCCCGCCCACGTTGAGCGCGAGCAGCACGCCCAGCACCACGCCCATCAGCGTGCCGAGCAGCCCCACCAGCGCGCCCTGCACCACGAACACCTTCATGATGCTGCCCGGGCTCGCCCCCAGCGTGCGCAGGATCGCGATGTCGGACTGCTTGTCGGTCACCGTCATCACCAGCATCGACACCAGGTTGAACGCGGCCACCGCGATGATGAGCGTGAGGATGATGAACATCATGCGCTTCTCGATCTGCACGGCCGCGAACCAGTTGCGGTTCTCGCGCGACCAGTCGCGCACGAACAGGTCGGGCCCCAGCGTGGCCGCCAGCGCCTGCCCGATCCGCGGCGCGAGCATCATGTCGTCGGTCTTCAGGCGCACGCCCGACACGCCCTCGACACGGAACAGCCGCCCGGCGTCCTGCAGGTGCATCAGCACCAGCGCACTGTCGTATTCGTAGTGGCCCGAATCGAAGATGCCCACGACGGTGAGCTGGCGCATGCGCGGCACCACGCCCGCGGGGGTCATCGTGCCCTGCGGGGCGATCATGGTGAGCCGGGCGCCGACCTCGAGCAGCAGCTGCCGGGCCAGCTCGCGGCCCACCATCACGCCGAACTCGCCGGGCGCCAGCCGCGCGAGCTCGTCCTGGCGCTGCTGCGCGAGGAAGTCGGCCACGTCGCGCTCGCGCGCGGGGTCGATGCCGCGCACGATCACGCCGCGCACCGCATCCTCGTAGGTGAGCATCGCCTGGCCCGCCACGAACGGAGCACCCGCGATCACGTGCGGCGTGCGGCGCGCCTGCGCGATCACCGTGTCGGGATCGGTCATGGGGGTGCGCCCGGCCAGCACCTCGATGTGCGACAGCACCGACAGCATGCGGTCGCGCACTTCCTTCTGGAAGCCGTTCATCACCGAGAGCACGGTGATCAGCGCCGCGACACCGAGCGCGATACCGGCGACCGACAGCGCGGAGATGAACGAGATGAACCCGTTGCGGCGCCCGGCACGGCGCCCCGACCGGGTGTAGCGCAGGCCGATCTGGAACTCGAAGGGAAGCTGCAAGGGAGGACTCGTCGCAGAAGGGCCAAGGCCGGGAGGCGGGCCGAGTTTGCCATAGAATCCGCCCGTGTCCGACCTGATCCTCCTGTGCGCCGGCGCGCTCGCCGATCGAAGTTCCGGGCCCGCCACGGGCGGGTTCGAAGCCGCCGCCGACGCGGCCCGGCTGCGCCTGCCCGACCCGCTCGGTGCACTCCTGCGCGCGGCCCGGGTCGTGTCCGACGCACAGGACGATGCCCTGGTGCCGGACGAGCTGCCGCACGAGCGGTGGCTGCGCGGCCACTTCGGCGCGCCGGCCGACGTGTCGATCGAGGCCTGCGCGGCCGCCGAATACGGGCTGACCGCGGGCGCCTGGCGGCTCACCCCCGTGCACATCCAGGTGGGCCACGACCGCATGCGGCTGCTCGACCCCGACCAACTCGCGCTCACGCCGGAACACGCGCGCGCCCTGGCCGAAGCCGCGTCCCCGGGGCTGGCCGAGGCCGGGTTCACGCTCGACGCGCACGCCCCGAATGCCTGGTTCATGCACGGCGATCGGCGTCCGCACTGGCACGCGCGGGCCTGGACGCTGGCCGTCGGCCGCAGCATCGACGCCTATCTGCCGGCCGGCCCGGAGGCGCGCCTGTGGCGGCGCCTGTTCACCGAGGTGCAGATGGCCTGGCACGAGCATCCGGTGAACGGCGCGCGCGCCGCGGCCGGCCTGCCCGCCGTCAACGCCGTGTGGCTCGACGGCTGGTCGCAGCCCTTCACCGCCTCGGCGTCCGCCGGATGCATGGTGTCGGACGATCCCGCGCTGCGGGGTCTGGCGCGGCACGCCGGGTGGCAGGCGCTTGCGCCCGACCCCGCCGCCACGGTCGCCGCGCCAGTGCCGCCGCAGGCGGCCGGCCAGGCGACGATCGTCGATCTCGCGTTCTGGCGCCGGGCCCGACGCAACGGCGATGCGGCGCACTGGCACGACGGCTGGCGACGCTTCGCCGCCTGGCTCACGCCCCTGGCCGCCGGCGCGTGGCCGGCGGGCGTCGACACCCTGCGTCTGGTGCTGAGCGGCGAGCGCCGCTGCCTGACGCTGACCCTGCCCCGCCGCGGTCGCTGGCTGCCGTGGCGCCGCATCGATGCCCGGCGCCTGCTGCTCGATCCCGGCCAGGGGGCCGCATGAACGTCGTCACGCGCGCGGTCCCCGACGCTGCGGCGCAGGCGCTGCGCACGGCGGGGGTGCATCCGGTGCTGGCGCGGCTGTATGCCGCCCGCGGCATCCGCGCCCCGGGCGAGCTGGCCGCCGACCCGAAGGATCTGCTGCCGCCCGACACGCTGCGCGGCCTGAGCGAAGCGTCGACGCTGCTGGCCGACTGCATCGAGCAGGGGCGGCGCATCCTGATCGTCGCCGACTACGACTGCGACGGCGCCACCGCCTGCGCGGTCGGCATCCGCGGGCTGCGCATGATGGGCGCCCGGGTCGACTTCCTGGTGCCCAACCGGTTCGAGCACGGCTACGGCCTGACGCCCGCCATCGTCGACCTCGCTCTCCGTCATCCGCGCCTGGGGCGCCCCGACCTGATCGTGACCGTCGACAACGGCATCGCCAGCGTGGACGGCGTGGCGCGTGCCCGCGCACTCGGCATCGACGTGCTCGTCACCGACCACCATCTGCCGGGCGACGTGCTTCCCGAGGCGCGTGCCATCGTCAACCCCAACCAGCCCGGATGCCCGTTCGAGAGCAAGCACCTCGCAGGGGTGGGCGTGATGTTCTACGTGCTGCTGGGCCTGCGCGCCGAGCTCCGCCGGCGCGGACGCTTCGCGCCGGCGCAGGGCGGCGCCCGCACCGAGCCACCGCTGCAGTCGCTGCTCGACCTGGTCGCCCTCGGCACCGTCGCCGACCTCGTGCGCCTGGACCGCAACAACCGCCTGCTCGTCGAACTCGGCCTGCGCCGCATCCGCGCCGGGCAGGCCTGCCCGGGGGTGAACGCCCTGTTCGCCGTGGCTGGACGGGACGCACGCCGGGCGGGCTGCGGCGACCTCGGGTTCGCACTCGGCCCGCGCATCAACGCCGCCGGCCGCCTGTCCGACATCACGCTGGGCATCGAGTGCCTGCTGGCCGACGACGGGGGCGACGCCGCACGGCTGGCCGCCGAGCTCGACACCATCAACCGCGAGCGACGCCAGATCGAGACCGACATGCGCGACGAGGCGCTGGCGGACATGGCCCCCCCCGACGCCGCCTGTCATGCGCTGGTGGTGATGCGCGAACACTGGCACGAAGGCGTGGTCGGCCTGGTCGCCTCGCGCCTGAAGGACCGGCATCACCGCCCGGTCGTCGCCTTTGCGCCTTCGGCGGCCGAGCCGGGCACCCTGCGCGGCTCGGGGCGCTCGATCGCGGGCATCCACCTGCGCGACGTGCTCGACCTGGTCAGCAAGCGGCACCCGGGGCTGATCCTGCGCTTCGGCGGACACGCGATGGCGGCCGGCCTGTCGCTGCCGGCCGACGGCGTCGACCGCTTCGCCCAGGCGCTGGAAGCGGCCGTCGCGGAGACCGCCGACCCGAGCTGCTTCGCGCCCGAAGTGCTCACCGACGGACCGCTGGCGGCCGAGGACGTCGACCTCGACCTGGTCGGGCATCTGGATGCGGCGGTCTGGGGTCAGGGCTTCCCGCCCCCGCTGTTCTGCGACCAGGCCGACGTGCTCGCACAACGCCTGATCAAGGACCGCCACCTGAAGCTCGACCTGCGGGTGGGCGGCGCGCGGCGCTCCGCGATCCTGTTCGGGCGCACCGACCCGCTGCCCGCACGCCCGACGATCACCTACCGCCTGATGCGCAACGACTACGGCGGCCGGTCCTCCGTCGAGATCGTGGTGGAGTCGGTCCTCGACTGACGGCGCAGCGGTCGGGTCGCGGCACGGGGACCACACCGCCGCGGAAAACCGTTCATACCGTGACTTTCCGCCGCGCGTCGGCCCGCCGCGCGCGGCAGAGTGCGGTCATCCTCCGGCCGATAGACTGCGACCGTGTACCTTGCCCACTTCAACCTGAACGCGCGCCCGTTTCCGATCACGCCGGAGACACGGGCCTTCTTCATCGGCCCGCAACAGAAGCTGGTCTGCGATGCGCTGGTCCACGTGCTCGAGCACCGCGACGGCATCGTGAAGGTGATCGGCGACGTCGGTGCGGGCAAGACGACCCTGTGCCGCTGGCTGGCCCGGTCGCTGCCGCGCGAGCGCTTCAAGATCATCTATCTCGCCGATCCCACGCTGGGCGCCGACCACCTGGCCCGGGTGCTGTGCGACGAACTGCACATCGACGTCGAGCGCGCCGGTCCCGAGATCGCCGCGACGCTGGTGCGCAGGCGGTTCGCGTCGCTGGCCGAAGCCGGACGCACCGTGGTGCTGATCGTCGACGAGGCGCAGGCGGTCGAGCCCGAGACCCTCGAGCGCATCCGGCTGCTCTCGCTGCCCGACCCCGACGGGGCGCCGGGCGCACGCATCGTGCTGTTCGGACTCGAGGAGCTCGACCAGAACCTCACGCTGCGCGAACTCGCCTCGGTGCGCGACCGGATCAGCGAGAGCTTCCGCCTGCGCCGCATGGGCGTGAGCGACGTGGGCGACTATCTGCGCGACCGGCTGCGCAACGCCGGCTACGAAGGCCCGCCGGTGTTCTCGACGAACGCGATCCGCGCGATCGCGCGCCTGAGCGGCGGGATCCCGCGCCGCATCAACATCATCGCCGACAAGGCGATGCTCTCGGCCGCGCTCGCAGGCAAGTACGGCGTGCGCAGCAGCGACATCGCCACCGCCGCGCGCGAGATCCGGCTGCAGCGCGGCCGCGCGCGACCGCGCACGGCATGGGTCGCCGGCGCCGGGTTCGCCGCCGGCGC
>JAKOZZ010000108.1 GCA_029779755.1 Pseudomonadota bacterium
CGTGAAATCGCGGGTGATGAACACGATCCGCGATCGGCGATCCGCGTCCGGCCAGGCGGGCAGCGCGACCAGCGGGTGGATCAGGTGCTGCACCGCATGCAGCACGTGCGGCCCCGTGCTGCCGGCCAGGGCGACGATGCCTTTCACGCGCAGCAGATCCGGACCCCGCGTGGCCATCAGCAGCTGCAGCCACGCATCGAATCGCGCGGGCTCGATCGGCGTGTCGCGGGTGAAGCAGAACGCGCGGATGCGGGCGTCGTGGCGGTTCGGGTCGAGCGGGGCGTCGTGACGATGTCGGCGGTCGCCTTCGGGTGCATGCGCAAGCGCGTGGGCATGAGCATGGTCATGGTCATGATCGGGTCCGAGCGTGTGCGCATGGTGATGGCGATGGCGATGGTCGTCGTACGCCTCCGCCCGCAGCCAGGCGCGGACGTCCATGCGGGCGCCGCCATCGCGCAGCAGGCCAAGATCGAGCAGGTCGGCGGCGTCGATCCCGCCGTCGCGCACGGTGCGCTGTCGTGCGGCAGGGTTCAGCGCGTGCAACCGGGCTTGCAGGGCCGCGACCGATTCGGGCGGCGCCAGATCGCCTTTCGTGAGCAGCAGCACGTCGGCCACCGCCGCCTGGCGCACCGACTCCGGCTGCCGGTCGAGCGTGTCGGCGCCGTTCACGAGGTCGACCGTGGTGACGACGCCGTCGAGCCGGTAATGGCGCAGCAGCACGGCGTCGGCCATCAGGGTGTGGAGGATGGGCGCCGGGTCGGCCAGCCCGGTGGTCTCGATCACCACCCGGTCGAACTGCCGGCGGCCCGCGCGGGAGAAGCGCCAGAGCGCCTCGCGCAGCGTGCGCGCGAGGTCGCCCCGGATGGTGCAGCACAGGCAGCCGCTGTTCATCTCGACGATGGTCTCGGCCGTGTGCGCGACCAGCAGGTGGTCGAGCCCGATCGACCCGAACTCGTTGATGATCACCAGGGCGCCGCGCATCGCCGGCTGGCGCACCAGCCGGTTGAGCAGCGTGGTCTTGCCGCTGCCGAGGAACCCGGTCAGCAGCGTGACCGGGATGGGCGCAGCGGTGCTCACGCCACGACGATCACGTCGTCGCCCGGGGTGTCCGCGTACAGGCGCTCAACCAGTGTGGCGCGCCGATCGAGCGTGGCACGCTGGTTGATGTAGCCCTTGTCGGTGAGTTCGTGGCCGTCGATCGACGGCGGCTCGGCCATCAGGATCACGCGTTCGATGCGCATGCTCGAGCCGGGGTTGGCCGCGTTGTGCGCGGCCAGCGTGCGGCGCACGTGCTCGATCACCACGGGCGCGCGCACGATCTCGTCGGGCGTGGCGTCGGGCCTGTTCATCAGCTGGCGGCAGGCGGGCAGGTTCGGCCAGGCCAGCAGACCCACGTACTCGCGGTCCTGGCCCGCGACGACCGCATCCTGGATCGCCGGCGAGGCCGCCGCGATCGCGGCCACGCGCAGCGAGCCGACGTGCACGAAGGTGCCCGACATCAGCTTGAAGTCCTCGACCACGCGGCCGGCGAAGATCAGGCCCTGCGCCGGGTCGTCCGGGTCGACGAAGACGGCGGCGTCGCCGATGCGGTAGAAGCCCTCCTCGTCGAAGGCCGCCGCCGTGAGATCGGGCCGCTTGTAGTAGCCGGGCGTCACGGTGATGGCGCGGATGCGCACCTCGTACTTGGGGCCGGTCGGGATCAGTTTCAGCGTGACCCCCGCCAGTGGCAGGCCGATCAGGCCGACCCGTTCCGTCTCCCAGTGCGTGATGGTGGCGTTGGGTGCGGTCTCGGTCGAGCCCCAGCCGGTGAAGAACACGATGCGGTGCCCGGTGTACTTCACCGCCAGATGCTGCATGCGCAGGTACAGGTCGTCGGGCAGGGTCGCGCCGCCGTACGCCAGTGCGCTCAGGTTGGCGAAGAACGTGCGGCACAGCGCATCGTCATGCTCCAGCGCCGTGGCGAGCATCGCGTAGCCGGCGGGCACGTTGGTGAACGACGTCGGCGAGATCTCGCGCAGGTTGCGCAGTGTCTCGTCGAACTGGCCGGGCAGCGGCCGGCCGTCGTCGAGGTACATCGTGCCGCCTTCGGCCAGCAGGTTGTAGAACGACGCGTTGCCGCCCATCGTGTGGTTCCAGGGCAGCCAGTCGAGCACCACGGGCACCGGGTCGTCGGGGCCGCGCCGGCGCGCCTGCCGCGAGATCGCGACGTTGGCGCTCATCATGCGCTGCGTGTTGATCACGGCCTTGGGCATGCCGGTGGAGCCGGAGGTGAGCAGGAACTTGCCGATCGTGTCGGGCTGGATGGCCGCGACCGAGGCCGCCACCGCCGGGGTGGGCGTGACGGCGGTCAGCTGCTGCCAGGAGGTGCTGTCCAGGCCGGGCGGCGGCGCATCGACATGCACGATGCGCGCGCCCTTCAGGTCGAGCGCGGCGAGCGCCTTGGCGAACATCGGACCGTTCTGCACGAAGACCAGACTGGGTTCGAGCAGCTCGAACACGTACTTGAGCTTGGCGAAGTCCGCGCTCATCAGCGCGTAGGCCGGCGACACCGGCGCCACCGGCAGTCGCGCCTGCATCGCGGCCATCGTGAAGAACGCGTGCTCGAGCGAGTTGCCGCTCAGGATCGCGACCGGCCGGCCTTCGGGCAGGCGCATGTCGAGCAGGGCCTGCGTGACCGCGTCGACGATGCGCTGCGCCTCGCCGTACGTGACCTTCAGCCATGCGCGGTCGGCGCCGCGCCGCTGGGCGAGCCACACGCGGTCGGGCGCTTCCGCCGACCAGGTGTGCAGGTACGCCGGGATGTGCGGCGCGTACTCGGCCATCGGGATGCGCGACTGCAGCAGCATGGTGCCGTCGGCGCGGCGCTCGAGCGCGACGTCGCGGGGCATGAAGTGCAGCTTCTTGAACGGGTAGCGGTGCAGGTCGATGCTCAAGGGTGTCTCCGGTGCCAGTCGGCCGGTGTGCGGCGCGTGTTGTTGTGGGGTGCGGCGCGTGTCGTTGTGGGGTGCGGGGGCGCGTTCGGATTCGGGATCGGGGCGGGCTCGGCTTCCAGCGCGTGTTCGGGTCTGGGGTCGGGGAGACGGGACGGCGGCGTCAGCCGGACCGCGCCGGCATCCCCTCCTCCTGGGCCAGCCGGTAGCCCGCGTACGAGGGCTGGTCGATGGCGATGCGGCTCATCGTGGTCTGCCACAGGTGTGCGCGCAGCGCGTCGGATTCGAGTCCGATCTCGCCGTTCTCGATGCGTGCGCACAGCAGCCGGTTCAGATCCTCGAGGCTGCCGTCCGTACCGAGCAGCGCGCGCAGACGCGCGTGCTCCTCCTGGTCGGCGGCGGGTCCGAGCTGCAGCTCGCGCTTGATGAGTTCAAGCGCATTGATGCTGATGCGCGCATGGTGCATGGCATGCGGACCCGGGTTCTTCAGTGCGTCGCTGCGCATGAAGCCGAGCACGCCGTCGACCATGCCGACGAGGTCGGGACGACTTTGCATGGTGGGGCTCCGGTTCAGATGGCCAACAGATGGCGCAACAGGTCGATCTCGTTCTCGGACGCGCGGCGCCCGACCATCGCACGCTCGATCGTGCGGTCGTTGCCGCTCTCGAACGTGTCGGCCATGCCGCAGCACATCACGCCCCACTTGAGCGAGCCGAGGATCACCCAGAAGCGCACGCGCTCGGGATCGACGGGGCGGCCGCTGGCGCGCTCGTAGCCGGCGAACAGGTCGTCGTACTGCCCGAACCCGCCGACCGGCATCGCGTGGTTGCCGAAGCGCCAGGAGCAGGTGCACAGCCAGCCGAGGTCTTCCATCGGGTCGCCCAGGTGGCACAGTTCCCAGTCGAGCACCGCGCGCAGCCCTTCCGGGCCGAACATCAGGTTGCCGTTGCGGAAGTCGCCGTGCACCAGGGTCGGCCGGGCCGGCGTCTCGGGCGCGTGCTCGCGCAGCCAGCGGAAGGCCAGGTCGAACACCGGGTGCGGATGGTTGTGGCGCCGGTAGGTGTCGTGGTAGCGGGCGAGCTCGGTCAGCGCTGGCGAGACGACGAGCTCGGGCACGTCCGACACGTCGGTCGCGTGGATCTTCGCCAGCGTCTCGCCGCACTGCCCTGCCATCACCCGCCGGGCCTGCGCGTACTCGTCGTCGCGCAGCAGCTTGCGTGCGATCGTCTCGCCCTCCAGGCGCTGCATGATCAGCGCGTCGCCGAGGTCGTCGGCGTCGTCGAGCATGCCGAGG
>JAKOZZ010000117.1 GCA_029779755.1 Pseudomonadota bacterium
AGACGATGCTGTCCGGCGCGCCGCCGTCGCCCCGTCCCGCGCGCGCCGCCTGGAGCAGCGTGGGCGCGAACGGGTCGTCGCCGTTGACGACCACCGCGTGCAGGTCCGGCCACCCGAACAGCCGGGCCTTGGCGGCGCCATAGACGTCCATCGTCCCGTGGTAGTCGAGATGGTCACGGGTGAGGTTGGTGAACACGGCGACTTCGAGCGCCGTGCCTTCGAGCCGTCCCTGGTCGAGACCGATGGACGACGCCTCCGCCGCGACGACGTCGACGCCCCGCGCCCGGTAGTCGGCCAGCATCGCCTGGAAGCTGAGCGCATCCGGGGTGGTCAGGCCCGCCGCGCCCCGGTGGCCGACGACGCCCGACCCCAGCGTGCCGACGACCGCGCTCGGCGCGTCCGCCCGGTGCATGCCTTCGGCGATCCACTGGGTCGTGCTCGTCTTGCCGTTGGTGCCCGTGACGGCCACGACGCGCAGCGCTTCGGAGGGCGCGCCGTGAAAGCAGCTCGCGATGCGGCCGGCCAGCATGCGCAGGCCCGGCACGGCGCGACACGGCACCGGCAGCGCCGGCACCACGTCGTTGCCGGACGGTGCGCCGTCTGCGGGCACGTCGACCAGGAGCGCGGCGGCACCGCGTGCGACCGCGTCGTCGACGAAGCGGCGCCCGTCGCTGCGTGCGCCCGGCAACGCGAAGAAGGCGTCGCCGGGGACCACCTCGCGGCTGTCGAGACGCAGCGCGCCATTCGCCGGCATCCGACCGCGCAGCCATTGGGCGATCTCGTCCGCGCGCGCGACGTCGGGCGCCATGGCGGAGGGGGGTTCGACGCGGTCGTGCATCAGAAGCTTTCCGGGACCGGGTCGATCGGGACGATCTGGCCGGTCAGCGGCGCGTCGGGGGCGACCCGGAGCGCGCGCAGGCTCTCGCCGGCGATCTGGGCGAACACCGGCGCCGCGACGAGGCCGCCGTAGTATTTGCCCGCGGTCGGCTCGTCGATCATCACCGCGATCACGACGCGCGGATCGGAGACCGGCGCGAAGCCGACGAACGACGCCACGTACTTGCGCACGTACCGTCCGCCTTCCTGCTTGTGCGCGGTGCCCGTCTTGCCGGCGACCCGGTAGCCGACGATCTGCGCCTGCGGGGCCGTGCCGCCGGGACCGGCGGCCATCTCGAGCATCTTGCGCACGGCCCGGGCGGTCTTGGGGCTGATCACCTGCATGCCGCTCGCGGGGCCGTCCGTGCGCAGCATGGTCAGCGGCGGGATGTCGCCATCCCGCGCGAACACCAGATAGGCCCGTGCGAGCTGGATCAGCGAGACCGAGATGCCGTGCCCGTACGACATCGTCGCCTGCTCGATCGGCTTCCAGTTCTTGTACGGGCGCACGCGCCCGGCCACCGCGCCCGGAAAGCCGATCTGCGGCGCCTGGCCGAAGCCCACCGCGGTGAACATCTCCCACATCTTCTGCGGCGGCATCGTCAGCGCCATCTTGACGGTGCCGACGTTCGACGACTTCTGCAGCACCTGCTCGACGGTGAGCGCGCCGTGCGGATGGGCGTCGCCGATCGTGTTCGGCCCGATCGTCAGACGGCCGGGCGCGGTGTTGATGATCGTCTGCGGGGTCACCTTGCCGTTCTCGAGCGCGAGGGCGGTGGTGAACGGCTTCATCGTCGAGCCGGGCTCGAAGGTGTCGGTGATCACGCGGTTGCGCAGCTGCGCGCCGGTGAGCTGGCCGCGCTGGTTCGGGTTGTAGGTGGGCAGGTTGGCGAGGGCGAGGATCTCGCCGGTGCGCACGTCGAGCACGACGGCGGCCCCCGCCTTGGCACGATGCTCCTCGACCGCGCTGCGCAACGCCCCCATCACCTGGTACTGGATCTTGCTGTCGACCGACAGCTGCAGCTCGCGCCCGTCGTGCGGCTCGCGCACGATGCCGACGTCCTCGACGATGCGCCCGAGGCGATCCTTGATCACCCGGCGACTGCCCGGCAATCCGGCCAGCGTCTTCTCCTGCGCCAGCTCCATGCCCTCCTGGCCGACGTCCTCCACGTTGGTGAACCCGACCACGTGCGCGAGCGCCTCGGCCTCCGGATAGTGGCGCTTGTATTCCTTGCGCTCGTAGATGCCCGTGATGCCCAGCGCCGCCACGCGCTCGGCGACCGACAGGTCGACCTGGCGCTTCAGGTAGACGAAGGTCTTGTCCTCGTCGGCCAGACGCGCCTGCACCTGGCGCAGCGGCATGTCGAGCACGCGCGCGAGCTCGGCGATGCGCTCGGGCGTGGCCTCGAGGTCCTCGGGCGACGCCCAGATCGCGCGGGCCGGGAGGCTGGAGGCCAGCACGCGCCCCTGACGGTCGACGATCTTGCCCCGCGACGCCGGCAGCTCGATCGTACGGCCGTAGCGCGACTCGCCCTGCCGCTGCAGGAAGTCGTGCGTCATCAGCTGCAGGTAGGCGGCGCGCCCGGCGAGCGCGAGGAACGCCAGCGCGATCAGGAACATCAGCATCCGCGATCGGTACGCGGGCAGCTTCACCTGCAGCAGGGTGTTGGCCGCGAACGGCACCGCACGGCTCATCGTTCCGCCTTCAGTGCGGTCTGCTCGACCGGCTGGTCCACGGTGAGGTACAGCGTGCGGTTGGCCGGCACGGTCTGCATGGACAGGCCACGACGCGCCTTGGCGTCGATCATCGAGGGCTTCGCCAGCCCGTCCTGCTCGACCTGGAGCTGGTTCCACTGCACTTCGAGCTGTCGCGCCTGGGTCTGGGCGCGCTCGAGGTCGATGAACATGCGGCGCGCGCGATGCTGGGACGTCACGAGTCCCAGCGCGCACGCCAGCAGCAGGCCGACCAGCAGGATGTTGAAGCGGCTCATCGCGCGTCCGTCCGCTCGGCGACACGCAGCACGGCGGAGCGCGCGCGCGGGTTGGCCGCCACCTCGGTGTCGCCGGGCAGCATGCGCAGCAGCGGCCGCAGACGGATGCGCACGCCCGGCAGCACGCCCCCGCGGACCGGATCCCGCGGCGCGTCGCGTCCGCTCTCGCGTGCGATGAATTGCTTCACGATCCGGTCTTCCAGTGAATGGAAACTGATGACGGCCAGACGCCCGCCCGGGCGCAGCCGGTCGACGGCGGCGTCTAGAGCCCTCTGGAGTTCTTCAAGCTCTTGATTGACGAAAATCCGTACAGCCTGAAAGGTGCGGGTAGCCGGGTCCTTGCCCACCTCCGGCTTCCTCTGGCGGCTCCGGACGACACCCGCCACGAGGCGGGCAAGCTCTCCGGTTGTCTGAAGCGGGGCGCCACCGGCGTGCCCGCGGCGAGCAACAATCGCCTTTGCAATCGGAACAGCAAACCGTTCTTGCCCATATTCCCTCACCACTTCGGCAATCTCGCCTTCGTCGGCACTCGCCAGCCATTCGGAGGCCGGCACCCCGCGGGTCGGATCCATCCGCATGTCGAGCGGACCGTCCTCCCGGAAACTGAACCCGCGCGCCGGATCGTCGAGCTGCGGGGACGACACCCCCAGATCCAGCAGCACGCCATCCACCGCACCCACCCCGCACCCGTCCAGCACCTGCGCCAGGGTCGAGAACCGCGCATGCACGATTTCGAACCGGGCGTCCCCCTGATCCGCCTGCCAGCGCCGCGCGGCCGCGACCGCCTCGGGATCCCGGTCCAGCGCGACCAGCCGCCCCTGCGCACCCAGCCGGGAGAGGATGGCCGCACTGTGCCCGCCACGACCGAACGTGCCGTCGACGTAGACACCGTCGACGCGCGTCACGAGCGCATCGACCGCCTCGTCGAGCAGCACGCTGCGATGTCCGCCGCCCTGCCCCTCCCGGACCTTCACCCGAGCCCCCTCAACGTCACGGCCATGCGCGCGCCCGCTCAGAACGTGAAGTTGGCCAGGGACTCGGGAATCCCGGCCGCCAGCGCCTCCTTGTCCTTGATCGCGAGCTGCTCGGCGTCCCACAGCTCGAAGAACTTCCCCATCCCCAGCATCATCACGTCCTTCACCAGGCCACCCGCCGCACGCAGCGGCGGCGGCACGAGGATCCGGCCGTTGCCATCCATGTCGATGTCCGCCGCATGCCCGAGCACGATGCGCTTGAGCTGGGCGGCCGACATCGGCCACTCGGCGACTTTTGCGCTGTACGCGTCCCACGCGGGCATCGGAAACAGCTGGAGGCAGCCATCGAGACTGCGCGCCAGCTTCAGGCGTCCGCCGCACAGCTCCATCAGGTCGTCGCGGTGCCGCGCCGGAACGGTCAACCGTCCCTTCGCATCCATCACCAGCGAGGCACTCCCCTGGAACATCACTTCGGGCGAACCCTGTTCGGCGGGTCGATCCGGGAGGAAACACGCGAAAAACGTGCGTCAAACCCACTCTCGACCACTTTTTTGCACAAGTTCCCACTCTATAGAAACCCCATGGGCGGGTCAAGTTGACCCACGGGCTTTTCCCAATGGAGACAAGGACTTAGCGCCCTTTCGTCATAAACCGCGGCAAGCGTGCGCGGCGACAAAGGCCAATGTTATTAGGCCTCTAGCGACGAATTCGAACAAAGTACTTCAGGATGGTTGGGAGCGGGTCTGTAGGCCGGATTCTGTCGGCCGGCAAGCCGGCCGGACGGCCATTCATCTGGGCGCGCGGTTGCCCGCGCGCTCGAGCCATCTACCCGCACGCTCGGACGGGCCGTCCTGCCCGGGAAGAACCCGGATCGCGTGCCTATTTGATGTTGCTCCGGGTGGGGTTTGGCGTGCCGTCCGTGTCGCCACGGACGCGGTGAGCTCTTGCCTCACCGTTTCACCCTTGCCTGCCGGAACGGGCGCCGCACCCCGCGACCTGCGCCGCGCGGCACGACGACCGCCCGTCATCGGCGGTCTGCTCTCTGTTCCACTTTCCGTCGCCCTCGGCCCGAAGGCCTGCTGCGCCTGGCCGTTAGCCAGCACCCTGCCCTGTGGAGTCCGGACCTTCCTCGGGGCGCCAATGCGCCACGCGGCCGTCCGACCCGCTCCCGGGCCGGATTGTACGCGCGTGGCCCGGTCGAACGCCGATCCTGCCCGGAACGTGGCGCGCCCGATCGGCGTGCGGACGGCGCGGCGCTCAGGCCCGCATCGTGACCGCGTGCGGGTTGTCCTCGATGTACGCCTGCACGATGGACGCGAAGTCGGCATCGGGCCGGAACCCCATCGCCAGCGCACGCGTGGTGTCGAAGCGTCCGGCCCACGTCCGCACGAGCCGCATCACCGCCTCGTCGGGCTGGTGCCGCACCAGCCCGACCGCCGCATCGCCTCCGAAGCGGCGCAGCGCGTCGAGCTCCTCGTGCATGGACGCGACCAGCCCGGGCAGGTTCACCGACCGATGCCAGCCCCAGGCGGACGCCGGCAGCGCCAGCGCGTGCAGGAACATCTTCACGACCGTGCGCGGCGAGGCGACCCACATCTCGGTGGCCGGATCGACCGGCAGCAGGGCGGGCTTGCCGGCCAGGGGCTCGCGGATGATCCCCGAGGCGAACCCCGACGCCGCACCGTTGGGCAGCCCCGGGCGCACGACGACGGTCGGCACCCGCACGCTGCGTCCGTCGATGAACCCCTTGCGGCTGTAGTCCTGGACCAGCACCTCGCCGATCAGCTTCTGCGCCCCGTACGACCCCTGCGGGGTCGGCGTGGTCGCGTCGGTGACCACGGCCGGCAGGTCGCCACCGAACACGGCGATCGAACTGGAGAACAGCAGCCGGGGCTGCGTGCCCACGGCGCGGGCCGCGGCGAGCAGGTGACGGGTGCCGTCCAGGTTCACCCGCATCCCGAGGTCGAAGTCGGCCTCGGCGGTGCCGCTGACGACCGCGGCCAGGTGCACGATGACGCCGGTGTCCTTGCCGACGAGACCGCGCACGACGGCCGCATCGCTGATGTCGCCCGCCACGTTGTGCACGCGCGCGTCCTGCAGCGCACCGGCGGCCTGATCGAAGCACACGATGCGATCGATGCCGTGCGTGCGCCCGTCGAGTTCGATGCCGCCGCGATCGAGCAGGCCGCGGATCAGCTGCTGGCCGAGGAAGCCGGCGCCGCCGGTCACGAGAATGTCCATCAGAGGTCTCCTGTCGAAGTGCGCGCGGCCGGGTCGTCCTGGCGGGCGCGACCGTGCGCGCGCCGACGCCCCGGGCGGAATACTGCCGCATCCCGGTAGAACGCGGGGTCGGCATTGGGCGCCCACCATCCCGGAATGCCCAGCACCGGCAGCGGGGCGAACGCGGACGGCCGAAGGTCGGCCGCGCTCAGGGCAGGCGCGAGACCCGCATCGAGCGCGGTCCGGCCGGCGGGATCCGCCGGCGACGCGTCGCCGGGGTCGGCGTGCACGATCCACGCATGCCCGCAGACGGCCTTGTAGGGCGCCCGCAGCTTGTCCAGCAGCGCGTGACCGAAGACCGCGACCCCCACCTGGTCCGCGAACCGCGCTCGCCCGGAGACGAACAGCGCCGGCCAGTCGAACCCGCGCAACGCCTGCACCTGCCGCGCGTCGCGGGTCACGACCAGCAGGGCGTTCTCGTCGAACAGGGTCGCCGCATCGCGCAGGCCGCCGCGCACACCCCGCACGCCTTCGCGCGCGATCACCTCGGCCTGGAGACGATTGAGCCGCGCCTTCGTGCGCGGCAGCGCCAGCCAGACCAGCGCATTGAACAGGTCGTGCCACGCGCCGTCGCCCGCGCAGCGCGTCGGCACTTCGCCGGTCGCCCAGATGTGCGCCTCGTAGGCATCCGTCGCGACCGAGACCGCATCGACGAAGCGCACGGCGCGCCCGTTCTCGTTGTGCAGGCCGCGTGTGCGTGCCATGGCATCGAGACGTGCGCGGCAGGCGTCGAAGCGCCCCGCGCACGCATCGTCGCGCACCAGGTCGAGCTCGGGCCGGACCAGATCGAACCAGGGCGCCGTCCAGTCGACGGCGGCGAGGGGGGTCTCCGGCGCCGCGACGGCGGGGTGGGTCTGCGGCGCCGCGACGGCAGCTGCCGCGCGGGCTAGGCCGCCGGCGCGAGCTTCCATTGCAGCGACTCGCCGGCCGCCAGCGGGACGATCGCATCCCCCGGGAAAGGCAGCTGCTCGGGGATCGTCCAGGCGGCGCGCCGCAGCGTGACGGTGTCCGCGTTGACGGGCAGGCCGTAGAACCGCGGGCCGTGCAGGCTGGCGAAGCCTTCGAGCCGGTCGAGGGCGCCGGCGAGCTCGAACGCCGCCGCGTACAGTTCGAGGGCGTGCGGCGCGGTGTAGCAGCCGGCGCAGGCCGCCGCATGCTCCTTCAGCCGCTGCGCATGGGGGGCGCTGTCGGTGCCGAGGAAGAAGCGGGGGTTGCCGCTGGTCGCGGCCTCGAGCAGCGCAAGCCGGTGCGGCTCGCGCTTGAGCACCGGCAGGCAGTACCAGTGCGGACGCAGCCCGCCGGTGAAGATCGCGTTGCGGTTGTACAGCAGGTGATGCGCGGTGATCGTCGCGCCGATCCCGTCGGCCGCGTCGCGCACGTAGTGCGCGGCCTCGCGCGTGGTGATGTGCTCGAAGACGATGCGCAGCGCCGGGAACCGCCGGCGCAGAGGCTCCATCACCTGGTCGATGAACACGTGTTCGCGGTCGAACACGTCGATGGCCGGATCGGTGGCCTCGCCGTGCACCAGCAGCGGAAGCCCGACGCGCTGCATCGTCTCGAGCGCGGCGTCGACCTTGCGGATGTCGGTCACGCCGGCATCGGAGTTGGTCGTGGCGCCGGCCGGATAGAGCTTCACGCCCTGCACCATGCCGCTGCGCGCGGCCGCCTCGAGCTCGGCGGGGCGCGTGTTGTCGGTCAGGTACAGCGTCATCAGCGGCTGGAACGCCGCCGCCCGCTCGTCGAGTTCGCCCGCGTCGCGCGCCGCGGCCAGCGCGGCGAGGATGCGCGCACGATAGGCGAGCGCATCGGCCAGCGTGGTCACGGGCGGCTTGAGGTTGGGCATCACGATGGCGCGTGCGAACTGCCGCGCGCTCGCGGCGACCACGGCACGCAGCGCGTCGCCGTCGCGCAGATGGAGGTGCCAGTCGTCGGGCCGGCGCAGGGTGAGGGTGTCCATGGGTGGATTGTAAGACCGCGGCGCGTGCCGCTTCAGCCCCGGGCGGCCTCGGGCAGCAGCAGGATCACGCGGTAGTCGTTCACGTTGGTGCGCGTCGGACCGGTGACGACCAGATCGCCCAGCGCCGAGAAGAACCCGTAGCCGTCGTTGTCGTCGAGCATCCGGCGGGCGTCGAGGCCGGCGGCGGCGGCCCGCGCCGACGTGTCCGGGGTCAGGAGCGCACCGGCGTTGTCCTCGCTGCCGTCGATGCCGTCGGTGTCGGCGGCCAGCGCCCAGACCCCGGGAACGTCCGCCAGTGCGCGCACCAGGGCCAGCAGGAACTCGGCACAGCGCCCGCCGCGCCCGGATCCGCGCACGGTCACCGTGCACTCGCCGCCGGAGATCAGGGCGACCGGTCGGCGGAACGGCCGCTCGCGCGTGGCGACCTCGCGGGCGATCGCGCCCAGCACCTGGGCCACCTCGCGCGCCTCGCCGGTGATGGTGTCGCCCAGCACCACCGCGCGCACGCCGGCCGCTTCGAACACCCGCGCCGCGGCGTCGAGACTGGCGTGGGCCGTGGCGATCATCCGGTGCTCGACGCGTGCGAAGACCGCGTCGCCCGGCTTGGGGGTCTCGTCGACCGCACCGGCCGCGCCGCGCGCCAGATGCGCGGCCACGCCCGCCGGCGGCACGATGCCCCAGCGCGCCAGCACGTCGAGCGCGTCGCGGTAGGTGCTCGGATCGGGCGCACACGGGCCGGAGGCGATCGCCGACAGGTCGTCGCCCGCGACGTCCGACACGACCAGCACGTGCACGGTCGCGCGCGTGGCCTGCGCCAGCCGCCCCCCCTGGATGCGCGAGAGGTGCTTGCGCACCACGTTGATCTCCTGGATCGGCGCGCCGCTGGCCAGCAGCTGGCGGGTGACCGTCTTGAGCTCGGCCATCGGCACGGCGTCGACCGGCAGCGACAGCAGGCTAGACCCGCCGCCCGACACCAGCACCAGCAGCAGGTCTTCGGCGTCGAGCGCGCGGGCGTGGGCCAGGATGCGCGCGGCGGCGTCCTCGCCGGCCGCATCCGGCACCGGGTGTCCGGCCTCGACGACCTCGATGCGCGTGCACGGCAGGCCGTGCGCATAGCGCGTGACCACCAGGCCCGCGAGCGCGGCGTCGGCGGGCCAGTGCCGCTCGACCGCCAGCGCCATGCTGGCGGCGGCCTTGCCCGCGCCGACCACGAAGGTGCGGCGGAACCCTTCGATGCGCGCGGGCGACGGCAGATGTGCCGCCAGCGTCTCGAGGGGGTCGGCCGCCGCCACGGCGGCGCGGAAGCTGTTCAGCAGGAGTTCACGGGACATCGGACATCGCGGCTGGGGTGGGTCGGACCGTCCCCGTGCGGCAGCGGCCCGGGACTCGGCGGATGCGTAGGATGCCACGCGCGCGGCGGCCAGATCGCGGCGCCGTCGTGCCCGCCCCGGCGCCTCACATGCCCGCCCGATCCGTCCCGCCGCCGCATCACGTGCGGCGGCGCCCGACGTCCCCCGCGCTCAGCGGGCCGCGGCGCCGGCCGGCTCGGGTTCGGTCACGAACCCCATCTTCGTGAGGCCCGTGCGCGCCGCCATCGCCATCACCCGGGCGACGTGTTCATACTGGGTGGCGCGATCGGCGCGGATCTGCAGCTCGGGGATCGGGTCGCGCGCTGCGGCCGCCACCATCTGCATGCGCAGCGATTCCGGCCCCAGAGGATCGGTGCCCCAGTACACCTGACCCGACGCATCGATCGACACCTTGACCGGCTCGGCCGGCTGCCGATCGACCGTGCTGGAGGCACGCGGCAACTGCACCTTCACGCTGTGCGACAGCAGCGGCGCGGTGACCATGAAGATCACCAGCAGCACGAGCATCACGTCGATGAAGGGCACCATGTTGATCTCGGCGGTCGGCTCGCCCTCGCCGCCGCTATCGAGTGTCGCGAAGGCCATCTCACGCTCCCTGGGTGGTGCCGCCGCCGGCGGCCGCCGCGCCGGCGCTCACGGGACGCAGGGTGCGTTCCGCCGCCACGACCGGAACACCGGACTTCGCGCCCGTGCCGAGGAACACGAACACGTCGTAGGCGAAGGACTCGAGCTCCGCGCGCATGCGCTTCGTGCCGCGCGCGAAGAA
>JAKOZZ010000134.1 GCA_029779755.1 Pseudomonadota bacterium
CGTGGCGGCACGGCCGGGCGGTTGCGGCATCACGATCGCCGACAAGTTCCTGATGGCGACGTCGCTGCACGAGCACCTGCCCTGGCTGATGAACCCGACCGCGCTGTGCGATGAAGCCAACCAGCCTTTGCTGGGGGTGCCGTTCGCCGTCTGGAGCATCGCGCTGTTCACGCTGCTGCTGATTGGTGTGGGGTTCGCGCTGGTCGGCGCGTTGCGCGGGATGGTGGCGCGGCGCGGCACGGCGACGTCGTAGGCGCTACGCCCGACCGATCCGCCGACCACTCGCCTGAACGATCCGCCGACCACCCGCCCGAACCTGGGCCCGGAGCGCACGCGGCGTGCCGGGCCGTGCCTGCTCACCCCGCGGCGAGCAGCTGGTCCAGTGCCTGTTGCCAGTGGGGCAGGCGCACGTCGAAGGTGCTTTGCAGGCGGCGGTTGTCGAGGATGGAGTTCGCCGGCCGCCGCGCCGGTGTCGGGTAGTCCTCGGTGCGGATTGCGGTCACCGCGGGCGAGCGTTCGCGTCGCGGGCGCCCGAGGATCACGTCGAGGCGCTCGAGCCGGGCGACGATCGCGCGCGCGAAGCCGCACCACGACGTGGCGCCCGCGCAGCTCATGTGGAACGTGCCTTCTGCGCCCGAGACGCCGCGTCGGCGCGCGATCTCGATCACGCGCGTGGTGGCGGCGGCGATGGCCGCGCTGCTGGTGGGGGCACCGATCTGGTCGGCCACCACGCGCAGTTCGTCGCGCTCGTGCGCCAGGCGATGCATGGTGGTGAGGAAGTTGCGTCCCCGCAGGTCGTACACCCAGCTGGTGCGCAGGATCAGGTGGCGGCAGCCGCTGCTGCGGATCGCGTCTTCGCCCTCGAGCTTGGTGCGGCCGTAGACGCTCACGGGGCGCACCGGGTCGTCCTCGCGATACGGGGGGAGGGGCACCGGATCGCCGATCCGGTCGGGGTCGGGGCGCATGGCGGCGGGACCGTCCACGCCTTTGCGTCCGTCGAACACGTAGTCGGTGGAGTAGTGCACCAGCAGTGCACCATGGGCACGCGCGTACTCGGCCATCAGGCCGGGCGCCGTCGTGTTGATGCGTGCGGCCAGCTCGGGCTCGGACTCGGCCTTGTCGACCGCCGTGTACGCGGCCGGATTGACGATCACGTCGGGCTGGATGCGCAGCAGGGCCGTGCGCAGTGCGTCCGCGTCGGCCAGGTCCACGGCGGCACGATCCGCCGGCACGACATCGCCGAGGGGCGCCAGCAGTGGCGCGAGCGCGCCCCCCACCTGTCCGGACACGCCGGTGAGCAGGATCTTCACGCGTACACCTCCGCGTCGGCGAGCCGCCGGCCGACCTGGTCCTTGGCCGACAGCGTGGGCACGGTGCCGGCCAGCGGCCAGTCGATTCCGATCGCGGGGTCGTTCCAGAGCACGCAGCGCTCGTGCTGGGGTGCGTAGTAGTCGGTGGTCTTGTAGAGGAAGTCGGCTGCGTCCGACATCACGTAGTAGCCGTGGGCGAACCCTGGCGGCACCCAGAACATGCGCTTGTTCTGCGCCGACAGCACCACGCCGGCCCACTTGCCGAACGTGGGCGAGCCGCGCCGCACGTCGACCGCGACGTCGAAGACTTCGCCGCTGACCACCCGCACCAGCTTGCCCTGCGCCTGCTCGAGCTGATAGTGCAGGCCGCGCAGCACGCCGTGGCGTGAATGCGAGTGGTTGTCCTGCACGAAGGGCAGGTCCACGCCGGTGGCCTGCGCGAAGGCGCGCGCATTGAAGCTTTCGAAGAAGAAGCCGCGCTCGTCGCCGAACACGCGGGGTTCGATCAGCAGCACGCCGGGTAGGCTGGTCTCGATGACGTTCATGGGCAGGATCGCGATGTCGTGGGCCGAAGGCAGGGCGCACACGCGTGCGGCGCGCCGTGACGGGTTGCGAACGGGACGGTACCAGAAGACGCGCAGGTGCTGTCCCGTGGCCGCTAGAACACGCGCTCGCGCAGCAGACCGAGCAGGTACTGGCCATAGCCGCTCTTGATCAGCGGCGCGGCGAGGGCCTCGAGTCCGGCGGCGTCGACGTAGCCGAGGCGATACGCGATCTCCTCCGGGCACGCGATCTTCAGGCCCTGCCGCTTCTCGAGCGTCTGCACGAACAGCGAGGCTTCGATCAGGGACTCGTGCGTGCCGGTGTCGAGCCAGGCATGCCCGCGGCCCATCACCCGCACGTCGAGGGCGCCGCGCTCGAGGTACAGCCGGTTCAGGTCGGTGATCTCGAGTTCGCCCCGCGCCGACGGCTTCAGGGAACGGGCCCGGTCGACCACCTGGTTGTCGTAGAAGTACAGGCCTGTGACGGCATAGCGCGACTTGGGCTTCGCGGGTTTCTCCTCGAGGCTGATCGCGCGGCCGTCGGCGTCGAACTCGACCACGCCGTAGCGCTCGGGATCATGCACCGGGTACGCGAAGACGGTGGCGCCCTGCGTCTTGCCCGCGGCGCCGACCAGGTCGCGGGCCAGGTCGTGGCCGTAGAAGATGTTGTCGCCCAGCACCAGCGCGCAGGGCGAGTCGCCGATGAACCGTTCGCCGATGAGGAACGCCTGCGCCAGCCCGTCGGGCGACGGCTGCACCGCGTACGACAGCCGCAGGCCCCAGCGGCTGCCATCGCCCAGCAGCTGCTCGAAGCGCGGCGTGTCCTGCGGGGTCGAGATCACCAGGATGTCGCGGATGCCCGAGAGCATCAGCGTCGACAGCGGGTAGTAGATCATCGGCTTGTCGTAGATCGGAAGCAGCTGCTTCGACACGACCTGGGTCACCGGATGGAGCCGGGTGCCGGAGCCGCCGGCGAGGATGATGCCTTTCATGTCAGCGGTCCCCGTAGTTGGTGGCGATCCAGTCCTTGTAGGCGCCCGAGGCGACCCGGTCGACCCACGCCTGATGGTCGAGGTACCAGCGCACGGTGCGCTCCAGCCCGGTGGCGAACGTCTGTGCCGGCGTCCATCCGAGCTCGCCCGCGATCTTGCGCGCGTCGATCGCGTAGCGGCGGTCGTGGCCCGGCCGGTCGGTCACGTAGGTGATGAGGCGCTCGCGCGGGCCGGCCGGATCGGGACGGGCCGCGTCGAGCAGCCGGCACACGCTGCGCACGACCTCGATGTTGGGCATCTCGTTGTTGCCGCCGATGTTGTAGGTCTCGCCGAGGCGTCCGGCTGCGAGCACGCGCCGGATCGCGCTGCAGTGGTCGCCGACGTACAGCCAGTCGCGCACGTTCATGCCGTCGCCGTACACCGGCAGCGGGCGCCCGGCCAGCGCATTGGCGATCATCAGCGGGATGAGCTTTTCGGGGAACTGGAAAGGACCGTAGTTGTTCGAGCAGTTCGTGGTGAGCGTGGGCAGGCCGTACGTGTGGTGATACGCGCGCACGAGATGGTCCGAGGCCGCCTTCGACGCGGAATACGGACTGTTGGGCTGGTAGGGCGTGGTCTCCGAGAACGCCGGATCGTCCGGTCCCAGGGAGCCGTAGACCTCGTCCGTCGACACGTGCAGGAAGCGGAACGCCGCGCGCTCGGCGCCGGTGAGCTCGCCCCAGTAGGCGCGTGCGGCCTCGAGCAGCGAGAACGTGCCCTCGATGTTGGTGCGCACGAACTCCGCCGGACCGAGGATGGAGCGGTCGACGTGGCTTTCTGCCGCGAAGTGGACGATCGCGCGCGGCCGATGGCGGCGCATGAGCGCGAGCACCGTTTCGCGCGCGCAGATGTCGAGTCGCTCGAAGTGGTAGTCGGGGCGCTGCGCGACCGAGGTCAGGTTGTCCGGGTTGCCGGCGTAGGTGAGGCGGTCGATGTTCAGCACCGGCTCGGGGGCGCCGCCGTCGGCGGGGGCCAGCCAGTCGAGGATGAAGTTCGAGCCGATGAAGCCGGCTCCGCCGGTGACGAAGATCATGAGCGGGTTCCGGAGGACGGAAATCCGCGATTATCCCGCAGCGCGCAGGGCACGTCGGTGACTTGGCTCATAATTCCCGATCGCTCGACCCCTTCGGGAAGCACGACCATGTCCGCGCTCGACCAGCTGAAGTTCCACACCACCGTGGTCGCCGACACCGGCGACTTCAACACGATGCGCGCGTACGCGCCGCGCGACGCGACCACCAATCCCACCCTGATCCTCAAGGCGGTGCAGAAGCCTGAATACACCGCCCTGCTCGAGCAGACGGTGGCGGCGCACCCAGGCGAGTCGATCGCCGAGGTGGCGGACCGGCTGCTGGTGCGGTTCGGCTGCGAGATCCTGCGCATCATTCCCGGTCGGGTGTCGACGGAAGTCGACGCGCGCCTGTCCTTCGACGTCGAAGGCACCCTGGCCAAGGCGCGCCGCATCGTCGACCTGTATGCGGCGCAGGGGATCGGTCGCGAGCGCGTGCTGATCAAGGTCGCCGCCACGTGGGAAGGCATCCGCGCGGCCGAGCGCCTCGAGAACGAGGGCATCCGCTGCAACCTGACGCTGCTGTTCGCGTTCGCGCAGGCGGTGGCCTGCGCCGACGCCGGCGTCACGCTGATCTCGCCGTTCGTGGGGCGCATCTACGACTGGTACCGCAAGCGCGACGGCGTCGACTACCAGGGGGATGAGGATCCCGGCGTGCGCTCGGTGCGGCGCATCTTCGACTACTTCAAGAAGTACGGCTACCAGACCGAGGTCATGGGCGCCAGCTTCCGCAACACCGGCCAGATCCTGGCGCTCGCGGGCTGCGACCTGCTGACCATCAGCCCGGAGCTGCTCGAGCAGCTGCGCCAGTCCGACGCGCCGGTGCCGCGCAGGCTCGACGTGCTGGCCGCGCAGGCGCAGCACATCGATCGGGTGCGGTTCGACGAGAAGCATTTCCGGTTCGAGCTCAACGAGGATGCCATGGCGACCGAGAAGCTCGCCGAGGGCATTCGCGCGTTCGTCGCCGACGCACACAAGCTCGAGCAGCTGATCGCCGCGCAGCGCTGACGAAGCCGGTCGGAAGGCCGGCGGAGCGGTCAGGCGGTCCCGGTGCTCCCGAAGCCGCCGGTGCCGCGTGCGCTCTCGTCGAACGACTCGACGATGGTGAACCGGGCCTGCACCACCGGCACGATCACCATCTGGGCGATGCGCTCCAGCGGTGCGATCGTGAACGCCGCGGTGCCGCGGTTCCAGCACGACACCATCAGCGGGCCCTGGTAGTCGGAATCGATCAGTCCGACGAGGTTGCCCAGCACGATCCCGTTCTTGTGGCCGAGCCCCGAGCGCGGCAGGATCATCGCCGCATGCCCCGGGTCGCCGATGTGCATCGCCAGTCCGGTGGGGATCAGGCTGCAGTCGCCCGGCTGCAGCGTGAGCGGCCCGTCGAGACAGGCGCGCAGATCGAGACCGGCACTGCCGGGGGTTGCGTAGGCGGGCAGCAGGCTGCGCAGGCGTTCGTCGAGGATCCGGAGGTCGATGTTCATGCCGTGTTCCTGGAGGCGAAACCCGACAGTTTCGCACCCAGCACGCGCAGGATCATTCCGACGATCAGCAGCGGCACCGCCGCGTCGGGAAACGCGTGGAAGATGCCGAGATCGGCGATCCACACGCCGAAGAGGGCCACGGCGAACAGCGCGGTCAGGCTGCCGACGCGTGTCAGTCCGCGGCCGATCACACCCGCCGCGCCGGCCAGCTCCGCCGGCGGCGCCGACGCCCCCGTGCCCGGCGTCTGCGCGGTGCGGAACAGGCCTTCCATCGCCTCGCGCGTCTCCTTGCCGCCGCGCGATTCGAGGACCTTGCGCAGCACCTCAGGCACCTGGGCACGGGCGTCGGTCACCGTGCCGGCGGTCGGTGCGCCCGGCACACCAGCACCCGCCCGCCGTGCCTGCTCGGCGCGACGCGCGGACTTGCGCTCGGCGTGGGTGGGCACGGCGCCGGGCGCGCCCGGCGGCAGGGCGCTGCCCTTCGGAGCCTTCACCAGACTCTCGACGTAGGCGGCGAAGTCGCCGTTCCTGGGTTCCTGCGGGTCGATCATCGCACTGTCTCCATTGAACGGGCCGTTCGACGCACCCCATGCAGGGCCTACGCGCCGGAGGCCGGCCGGCCGCCGAAGGACGGCCGTCAGCCGGCACCCGCCGGCAGCCGCCGGCCGATCTGCCCCACGAGGTCGCGTGCCAGGTCGTCCTTGCCGGCGCGGGCGAGCAGCTGCATACCCCGATCGTCGATCAGCAGCAGCTCGTTGTCGTCCCGGCCGAACGTGGCGTGCCCGATGTTGGCCACCAGCAGCGGCACCCCCTTGCGCAGGCGCTTCTCCTGGCCGTTCTTCTCGAGATCCTCGCTTTCGGCGGCGAAGCCGACGCACCACGGCGCATCGGAGCGCGCCGCGACCTCGGCGAGGATGTCGGGGTTCTGCACGAACTCCAGCGCCGGCGGCGCGCCGTCGGCCGTCTTCTTGAGCTTGGAGCTGCTGACGTTGGCCACGCGCCAGTCGGCCACCGCGGCCACGGCGATGAACACGTCCGAGCGCGCATAGGTGGCCGAGCCGACGGCGCCCAGCTCGCCCATCACGGCCTGGTGCATCTCGCGGGCCGTCCGCACGTCGACGCGGCGCACGCCGCGGGGCGTCGGCAGACCGGTGGGACCGGCCACCAGCATCACGTCGGCGCCGGCCTGGCGGCAGGCGCGCGCGATCGCGAAGCCCATCTTGCCCGACGACAGGTTCGTGATGCCGCGCACCGGGTCGATCGGCTCGAAGGTGGGCCCTGCGGTGATCAGCACCCGCCGTCCCGCCAGCGGCTTGGGGGCGAGCGCCGCGATCACGTCCTCGACGAGGTCTTCGGGCTCGAGCATGCGCCCCATGCCGGTCTCGCCGCAGGCCTGGTCGCCGCTGTCGGGCCCGAGGATGCCGACGCCGTCGCGGCGCAGCTGCTCGACGTTGCGCCGGGTGGGCGCGGCGGCCCACATCTCGCGGTTCATGGCCGGGGCCACGAGCAGCGGCACGTTGCGGGCCAGGCAGAGCGTCGAAAGCAGATCGTCGGCGAGCCCGTGCGCCAGCTTGGCCATGAAGTCGGCGGTGGCGGGGGCGACGAGCACGACGTCGGCCTGGCGCGACAGCTCGATGTGCGCCATGTTGTTGTCGATGCGGGCGTCCCACTGGTCGGTGAACACCGGCCGGCCGGTCAGCGCCTGGAAGGTGACGGGGGCGATGAACCGCGTGGCGGCTTCGGTCATCGCGACCTGTACCGTCGCGCCGCGACGCTGCAGTTCGCGGGCCAGTTCACAGGCCTTGAAGGCGGCGACGCCGCCGGTGACTCCGAGCAGGATGTGGCGATTGGCGAGTTCCATCGGCGCTGTATACCACAGACCGCGGGCCGCGCCGCGCCGGTTGCCGGCTCCCGCGGCCCGGCACTTCCCAGGCCCCGGCATGGGGCGTGCCCGCCCTCAGCGACTGCGCCGCACCCGCCTGAGCTCGTCGAGGATCAGCAGGGCTGCCCCCACCGTGATGCCGCAGTCGGCGACGTTGAACGCCGGCCAGTAGAAGTCCTTCCAGAACAGCAGCACGAAGTCGACCACCTGGCCGCGCAGGATCCGGTCGATGATGTTGCCGATCGCGCCGCCCAGGATCAGCGCGATGCCGAGCGCGAACAGCTTCTGCTGCCCGTGGCGCCACAGCAGGTACAGCATGAACGCGACGGCGGCGAGGCCCAGCCCGATGAAGAACCAGCGCTGCCAGCCGCCGGCGCCGGCCAGGAAGCTGAACGCCGCCCCCTTGTTGTAGACCAGCGTGAGGTCGAAGAAGCCGTCGATCACGGGACGGCGCTGTCCGAGCGTGAACGAGCGCACGACCAGCACCTTGGTGAGCTGGTCGAACAGGACGATCAGCGCAGACAGCAGCAGCCAGCGGCCGATGCCCGCGCGGGCTCTGGCGCGGGCCACGTCAGGCGAACGCGCGCGGTTCGCCCACGCCGAACAGGTTGCTCACGCAGCGACCGCACAGCGCGGGATGCGCGGGGTCCGCGCCGACGTCCTCGCGCAGGTGCCAGCAGCGCTCGCACTTCGGGTGCGTGCTGGGGGTGACGGTCACGGTCAGCGCGTCGTCGTCGCCTTTCTCCAGGCGCGCGGCCGACGTGATCAGCACGAAGCGCAGGTCGTCGCCCAGCGAGGCGAGGGCGTCGTGCAGCGGGCCGCCGGCGCGCAGCACGACCTGCGCCTGCAGCGACGCGCCGATCGCGCCGCCGGCGCGCTGCTCCTCGAGCGCTCGCAGCACGTCCGCACGCGCGGTGCGCAGCATCGTCCACTTGGCCAGCAATGCGTCGGCGCCGGCCACCGTCGGGAACGCGTGCAGCGTCTGGGTGAAGATCGTCTCGCCCTGAGACTTCCAGAGCTCGGGCGCGAACAGCGGCCACGCCTCCTCGGCGGTGAACGACAGCATCGGCGCCATCACGCGCAGCAGTGCGCTGGTGATGTGATGGATGGCGGTCTGCGCGGACCGGCGCGCGCGCGAGGTCGCGCCGGTCGTGTAGAGCCGGTCCTTGAGGATGTCGAGGTAGAACGCGCCGAGATCCTCGGAGCAGAACGTCTGCAGGCGCGCGACCACGGGGTGGAACTCGAACCGCGCGAAATCCTCCTCGCACTGCTTCTGCCAGCGATGCGCGAGCACCAGCGCGTAGCGGTCGATCTCGAACATCTCCTCGACCGGCACCGCGTCGCGGGCGGCGTCGAAGTCGGCGACGTTGGCCAGCAGGAAGCGCAGCGTGTTGCGGATGCGGCGGTACGCTTCGACCACGCGCTTGAGGATCTCGTCGGACAGCGCGAGCTCGCCCGAGTAGTCGGTGCTCGCGACCCACAGGCGCAGGATCTCGGCGCCCATCTTGTCGTAGATCTCCTGCGGCTCGATGCCGTTGCCCAGCGACTTCGACATCTTGCGGCCCTGGCCGTCGACGACGAATCCGTGCGTGAGCAGCGCCCGGTACGGCGCGCACCCGTTGAGCATCGACGAGGTGAGCAGCGACGAGTGGAACCAGCCGCGATGCTGGTCGCTGCCCTCGAGGTACAGGTCGGCCGGGAAGGCCGACACCGCGGCGTGCGATCCGCGCAGCACGGTCTGGTGCGTGGTGCCCGAGTCGAACCACACGTCCAGCGTGTCGCGGTTCTTCTCCCACTGCTCGGGATGGGGCTCGCCCACCTGGCGCAGCAGCGCCGCGCCGTCGAGATCCTGCCAGGCCTCGATGCCCTGCTTCTCGATGCGCTGCGCGACGAGCTCGATCAGCTCCTGCGTCTTCGGGTGGAGTGCGCCGGTCTCGCGGTGCACGAAGAAGGCCATCGGCACGCCCCAGTGCCGCTGGCGCGAAAGCGTCCAGTCGGGCCGGTTGGCGATCATCCCGTGCAGCCGGGCCTTGCCCCACGCGGGATAGAAGGTGGTGGCCTCGATGCCGGCCAGCGCGGCTTCGCGCAGCGTGGGCCCGCCGTGCTTCGGCGTGACGTCCATGCCGGCGAACCACTGCGACGACGCGCGGTAGATGATCGGTGTCTTGTGACGCCAGCAGTGCATGTAGCTGTGCGTGTACTTCTCGACCTTGAACAGGTGCCCGCGTTCGCGGATGACCTCGACGATCTTCGGATTGGCGGCCCAGATCGACTGGCCGCCGAACAGCGGGAGCGAGGGCGCGTAGGTGCCGTCGCCCAGCACCGGCTGGAGGATCTCGTCGTCCTTCATGCCGTAGCGCCGGCACGACAGGAAGTCCTCGACGCCGTACGCGGGGGACGAGTGCACGACGCCGGTGCCGGTGTCGAGGGTCACGTAGTCGCCGAGATAGACGGGCGAGGCCCGGTCGAAGAACGGGTGGCCGAACGCGATGCGCTCGAGCGCCGCCCCCCGGCACGTGGCCACGACCTCGCCCTGCAGGCCCCAGGCCTGCAGGCAGGCCTGCACGCGCTCGGCGGCGAGCAGCAGCAGCGCGGGCGCACCCTGCCACTCGGTGCGCACCAGCGCGTACTCGAACTCGGGGTGCAGGTTCAGCGCCTGGTTGGCCGGCAGCGTCCAGGGCGTGGTGGTCCAGATCACGCAGAACCCGCGGTCCAGCGGCAGCGACGACAGACCGAAGGCGGACGCGAGCCTGCCGGCCTGCGAGGCCAGGAACGGAAAGCCGACGTCGACGGCGAGGTCGGTCTTGTCCGCGTACTCGACCTCGGCCTCGGCGAGCGCCGAGCCGCAATCGAAGCACCAGTTCACCGGCTTCAGGCCGCGGAACACGAACCCCATGTCGAGCACCCGGCCCAGCGCGCGCAGTTCGTCGGCCTCGTTGCGCGGGTTCATCGTGAGGTACGGGTCGTCCCAGTCGCCGAGCACGCCCAGGCGGATGAACTGCGCCTTCTGGCGCGCGACCTGCGCGGTGGCATAGGCACGCGACTTCGCCTGCACCTCGGCCGGGGGCAGGTTGCGGCCGTGTTCCTTCTCGATGCGGATCTCGATCGGCATGCCGTGGCAGTCCCAGCCCGGCACGTAGCGGGCGTCGAAGCCGGCCATCAGGCGGCTCTTCACGATCATGTCCTTCAGGATCTTGTTGACCGCATGACCGTTGTGGATGTCGCCGTTGGCGAACGGCGGGCCGTCGTGCAGCTGCCACAGCGGACGCCCCTTGGCGAACGCACGGATCCGGTGGTAGGTGCCCTTGTCCTGCCATTCCTTCGTCCACTTGGGCTCGCGCTTGGCGAGGTCGCCGCGCATCGGGAACGGCGTGTCCGGCAGGTTCAGCGTGTCGCGGTAGGACTTGCCGGTGTCGGCTGCCTTGTTGTCGGCCATCGAAGCTTCCTTGGTTCCGTTGTTACTGTCCGCGGCGCTGGAAGAAGCCGCGCGCCTGCCGGGCATCGAGATCGATCTGCGCGGTGAGCGCTTCGAGGCTGTCGTAGTGCCGTTCCTCGCGCAGGCGCTGCAGGAATTCGACACGCACCAGCTTTCCGTACAGGTCGCCGGAGAAATCGAACAGGTGCACCTCGAGCAGCAGCTTGCCGTTGCGCTCGACGGCCGGGCGCGTGCCCAGGCTGGCCACGGCCGGCCACGGCCGGTCGGCGACGCCGTGCACCTGAACGACGAACACGCCGGCCACCGCCGGGTGGTCGAAGTTGAGCCGGATGTTGAGCGTGGGAAAGCCCAGCGTGCGGCCGAGCTTGCGTCCGTGCACCACGTGGCCCGAGATGAAGTACGGGCGCCCCAGCAGACTTTCGGCCAGGGCGAAGTCGCCCGTGGCGAGCGCGGTGCGCACCGCCGAGCTGGAGATGCGCGCGCCGTCGCGGCGGATGGTCGCCATCTGCGCGAGCTCGAAGCCGCGCTGCGGGCCGAGCGCGCGCAGGGTCTCGAAGCTGCCCTGCCGCTTCGCGCCGAACCGGAAGTCGTCGCCGATCAGCAGGAAGCGCGCCTGCATGCCCTCGACGATCACCTCGTCGACGAAGGTGGCCGCGGGCAGGGCGGCCACCGAGGCGTTGAAGTGCGCGATGCACACCCGGTCGACGCCGTAGCGCGAGAGCGCGTCGAGCTTGTCGCGCTCGGTGAGGATGCGGGGCGGGGCCTGGGTCGCGGCGGCGCCGGGGGACCCCGCCATGGCGGCGCCCGGCGCCTCCGCCGGAGCGCTCCCGGCAGCGCCGGCGGCCGCGTCGGCGTGGCCGCCCTCTGCGGTGCTCCGGTGCAGCGCGGCGAAGTACTCCCGCGGATGCGGCTCGAACGTGAGCACGCACGTGGGCAGGCCGCGCCGGTCCGCCTGCGCGCGCAGTTCCTGCAGGACGGCCTGGTGTCCGAGGTGGACGCCGTCGAAATTGCCGATCGTGAGCGCACAGGGCTGGCGCTGATCGGCGGGCGGAAGGCGGCGAAAGACGTCCATCGTGGCGGGGTCGCGGCGTGATGCCGCCGGGTTCTGGCGCAAAACCTTGAATTATAAGGCTTTCCGGGAGAGTGCAGCGATCGCGGATGTTAAGATCGCGAAATGACGAATCTCGTGATCCTGATCTCGGGTCGCGGCTCGAACATGATCGCGATCGCCGACGCCTGCCGGCGCGAGGGCTGGCCGGCGCGCATCGCGGCGGTGATCGCCCACGGCGCCGACGTGCCCGGCCTGCAGGCCGCGCGGGCGCTGGGGCTGCCCACCGACGTGGTCGACGGGCGCGCCCACCCGGAGCGCGCCGGCCGTGAGGCGGCGCTTGCCGAATGCATCGATCGCCATCGCGCGGACATCGTGGTGCTGGCCGGGTACATGCGGATCCTGTCGCCGGAGTTCGTGCAGCGCTATGCCGGCCGGATGGTCAACATCCATCCGTCGCTGCTGCCGTCGTTCCCGGGGCTGCACACCCACCGCCGCGCGCTCGAGGCCGGCGTGACCGCGCACGGCGCCACCGTCCACCTGGTGAGCGACGCCCTGGACGGTGGTCCGATCCTCGCCCAGGCGGTCGTGCCGGTGCACGACGACGACGACGAGGCGCGGCTGGCCGCGCGGGTGCTCCGCGCCGAGCACCGCCTGTACCCGATGGCGGTGCGCTGGATGGTCGAAGGCCGCGTCGCCCACCGCGACGGGCGGGTGAGCATCGACGGGATCGATCACCGACTGCGCTGCCTGTACGCGCCGGACGAGGGCCCGCACGCGCCCTCCGCCACCTTGCCCGGTCTCGTCGAGGCGCCCCGCGCCGACACGCCGTCCGGACTCCAACAGCAGAACCGACGGGCGGATCAATGAGCAGTGCATCGGGACGGGGGGGCAGGACCAGCGGTCCGCGACAGGGCGGCAGCGGCCCGCGACAGGGCGGCGGCCCGCGTCCGGGCGGCGCGGGCCCGCGTCAGGGCGCCGGCCGGCCGGCGGCGGCCGGCGGGCCGCGCCCCGGCCGCAGTCGAACGCAGTCTGGCGCCGGGCCGAATCCCCTGGAGACCCTGCTGGCCGAGGTGCTGAAGTTCGAATGGCCGGCCGATGGTGTGCTGCGGCGCTTCTTCGCGGCCCACCGCGAGATGGGCGCGCGCGATCGCGCGCGGGTCGCCGAGACCGTGTTCGACGTGCTGCGCAACCGGCGGCTGTATGCGCACCTGGCCCAGGCGGGCACGGGGCCGATGCCGGCACGTCTGATCGCGCTGTCCGACGCGCGCGACCGCATCGACACGGCCGGCGTGCGCCCGGAGATCCGGCTGAGCCTGCCCGACTGGCTGTACACGCGGCTCGCTGCGCGTCTGCCCGAAGCGCAGCTGGAGGCGCTGGGGCGGGCATTGCTCGCGTCGGCCCCGCTCGACCTGCGCGTGAACCCCATGAAGGCCGAGCGCGATGTCGTCGTCGCGGCGTTGCGCGCCGCCGGGGTCGAGTGCGCGCCGCTGCCCCTCGGACCGCTGGCGATCCGCGTGCAGGGCAAGCCTGCGCTGGAGAAGACCGAAGCCTTCCGGCAGGGGCTGGCGGAAGTCCAGGACTGCGGCAGCCAGCTGATCGCGCACCTGGTCGCACCGCGTCGCGGGCAGACGGTGGTCGACTTCTGTGCCGGCGCCGGCGGCAAGACCCTCGCACTGGCCGCGCTGATGCGCGGCACCGGCCAAGTCTTCGCCTGCGACGTGTCGGCCGCGCGTCTTCAGCGTCTGCATCCGCGGCTGGCACGCTCCGGCGCGAGCAACGTGCAGCCGTTCGGCCTCGACAGCGAACACGACCGCAAGCTCGATCGGCTGGCCGGGCGCGCCGACGCCGTGCTGGTCGATGCGCCGTGCAGCGGCACGGGCACCGTGCGCCGCAATCCCGACCTCAAGTGGCGCATGAACGAGGCGGCGATCGCCGAGCTGACGACGAAGCAGCGCAGCATCCTCGAGGCCGCCGCCCGCCTGGTCCGGCCGGGGGGCGTGCTGGTGTACGCCACCTGCAGCCTGCTCGACGAGGAGAACGACGGCGTGCGCCGCTGGTTCGAGCAGACGCACCCGGGCTGGCGCTGCGATCCGGCCGGCGAGGTGCTGCAGCGCCAGGGGGCGCGGATCGAGCCGCCGCTCGAGGGCGACTGCCTCCAGTTGCGGCCCGATCTGCACGGTACCGACGCGTTCTACGCGGTGCGCTGGATCCGCGAAGGCCCATGAAGACCGAGACGCTGCTGAACTCGATGGTGCGCGACCTGTGGCTCGACCTGCAGGATCCGGCCATCGTCTGGCAGCTGGGCACGCTGGCGGCCTGCCTGCTGGTGGCCTGGATCGTCGAGCGGCGGGTGCTGCGCTGGTGGCACGCGTCACAGCCCACCCTGCAGATCCGCGGCTCCGATGCCGCGCTGCAGGCGATCGGACGCATCCTCTGGCCCGCGTTCGCCATGCTGCTGGTGGCGGCCGTGCGGCCGGTGCTCGCCGTCTGGCACAAGACCAATGCGCTGCGTCTCGCCGTGGTGCTGCTGCTGGCCTACGCGCTCATCCAGACCATCGTGTTCATGGTCTCGAAGCTGGTGCGCACGCGTGCGATCGCGGCCTTCGAGCGGGTGCTCGTGGCGCTGGTCTGGGCCGGCGTCGCGCTGTACGTGACCGGCTACGGCGTCGACGTGGTCGAGTTCCTCGATGCGCTCGTCTTCCCGATCGGCAAGCAGCGCGTGTCGCTCTGGACGATCCTGTCGGGCGGCTTCTGGGTGATGCTGACCCTGCTGGTGGCGCTCTGGGTCGGACGTGTGCTCGAGACGCGCCTGCTGGCCATCGATTCCGGCGACCTGGCGGTGCGCACGGTGCTGGGGCGCATCCTGCGGGCGGCGCTGATCCTGGTCGCCGTGCTGGTCGGACTGTCGCTGGTGGGTCTCGACATCACCGCGCTGTCGGTGTTCGGCGGCGCGCTCGGCGTCGGTCTGGGCCTGGGCCTGCAGCGGATCGCCAGCAGCTTCATCAGCGGCTTCGTGGTGCTGCTCGAGCGCCGGGTGCGCATCGGCGACCTGATCACGGTCGACAAGTACACCGGCAGGGTGAGCGAGATCAACACCCGGTTCACCATCGTGCGCTCGGGCGACGGCTGGGAGGCCATCGTCCCGAACGAGCTGCTGATGATCAACCCCGTGCAGAACCACTCGCTGCATGCGCGCATGCGCCTGCGCTCGTCGGTGCTGGTGGGGTTCGACACCGACGTGGCCCGGGTGTCGGCGCTGCTGGTCGAGGCGGCCGCCGCGCACCCGCGGGTGCTCCAGACGCCGGCGCCCACGGCCATGCTGCTGTCGCTGGGGCCCGACGGCCTGCTGATCGAGCTCGGCTACTCGATCGGCGACCCCGAGAACGGTGTGCAGGCGGTCCAGTCGGAAGTCAACCGTGCCGTGTGGGCGTCCCTGAAGGCCCACGGCGTCGCCGTCACCGCCCCCACGCGCGAGGCGCGCCGGATCGCCGACGCGCCGTTCGCCGCCGACCAGTCGGTGTAACCGCCGGTCCCGTCCAGGCGTGCCGCCGGCCGGTCGCCGTGCCGTGTTGCATTCACGCGCGATACCCGACCACGATGTGGTGCACTCTGCCCAAAGAAGAGGCGAACCGCTAAAATGCGCGCGCCCGGTTCTGTTCCGGGCACCCTGGAGGTAACCCTTGCTCGATTCGATTCTTTCGTTCCTGAATACCGGCCTCGCGGACTTCTCCGCCTGGCAGATCGTCGCCTACACGCTGATCACCACCCACATCACGATCGCCGGCGTCACGATCTACCTGCATCGCTGCCAGGCGCACCGCGCGCTGGATCTGCACCCGATCATGTCGCACTTCTTCCGCTTCTGGCTGTGGCTCACCACGGGCATGGTCACGCGCGAGTGGGCGGCCATCCATCGCAAGCATCATGCGCGCTGCGAAACCCCCGACGATCCGCACAGCCCGCAGACGCGCGGCCTGCGCAAGGTGCTGCTCGAAGGCGCCGAGCTGTACCGCGAGGAAGCCCGCAACCGCGAGACGATCGAGAAGTTCGGTCACGGCACGCCGGACGACTGGATCGAGCACGCGCTGTATTCGCGCTACACCGCGCTGGGCGTCTACCTGACGCTGGTCATCGACGTGCTGCTGTTCGGCGTCATCGGTCTGACGGTGTTCGCCGTGCAGATGCTGTGGATTCCGATCTTCGCCGCCGGCGTGATCAATGGTCTGGGCCATTTCTGGGGCTACCGCAACTGGGACTGCCCGGACGCCAGCACCAACATCTTTCCCTGGGGCATCCTGATCGGAGGCGAAGAGCTGCACAACAACCACCACTCGTACGCCAGCTCTGCGAAGCTGTCGTCGAAGTGGTACGAGTTCGACATCGGCTGGATGTACATCCGCCTGATGTCGATGGTGGGGCTGGCCACGGTGCGCCGCGTCGCGCCCACGCCCAAGTTCGCCGCCGCCAAGCCGGTCGCCGATCTCGACACCCTGCAGGCCGTGATCCAGAACCGCTACGACGTGATGGCCGCCTTCGCATCGTCGCTGCGCCGGGCATGCGTCGAGGAGGCGCGCCGCCTGTCGTCGTCGAACAACCCCAACGGTCGGCTGCTCGTGTCGGCGCGTCGCTGGCTGGCCGTCGATGCCACCAAATGGACCGAACAGCATCGCGCCAAGCTCGGCGAGATCTTCGCGGCCAGCGATCGGGTGCGCAAGCTCGTCGAGATGCGCGCCGAGCTGAGCGCGGTCTGGGAGCGCTCGAACCTGTCGCGCGAGCAGCTGCTTGCGCTGCTGCAGCAGTGGTGTGCGCGCGCCGAAGCCAGCGGCGTGCGCGCGCTGCAGGACATCGCGCTGCGGATGCGCTGCTACGCCGGCTGACCGCCGCAAGGAAAACGGCCCCCACGGGGCCGTTTTCTTGTTGATGCTGCCGCGCGGCGAACGGGCGGCACGCCCGGCCGCCGGCCCGCGGGCTCAGGCCGTGTTGCCGAGCGCGGCGATCTGCGCGTCGCTGTAGCCGAGCAGGGTGCGCAGCACTTCCGTCGTGTGCTCGCCGAGCCGCGGCGGGGGCAGCGTGTACTGCACCGGCGTTTCCGAGAAGCGCATCGGGCTGCCGACCAGCTTCACCGGTCCGGCATCCTCCCGCTCGATGTCGACCCGCAGCCCCCGCGCCTTCACCTGCGGATTCTCGAACACCTGAGCGATGTCGTTGATCGGCCCGCACGGTACCCCGGCGGCTTCCAGGTCGTCGATCCACTGCGTCATCGGCTTGGTCAGCATCATGTCGTTCAGCAGCGGGATCAGGGCGTCGCGGTTCCGGATGCGGTCCTGCACGCGCACGAACCGGGGGTCGGTGGCGAGCTCGGGCCGTCCGCCGGACTCGACGTAGCGGCGGAACTGTTCGTCGTTGCCGACGGCAACGATCACCCAGCCGTCGGCCGTCTTGAACGTCTGGTAGGGCACCAGGTTGGGATGGGCATTGCCCCAGCGGCGGGGCGGCGTGCCGCTCACCAGGTAGTTGGTGTTCATGTTGGCGAGCATCGCCACCTGCACGTCGAGCAGTGCCATGTCGATGTACTGGCCCTCACCGGTGCGCTGCCGGTGGAAGAGGGCCGCAAGCACCGCCTGGGTGGAATACATGCCCGTCATCAGGTCGACCACGGCCACGCCGACCTTCTGCGGGCCGCCGCCCGGCCGGTCGTCGGCTTCGCCGGTGATCGACATCAGCCCGCCCATGCCCTGAAGGATGAAGTCGTAACCCGGTCGGTGTGCCCACGGGCCGGTCTGGCCGAAGCCGGTGACGGAGCAGTAGACCAGCGCCGGATTCACCTGCCGCAGGCTGTCGTAGTCGAGTCCGTACTTCTTCAGCTGACCGACCTTGTAGTTCTCGAGCACCACGTCACTGATCTTAGCCAGTGCGCGGATCGCCTCCTGGCCGGCGGCGCTGCTGATGTCGATGGTGATCGACTTCTTGCCGCGGTTGGCTGCCAGGTAATAGGCCGCGTCGGGCGTGTCGTGGCCGTCGCGGTCCTTCAGGAACGGAGGGCCCCAGCCGCGGGTGTCGTCGCCCGCACCGGGGCGTTCGACCTTGATCACTTCGGCGCCGAGGTCGGCGAGGTTCTGTGCGCACCAGGGGCCCGCCAGCACGCGGGTCAGGTCCAGGACGCGGATGCCTTCGAGTGCTGCCTTCATCGCGCTTCGATCTCCGGGGAATGTCGTCGGGCCGCGAAGGTACACGATTTGCCCGGGTATCGGCCATCGGTTCGGAGGATGCCGCGCCGTTACCTGCGGTTACAGTGCTTACCGCCTCGAGCGTGGCGTGTCACCGGATGCGCCTCTACAGTGTGGTCCAGGGGGCGGACGACACCGGAACCGATGCGCAGCACCGGACCGCAGCGTCCGCCCACGATGGCCGACCGCAGCACCGAACGCAGCACCGACCGCAGCACCGAACGCAGCATCCACCTTCAGGAGACCGACATGTTCAAGAAGACGCTCGTCTGCGCCACCCTCGTGCTGAGCGCGGGCGTCGCCATGGCCCAGGGCAGTGCCCGCATCGACGAACGCCAGGCGCGCCAGGACGCCCGCATCGACCAGGGCGTCGCCAGCGGCCAGCTCACGCAGCGCGAGGCGGCCCGCATGGAGGCCGGCCAGGCACGCGTGCAGGGCATGGAGAACCGGGCGCTGTCCGACGGGACGGTCACTCGCCGCGAGCGGGCCCGCATCGAGCATGCGCAGGACGTGCAGAGCGCGCGCATCCACCGCCAGAAGCACGACCGGCAGCACGACGTCAACCACAACGGGCGGGTCGATCGACGCCGGGGGAACTGAGCCCACCCGGACGGCGGCGCCGACGACCCCCGGGTCGCGGCGTTGACCACCTCCTCCTTCCTCCTCCTCCTCCTCGGGCGCCGGCTGCGCCCGTTGTGCAGGGCGCCCGACCGGGCGCCCTTTTTTTTGGTCCGTTTAAGCGCCCGCGCCACACCGGGCGGCGGCCGGGCATGGGGTTGGCGACGACTTCGACGAAGGTTTCGGTAAAATCGAAAATTCCCCGAAAAATCAACACCATCGACAAAAAGCGCGACGAACGATGAAGTCGGCCGAGATCCGCGAGAAATTCCTTCGATTCTTCGAGTCGAAGGGTCACACGATCGTTGCCTCCAGTCCGCTGGTGCCAGGCAACGACCCGACCCTGCTGTTCACCAACAGCGGCATGGTCCAGTTCAAGGACGTGTTCCTCGGCAAGGAACAGCGCCCCTACCGTCGTGCCACGACCTCCCAGCGCAGCGTGCGCGCGGGCGGCAAGCACAACGACCTCGAGAACGTCGGCTACACGGCGCGGCATCACACGTTCTTCGAGATGCTGGGCAACTTCTCGTTCGGCGACTATTTCAAGCGCGACGCGATCCGCTACGCCTGGGAACTGCTGACCGAGGTCTACCACCTGCCGCCCGAGCGCCTGTGGGTCACGGTGTACCAGGAAGACGACGAGGCGTACGGCATCTGGGCCAACGAGATCGGCGTGCCCGCCGAACGCATCGTGCGCATCGGCGACACCAAGGGCGCGCGCTACGCCTCGGACAACTTCTGGCAGATGGCCGACACCGGCCCCTGCGGCCCGTGCTCCGAGATCTTCTACGACCACGGCCCCGAGGTCTGGGGCGGGCCGCCGGGAAGTCCCGAGCAGGACGGCGATCGCTACATCGAAGTCTGGAACCTCGTGTTCATGCAGTTCGAGCGCGACGAGTCCGGGGCGATGACGCCCCTGCCCAAGCCCTGCGTGGACACGGGCATGGGGCTCGAGCGGCTGGCCGCCGTGCTGCAGCACGTGCACAGCAACTACGAGATCGACCTGTTCCAGACGCTGATCCGCGGTGCCGCGCGCGAGACCGGTGCGAGCGACCTCGCCAACCCTTCGCTGCGCGTGATCGCCGACCACATCCGGGCCTGCGCGTTCCTGATCGTCGACGGCGTGATCCCCGGCAACGAGGGGCGCGGCTACGTGCTGCGCCGGATCATCCGGCGCGCGCTGCGGCATGGCTACAAGCTCGGCCAGAAGCAGCCGTTCTTCCATCGCCTGGTCGAGGATCTCGATCAGGCGATGGGCGCCGCCTATCCGGAACTCGGTGCGGTGAAGGCGCGCGTGGCCGACGTGCTGAAGCTCGAGGAGGAACGCTTCGGCGAGACGCTCGAGCACGGCATGGCCATCCTCGAGGCCGACCTCGCCGGCGGCACCAAGGTGCTCGACGGCGAGACCGCGTTCCGCCTGTACGACACCTTCGGATTCCCGCTCGACCTCACGGCCGACGTCTGTCGCGAGCGCGGCGTCTCGGTCGACGAGGCGGGCTTCGAGTCGGCCATGCAGCGCCAGCGCGAACAGGCGCGTGCGGCCGGCAAGTTCCGCATGGGCGAGTCGCTCGAGTACGACGGCGTGCGCACCGAATTCGTCGGCTACGACACGCTGGCCGGCGACGCACGCGTCACCGCGCTCTACGTCGGCGGCAGCCGCGTCGATCACGTCAACGCCGGCCAGCAGGCGGTGGTCGTGCTCGACACCACGCCGTTCTATGCCGAGTCGGGCGGTCAGGCGGGCGACGCCGGCGAGCTCGCCGGCGTCGACGGCGCGGCGGCATCGTTCGCCGTGACCGACACCCAGAAGATCCAGTCCGACGTGTTCGGTCATCATGGGGCGCTGCGCTCGGGCACGCTGCGCGTGGGCGACAAGGTCCATGCCCGCGTCGACGCGGAGCGCCGTGCGCGCACGGTGCGCAACCACTCGGCCACGCACCTGATGCACAAGGCGCTGCGCGAGGTGCTGGGTGCGCACGTGCAGCAGAAGGGCTCGCTGGTCGACGCCGACAAGACGCGGTTCGACTTCAGCCACGATGCCCCGATGACGGCCGACGAGATCCGCCGCGTCGAGGAGATCGTCAACCGCGAGATCCTCGCGAACGCGCAGGCGAGCGCCCGGGTGATGGCCTTCGACGACGCGGTGAAGGGCGGCGCGATGGCGCTGTTCGGCGAGAAGTACGGCGACACCGTGCGCGTGCTCGACATCGGCTTCTCGCGCGAGCTGTGCGGCGGCACGCACGTGGCGCGCACCGGCGACATCGGGCTGTTCAAGGTGGTGGCCGAGAGCGGTGTCGCGGCCGGCATCCGGCGGGTCGAGGCGATCACCGGCGACAACGCGCTGGCCTGGGTGCAGCGGCTGTCGGCGAGCCTCAACGAGGCCGCGGCGGCGGTCAAGGCGCCTGCGAGCGAGCTCACGGCGCGCATCGGGCAGGTGCTCGACAACGTGAAGTCGCTCGAGAAGGAACTCGCGCGCCTGAAGTCCAAGCTCGCCGCATCGCAGGGTGACGACCTGGCGGCGCAGGCGGTCGATGTCAACGGCATCAAGGTGCTGGCGGCCACGCTCGAAGGCGCCGACGTCAAGACGCTGCGCGAGACGATGGACAAGCTCAAGGACAAGCTGAAGACCGCCGCCATCGTGCTGGCTGCCGTGGACGGCGCCAAGGTCAGCCTGATCGCCGGGGTCACGGCCGACGCGACCGCGCGGGTCAAGGCGGGCGAGCTGGTGAATTTCGTCGCGCAGCAGGTGGGCGGCAAGGGCGGCGGCAGGCCGGACATGGCCCAGGCGGGTGGCACCGATCCGTCGGGGCTGCCGAAGGCTCTGTCGGCGGTCCAGGCATGGGTGGCCGGCCGCCCGTGACGGCGGCCCGAACACACCGCTCGCTCCAGCTCGACCGGCGGGCGTGCGTTTGATCCCGGTCCGGCACGCACCCACGCTGCTCGCGGTGCTGAGCCTGGCCGTGATCAGCCACACGGCCTTCAACGCCAGCCGCATGACGGTGTCGCTGGCGGCGATCCAGCTCAAGGCGCCCACCTACATGGTGGGCCTGCTGCTGTCGCTGTACGCGCTGCTGCCGATGCTGCTGTCGTTGCCGTTCGGCCGCTGGATCGACCGGGTCGGCACGCGCCTGCCCATGCTGCTGGGGGCGATCGGGCTGGCGGTGGGCTTCTCGGTCCCGGCCTTCTGGCACGAGCTGCCCGCGCTGTTCGTCAACAGCGCCTGCGTGGGCGTGAGCTTCCTGCTGTTCCACATGAGCGTGCAGAAGCTCACCGGCGACCTTGCCGACGGCCCGGAGCGCCTGCGCAACTTCGGCTACCTCACGGTGGCGTATTCGATCTCCGGGCTGTGCGGCCCGATCATCGCCGGGTTCCTGATCGACCATGCCGGGGCGGGGGTGTCGTTCGGCGCATCGTTCGCCGGATCGACCGTGCTGATCATCGTCGCCTTCATCCTGCTGAAGTGGCGCTGGCGCTTCGGCGCCGTCACGCCGGCGCAGATCGCCGCGCAGCCGACCGGCGCGACCAGCGTGCGCGACCTGCTCCGCAGCAGCGAGATGCGGCGCCTGTACCTGTCGGTGGTGATGGTTTCGGCCGCCTGGGACGTGCACCAGTTCCTGGTCCCCATCCAGGGATCCAAGATCGGCCTGTCGGCGAGCCAGATCGGGCTGGTGCTGGGGTCGTTCGCATCGGCCACCTTCCTGATCCGGGTGCTGATGCCCTGGGTGGCCCGGCACTTCACCGAATGGCAGATGATCACCGCCGTGCACTGCGTCGCCGCGGTCGTCTACGTGATCTATCCGCTGGTGCACGTGCACGCCGGACTGATGTTCCTGTCCTTCGTGCTGGGCCTGGGTCTGGGCCTGGCGCAGCCGAACATCATGGCGCTGATCCATCACGTCACTCCGCCGGGTCGCATCGGCGAAGCGGTGGGGCTGCGGCTCACGATGGTCAACGCCACCCAGACGGTGCTGCCCACGGTGTTCGGCAGTGCGGGCAGCGTGCTGGCGCTGTTCATGTCGGGGACGCTCACGTTCGCGCCGCTGTTCTGGGGCGTCGCGCTGATGGTGGGCTCGGGCGGCGTCGCACTGGTGCGGCGCCCGCCGCAGCGCGGCGCGGGCGACAGCCCTCGTGCCTCGGGCGACACCGATTGAGCTAGACTCGGGCCCCTGTTGCGCAGCCCGGGACGTCCGCTTCGACCGATGTGCCCGCTGCACCCGAACCTCCCGCTGCACCCGAGGAGATCACCCGATGACAGCCCCCGCGCCCGTTGCGGCCGATCGTGAAGTCGACGCCCGCGGCCTGAACTGCCCGCTCCCGATCCTGCGCGCCAAGAAGGCCCTGTCCGATCTGACGACAGGCCAGGTCCTCAAGGTCGTGGCCACCGACCCCGGTGCCCAGCGCGACTTCCAGGCCTTCGCCAAGCAGACCGGCAACGAACTGATCCAGGTCGATGCCAGCGACAAGGAGTGGAGCTTCTACCTGAAGCGACGCTGAGCCCGCACATGAACTTCAGCTTCGATTTCTCCGGCCGCACGGTCCTGGTGACCGGCGGCGTGTCCGGCATCGGTGCCGCCACCAGTCTGGCCTTCCGGCGCGCCGGCGCCGACGTGATCGCCTGCGGCCTGACCGACGACGAGCTCGCCGCGGCCCGCGCCGACCGCGCGTTCGAGGGCATCCGCATCGAGCGGCTCGACGTGCGCGACAAGGCGGCGGTCGACGCGCTCGTCGGGTCCCTGTCGCGGCTCGACTTCGTCGTCAACTGCGCCGGACTGATCCGACGGGACGCCGAATTCGATCCCGAGGTGTTCGACGAGGTGCTCGACGTCAACGTGTCGGGCGGCATGCGGGTGAGCAGCGCGGCGCGCCCGCTGCTGAAGGCCAGCGGCGGCGCCATCGTCTTCATCGGCTCGGTGATGTCCTATTTCGGCGGCCCGAAGCAGCCGGCGTATTCGACCTCGAAAGGCGCGGTGCGCAACCTGACGATGTCGCTGGCGGCCGCGTTTGCCGCCGACGGCATCCGCGTCAACGCGGTGGCCCCGGGCTGGGTCGTCACCAACCTGTCGCGCGGCGCGCGCGAGAACCCCGAGCGCAACGCGCAGATCATGTCGCGCACCCCGATCGGGCGCTGGGCCGAGCCGGCGGAGATCGCGGATCCGATCCTGTTCCTGTGCTCGGACGCCGCGCGCTACATGACGGGCACGCTGATGGCCGTCGATGGCGGCTACGTGAGCGTGGGCTGACGCAACGTCCGCGAGGCTGCGTGCTGTCGGCGCGGCCCTGCAGTGTCAGCCGGGCCGCGTGGGATCAGCCTGGCAGCGCTGGATCAGCCCGGCAGCGCAGGATGGTCGCGGCCGTGCGTGTGGCCTGGCCGGGCCCGATCACCCCTGCACGACGTGATCAGCCCAGCCGCGCCAGCTGCTCGCGCACGCGCTGCAGCGTGCCGCCGAACGCTGCGAGGCGCTCGCGTTCCTGCGCCACCACCGCGGCAGGCGCGCGGTCGACGAAGCTGGCGTTGCCCAGCTTGCCCTCGGCCTTGCGGATCTCGCCTTCGATGCGTGCGATCTCCTTGCCCAGGCGCTCGCGTTCCGCCGC
>JAKOZZ010000146.1 GCA_029779755.1 Pseudomonadota bacterium
TGGCCCGGCTCGATTCGACCACAAAACGATTCCGCTATAGTCCTTCCTTTCCCTTCCCGCGGCAGTCCAGACCATGAAGACCAAGGTATTCGTCGATGGCCAGCACGGCACCACCGGCCTGCAGATCGTCGAGAAGCTGCGCGTGCGCGCCGAGATCGAACTGCTCGAGCTGTCTGCCGACGACCGGCGCAACGTGTCGGCGCGGGCCGACCGGCTCAACGAGGCCGATGTCGCCATCCTGTGCCTGCCCGACGACGCGGCCAAGGCGGCGGTGGCGCTCGTCCAGTCGCCCACCACGCGCATCATCGACGCGAGCACCGCGCACCGCGTGACCCCCGGCTGGGTGTACGGGTTCCCGGAGCTGCACCGCGGCCAGCGCGACGCGCTGAAGGCCGCCACCCGCATCGCCAATCCGGGCTGCTTCGCGATCGGCGCCATCTCGCTGCTGCACCCGGTGGTCGCGGGTGGCCTGCTCGACGCGCATGCACCGGTGAGCATCCTCGGGCTGTCGGGTTATTCGGGCGGCGGCAAGGACCTGATCGCCATCCACGAGACCACCGAGGACCCGGAGCCGCTCGCGATGTACGGGCTCGGCCTCGACCACAAGCACGTGCCCGAGATCATGCAGTACGGCGGGCTGAAGGTGCGTCCGCTGTTCCAGCCGAACGTCGGGCACTTCGCGCAGGGCATGCTGGTATCGATCCCGTTCAACGTGTCGGCGCTGTCGTCGGGCGTCACGCCGAAGCAGTTGCATGACTGCCTGGCCGCGCACTACGCGGGCGAGACCTTCGTGTCGGTGCGGCCGGCGAACGACGAGGGGTGGCTGGAGCGCGGACGCTATCTGCGTCCGGATCGTCTGAACGGCACCAACCGGCTCGAGATCGGCGTCTACTGGAACGACACGGTGGGGCAGGGCCAGCTGATCGCGCGCCTGGACAACCTGGGCAAGGGCGCCTCCGGCTCCTGCGTGCAGGTGCTCAATCTGATCAGCGGGCTGCCCGAAGAGCGCACCTGAGCGCACCGGCCCACCCGCCCACCCGACCACCCGCCCGCCCGACCATCCTGCCGCAGGAGACCGCGATGACCATCGAACTGCACACCTGGAACACGCCCAACGGCCGCAAGATCAGCGTCGCGCTCGAGGAGATGGGGCTTCCCTACACCGTGAAGGTGGTCGACATCACCCAGGGCCGACAGTTCGAACCGGCGTTCCTGAAGATCAGCCCGAACAACCGCATTCCGGCGATCGTCGATCCCGACGGGCCGGGCGGTGCGCCGATCACGGTGTTCGAGTCGGGCGCGATCCTGCTGTACCTCGGTGAAAAGACCGGCCGGTTCCTGCCGCGCGACCTGCGTGCGCGCGTGCCCGTGTACGAATGGCTGATGTGGCAGATGGGCGGCTTCGGCCCGATGCCCGGCCAGGTGCACCACTTCCTGGGCCTCGAGAACGAGGCCGACCGGCGCTACGGACTCGAGCGGTACACGAAGGAGACGAAGCGCCTGTATGGCGTCGCCGACCGTCGTCTGGCCGACAACGCGTACTTCGCCGGCGCCGAGGTGTCGGTGGCCGACTTCGCCATCCTCGGCTGGGCTTGGCGGCACGAGCGGCACAAGGTCGACCTCGCCGAGTTCCCGAACGTGCAGCGCTGGTACCGGTCCATGATGGACCGGCCGGCGGTGAAGCGCGGCTTCGAGGTCGCGCTCAGCTGATTCTTCAGCCCTTCTTCAGCCCTTCTTGAGCCGCAGGTGCTCGTAGTCGGGCTCGAGCTCGAGCCGCATCGACGTGAGGAAGCGGCTCACGCACACGTAGAAGCTCGACGTCAGTGTGAGCTCCACGATCTCGGCGTGGTTGTAGAACGCGCCCAGGGCCTGCATGCACGCTTCGCTGGCGCCGGGGCCACGCGTCACCTCGTCGGCCAGTCGGAGCACCGCGCGCTCGCGCGCGTCGAACAGCGGCGAATCCTGCCACGACGCGAGCGCGTCGATCTTCGCCTGCGGTACGCCGGCCTCGAGGGCCATCGGGATGTGATGCGCCCATTCGTAGTCGACGCCGCCGATCTGCGCGCCGCGCAGGATCAGCAGCTCGCGCGTCGCGCGCGAGGTCTTGGCGTTCAGTCGCAGCGGCCAGGCGAAGTCGATCCAGGCGCGCAGCAGCGCGGGCGAATGGCCGATCAGGCGGTACAGGTCGGGCACACGGTCGATGCGGCCACGCACCTCGTCGAAGATCGCGCGCAGTGCGGGGTCATCGGGTTGTTCGGAGGTCTTCGGGATCACGGGCATGTCGGTTTCTCGCGTTGGAAGGGGGCGCAGGTCGCCCCATGGTCGGACGGGTCGGAGGGGGCGGCCGAAACGGGCCGCTCGAAGGGATCGGTCAGCGGGATGCCGTGCGCGGCTCAGCCGGCGGCCGGGCCCGGCACGGGCGCGTCGCGGCCCGCGGTGGCGCCGGCATCGACCGGCAGCACGATGCCGGTGACCCAGCGCGACGCGTCGCTGACCAGGTACAGCACGCCGTAGCCGACGTCCCAGCCGGTGCCTTCGGTCTTCAGCAGCGAGCGGTTGCGGCGGGCCTCGCGCATCTCCTCGGTCATGCCGCGCGAATACACCATCGGCGTGTACACCATGCCCGGCGCCATGCAGTTCACGCGGATGCCTTCGCGGCCGTGCTGGGTGGCCATCGCGCGCGTCATGTTCACCACCGCGCCCTTGGAGGTCGGGTAGAGCAGGTTCGGATGTCCGCCGAGCAGGCCGGCGACCGAGGCCACGTTCACGATCGCGCCGCCGCCCACCTTGCGCATCTCGGGGATCGCGTATTTCGACATCAGCATCATCGAGGTGACGTTGACCAGCAGCCCGTGGTTCCAGGCCTCGAGGTCGACCTCGACGGCCGTGCCGGGCGGGCCGCCGATGCCGACGTTGTTGACCAGGATGTCGAGCCGGCCCCAGGCCTCGACCGTGCGTCGGACCGCCGCTGCGCATTCCTCGGGCCTGGTGACGTCGCATGGGATCACCATCGCCGTGCCGCCTTCGTCGGCGATCATCTGGCGGGTGCGTTCGACCCATTCCGGCACGGTGTCGATCAGCGCGACGCGGGCGCCGTTGCGCGCCATCAGGATGGCCGATGCGCGTCCGTTGCCGATGCCGTCGGCGCGCGAACCGGCGCCGGTGACGATGGCCACGCGGCCGTCGAGTCGGGGATCCTGGGGGGTGGGAATCATCGGGGGTGTCTCCTTGGTGTCGTCGTTGTGTTGTTCTGTGGTCGTATCGTCGCGTGCCGTGGCCGTCAGCTGCGCCGCGGCGGCCGCGGCGCGGCGTACGTGCGCACGCGCTGCGGATCGAACGGCGCGAGCAGGTCTTCGGCGTGGCGGGTGTGCGGATCGAGCCACGCACGCATGCCGTCGTCGTCGAGCAGCACCACCGAGCGCTTCTCGTCGCCGGGTGCGTGGAAGCGCGCCATCACCGCGTGGGCGTCGGCGTTGATCGTCAGCAGCGTGAACGACAGGACCGGATCGCCCGACGGCGCGCGCCAGCGCTCCCACAGCCCGGCGATGCGCAGCGGCCGGCCGTCGTCGGATTCGATGCGCCAGCGCTCGGCGCGCCCGCTTTCGTAACTGGGTTCGTAGAACGCGTCGGCCGGCACCACGCAGCGCTGATGCTGCTGCCAGGCGTGGCGGAAGCTGGGCTTCTCCGCGACGGTCTCGGAGCGTGCGTTGTAGCACTGCCGGAAGTTCCGGCCGTCGCGCGACCAGGGCGGGATCAGCCCGAACACGCCGAGGTCGGCCCGCAGCCCGTGGTCCCCCTGGCGGAGGAACGGCGCCGAATGGCCCGGGTAGCAGTCGTCGACGTAGTCCGCCCGCAGCACGTCGACGCCGAAGTCCGCGCGCAGGCGATCGGAACGCGTCGGGGCGTAGTTCGCACACATGATGCGACAATCTTAGCCGCTCCACGACCGGCCTTCCGATGCGACTTCTCCGGGATCTCTCCGTGTCGGCCGTCGTCGCCGGCTTCGTCACCGTTCTCGTCGGCTTCACCAGCTCGGCGGTGATCGTGTTCCAGGCCGCCAGCACGCTGCAGGCCAGCGCCGCCGAGCTGGCCTCCTGGATGTGGGCGCTGGGGCTCGGCATGGGGGTCACCTGCATCGGACTGTCGCTGCGCTACCGCATGCCGGTGGTCACCGCCTGGTCGACTCCGGGCGCGGCGATGCTGATCACCAGCGCGGCCGGCGTGTCGATGCCGCAGGCGATCGGCGCGTTCCTCGTGTGCGCGGCGCTGATCGCGCTGGCCGGGTTCTCCGGATGGTTCGAGCGCATCCTCGACCGCATCCCGGCGGCGATCGCCTCGGGCATGCTGGCCGGCGTGCTGCTGCGCTTCGGGCTCGATGCGTTCGCGTCGATGCAGTCGCAGTTCCTGCTCGGCCTCGCCATGCTGCTCGCCTACCTGCTCGCGCGCCGGGCGATGCCCCGCTACGCGGTGATGTGCGCGCTCGCCGCCGGGCTCGTGGTGGGGGCGATGCAGGGCCTGCTGCGGTTCGAGGAGGTGCACCTGGCGCTGGCCGTGCCGGTGTTCACGCGGCCCGAGTTCTCGGTGCAGACGCTGGTGGGCGTCGCGCTGCCGCTGTTCGTCGTGACGATGGCCTCGCAGAACGTGCCCGGGGTCGCGGTGATCCGCGCCTCCGGCTATCCGCTGCCGGTCTCGCCGCTGATCGGCTGGACCGGGGCCACGATGTTCGTGCTGGCGCCGTTCGGTGCGTTCGCCGTCAACCTCGCGGCGATCACCGCCGCCATCTGCATGGGGCGCGAGGCGCACGAGGACCCGGCACGCCGGTACACGGCGGCGGTCGCGGCAGGCGTGTTCTACCTGCTGGTCGGCGCGTTCGGCGCCACCGTGGCCGCGGTGTTCGCCGCGTTTCCGCGCGAACTCGTGATGACGATCGCCGGCCTGGCGCTGCTGGGCACGATCGGCAACGGCCTGGCCGTCGCCCTGCGCGACGAGACCAGCCGCGAACCGGCACTCGTCACCTTCCTGGTGACCGCCTCCGGGCTGACCCTGTTCGGGATCGGCTCGGCCTTCTGGGGCCTGATCGCCGGCGCCGCCGCCCTGATGCTGGCGCGCTGGCCGTTCCGCGACAAGGAGACCGTGTGATGCACCCGACCCCATCCGCCGCCGCGCAGGCGGCCGCCGACCCCCGCTGGCAGGAAGCCGCGGACCTGCTGCTGCAGCACTGGCAGCGCGGTGCGCATTGCGCAGGCCTGCCCGCCGCCTGCCGGCCGGCGGACCGCGCCGAAGGCTATGCCGTGCAGCGCGAACTGGTGCGCCGGTCGGGCGATTCCGTCGCCGGCTGGAAGATCGCCGCCACCAGCACCGCCGGGCAGCAGCACATCGGCGTCGACGGTCCGCTCGCGGGGCGGCTGCGCGCCTCGCGCCTGGCGGGCGCCGGCGCGACCGTGTCGCTCGCCGGCAGTCGCATGGGCGTGGCCGAGGCGGAGTTCGCGTTCCGGTTCGGACAGCGGCTGGCGCCGCGCGCCGAGCCGTATCGTCAGGACGAGGTGATGGCTGCGGTCGACACCCTGCATCCGGCGATCGAGCTGCCCGATTCGCGGTTCGAGGACTTCGTGCACGCCGGCGCGCCGCAGCTGATCGCCGACTGCGCGTGCGCGAACTGGCTGGTGGTGGGGCCGGCCGTGATGGTGCCCTGGCGCGGCATCGACCTGGCCGCGCATGCGGTGCGCTTCGACATCGACGACCGCCCGGTCGCGACCGGGCAGGGCGCCAACGTGCTGGGCGACCCGCGGATCGCGCTGACCTGGATCGTGAACGAACTGAGCCGTTACACGGAGGGCGTGTTCGTCGGCGACCTGGTCACCACCGGCACCTGCGTGGTGCCGGTGCCGATCGCCCCGGGTCAGCGGCTGCGGGTCGACTACGGGGTGCTGGGCTCGCTGAGCGCGACGCTCGCCTGACGCCCCCGCCACGGCCCAGGCCGCGGCCCCGGACGGCGGCGCCGGGCGACGGATGCCCGTGCGGTTCAGTCCGCGTACACGCCTGCCGACTTGATCAGCGGCGCGTACCGTTCGGTCTCCAGCTTCAGCCAGCTGCGCAGGCCGTCGGGGGTGAGCTTCGACTCGGGCACGATCTCCGCGCCCAGATCGCGCATCCGGGTGACCACCGCCGGGTCCTGCAGTGCGGCCCGGAGCGCGGCGTTCATCTTCTGCAGCGCCTCGGCGGGCGTGCCCTTGGGCGCGTACACGCCGTGCCACACCTTCACGTCGAAGCCTTTCAGCCCCTGCTCGTTCAAGGTCGGCGCCTCGGGCATGCTCTTGATGCGCTCCTCCGTGGTGACGCCGTAGAAGCGGACCGAGCCGGCCTTGATGTGCTGCGTGGTCTGGGTCGTCTGGTCGCACAGCAGGTCGACGTGGCCGCCGAGCAGCGCGGTCATCGCCGGGCCGGTGCCCTGGTAGGGCACGGTGGTCAGGTCGATGCCGACGGCCTTGCGGAACACCATGCCGCACAGGTGCGACACGGCGCCGAGCCCGGCGTGCGCGAGGTTCACCTTGTCGGCATTCGCCTTCAGGTAGGTGACGAGCTCGGCCAGGTTCTTCGCGGGCAGGTCCTTGCGTCCCAGCAGGGTCATCGGCACATCGACGACCTGGCTCACGTATTCGAAGTCGGTGAGCGGGTTGTACGACAGCTTGCGATACAGCGACGGCGCGGTCGCCATGCCATTGTGGTGGATCAGGAAGGTGTAGCCGTCCGGCGCCGAGGTGGCCACGTGCGCGGCAGCCAGCGTGCCGCCGGCGCCCGGCTTGTTCTCGACCACCACCGATTGCCCGAGCGACTTCGACATCGGCACGCTGAGCACGCGCGCGACGATGTCGGTCGGGCCGCCCGCGGCGAACGGTACGACGAGCTTGATCGGCTTGGTGGGGTAGGTCTGCGCGACGGCGGTGGCGGCACTCAGGACGCCCAGCGCCGCGAGCGCGGCACCGGCCAGGAACGAACGGATCGGATGCATGGTGGGGATCGGGTCGGGATGAAGGGCGGTTGCGCCGCCGGGGCGGCCGGACGGCCAGGTGACGCATGGTACAGTCCTGCGATGTTCTCCCGAAGGATGCCCCGGCAGTGGGCGGCCTGGATCGCATGCCTGGCCGTCGTCTGGCAGGCCGCGTTCGCGTCGGGCGCGCACGCGGCGCGCGACGCATCGGCGCTGCCGCCGGAGATGCGGGTGGTCTGCTCGATGCAGTCGGGCCCCGGCGCGTCCATGACCGACGTTGGCGGCGGTGCGCCCGCCGACCCCGCTGCGGGCGGATCGCTTTTGCATTGCGTGCTGTGCGGTGGTGCGGGCGGGGTCGACCCGGTCCTGGTGCAGCGCCCGTCCGATCTTCCTGCGCCGTCCGCGCTGCGCTTCGCCGCACCCGCACTGACCACGGCGCCGCGCGCCGACCTGTCGGCGACGGGGCCGCCGCGCCTGCGCGGCCCGCCCGCTTTCTGCTGATCCGTCCGAGTCCCGCGCCCGCGCCCGTGTCCAGCCGTGCGGGTGTGCCGGTTCGAATCCAGCAGGAGTCCCTATGCCGACCGGATTCAAGGTCGTTCTGATCTTCAATTTTGCGGCCGTTGCCATCATCGTCGGTGTGCTGATCCATGTGGTCGACCGCCGCGCGCCGTCCGACGCGGCGTCCGTCCCGCACCGCCTGCATCTGACGCCGATCGCGCCCAGGATGCCGTCTCCGACTGCGCGTCAGCCGACTTCGGCGGTCGCGCCGGCAGACGGTGCCGGCACCACTGCGCATGGAATGCCCCCTGCGCAGGAGGCGGTCGCGCCTTGCAGCGGCCGTCCGCCTCCCGTCGACACGTACGGCTACGACCCCGTGCGTCCCGATCCTTCCCCGCGCCCCTGGCTGGAGTGCGGGGCGACCTGACCCCATCGAGGAAAACACCATGAAACAGAGTCCGATCAAACACGTCCTCACCGCCCTGGCCCTGTCCCTGGCCGCACTGTCGGCCGCACAGGCGCAGGTGTCCGTCACCGAGCCCTGGGTGCGCGCGACCGTGCCGCAGCAGAAGGCCACGGGGGCGTTCATGCAGCTGAAGGCCGAGAAGGGCGCACGTCTCGTCTCGGCACAGTCCCCCGCCGCCGGGATCGTCGAGATCCACGAAATGGCGATCGTCGACAACGTGATGAAGATGCGCCAGATCCCCGGCCTGGACCTGCCCGCCGGCAAGCCGGTCGAGCTGAAGCCGGGCGGCTACCACGTGATGCTGATGGACCTGAAGGCGCCGCTGAAGGAGGGCGAATCGGTGCCTCTGACGCTGGTCTTCGAAGGGGCGGATCGGCGCCAGGAGACGGTCGAAGTCAAGGCGCCGGTGCGCGCCCTGACCACCCGGGGCGGCGGCGCGCCGATGCACGGCGGCCACAAGCACTGAGCGACAGGAACGGCCGGCTGGCGCGACACAATGCCGTCACGCCGGGCCGACCGTGCCCGCCGATCCGAGGAGCTTCCGATGACGACCGCATTCGAGTTTTCCGCCGAGACGCTGGCGGGCAAGACGCAGCCCCTGAAGGCGTACGCCGGCAAGGTGCTGCTGATCGTGAACACCGCCAGCCAGTGCGGGTTCACGCCGCAGTACGCCGGCCTGCAGGCGCTGTACGACCGCTACCGCGCCCAGGGGCTCGAGATCCTCGGCTTTCCATGCAACCAGTTCGGTGCGCAGGAGCCGGGCGGGGCGGACGAGATCGGTGCGTTCTGCGAGCGCAACTACGGCGTCGGCTTCCCGATGTTCGGCAAGATCGACGTCAACGGCAGCGATGCGCATCCGCTCTATGCGTGGCTGACGGCCCAGGCCCCGGGCCTGCTGGGCTCGGAGGCGATCAAGTGGAACTTCACCAAGTTCCTGGTCCGGCGCGACGGCTCGGTGTTCAAGCGCTACGCGCCCCAGACCTCGCCCGAGTCGCTCGCCGCCGATATCGAGTCCCTGCTGGCCGAACCGGCCTGAGCGTGTGTCCGGCGAGGCCGGTGCAGTGGCCTGGCCAGCCCGGCCGGCCCGTCGCCTGGGCGGCCATGCCGGCCCGTCGTTTAGACTTGGCGCCCTTGAACGCACGGACGGACGTCCGTGTGTCCGTCACCACGCGCGCGGCCCGGTCGGGTGCGCGCAGTTCCCGGGCGCCCTGACACCATGACCAGCAACCAGCAGCAGTTCGAACGTGCACAGAAAGTGCTCGTGGGTGGCGTGAACTCGGCGGTGCGCGCATTCCGCGCCGTCGGCGGCACGCCCCGCTTCATCGACCGCGCCGAAGGCGCGTACATGTGGGACGTCGAGGGGCGCCGCTACATCGACTATCTCGGCTCGTGGGGGCCGATGATCGTTGGGCACTCCCATCCGAAGGTGGTCGCCGCGGTGAAGGCGGCGGCCGAGCGCGGCCTGTCCTACGGGGCGCCGAACGTGATGGAGTCGGAGCTCGCCGAGCGCATCTGCGCGCTGTTCCCGCACGTCGAGCGCGTGCGCTTCACGAGCTCGGGCACCGAGTCGGCGATGTCGGCGCTGCGCCTGGCCCGCGGGTACACGAAGCGGACCAAGATCATCAAGTTCGAAGGCTGCTACCACGGCACGGCCGACAGCCTGCTGGTGAAGGCGGGCTCCGGCGCGCTGGCGTTCGGCACGCCCAGCTCGGCGGGGGTGCCCCCCGATCTCGCGCAGCACACGCTGGTTGCGCAGTTCAACGACCTGGCCAGCGTCGAGGCGTTCTTCGTGCAGCATCCGGACGACATCGCCTGCGTGATCGTCGAGCCGGTCGCCGGCAACATGAACCTGATCCTGCCGGCGGAGGGCTTCCACGCCGGTCTGCGCCGGCTGTGCTCGCAGTACGGCGCGCTGCTGATTTTCGACGAGGTGATGACCGGGTTCCGCGTGTCCCTCGGGGGCGCGCAGCAGGTGCTGGGCGTGACGCCCGACCTGTCGGCGTTCGGCAAGGTGATCGGCGGCGGCATGCCGGTCGGCGCGGTGGGCGGGCCGGCCGCCATCATGGACATGATGGCGCCCCTCGGACCCGTCTACCAGGCAGGCACCCTGTCGGGCAATCCGATCGCGATGGCGGCCGGGCTCGCCACGCTCGACCTCATCGAGGCACCCGGGTTCTTCGACACCCTGACCGCACGCTGCGCGCGCCTGTGCGAGGGGCTCAACGACGCGGCCCGGCAGGCGGGTGTCGCCTTCTGCGCGCAGCACCTGGGCGGCATGGCCGGCTGCTACATGCTGGCAACCCCGCCGCGCAATTTCGCCGAGGTGCAGGCGCAGGACGTCGAGCGCTTCAAGCGCTTCTACCATCGGATGCTCGACGCGGGCGTGTACCTGCCGCCGTCGCCGGTGGAGGCGTTCTTCTTCTCGGCCGCGCACAGCGATGCCGACATCGAGGCCACGGTG
>JAKOZZ010000153.1 GCA_029779755.1 Pseudomonadota bacterium
CATCGCCGCGGATGCGGGCACGCTCGTCCAGCAGCAGCGTGCCCGCCCGCACGATGCGCAGCCGCTGCTCGAGTTCGCCGTGCAGGAAGCGCTCGCCGCTCGCCTGCCGTCCCAGCACGGTGATGTCCATGCCGAGGGCGGCCCCGGTCTCGTCGACCGCGACGTCGCACCGGGCGGCGGCCTGGGCGCCGTCGTGCACGATCGTCTCCTGCGGGAGCCACTCGAGCGCCGCCTCGGAGCCCACCGTCAGGCGCACGTGCTGCACCGCCGGCGCGTCGGCCCGGTACCAGCGGCCCGCACCGGGCGAAGTCACGAGCGCGTGCGCACCGGTGTCGACCGCCACGTCGATCTCGAGCTCGTCGCCGCCGGCGATGCCGCCGGGCGGATGCAGCAGGATCAGGTGCGCGACCTCCGGGCCTTCGGGCCACAGCGTCTTCTGCAGCCGCAGCGGCCCGCGGTGATCGATCGCGGCCAGCACCGAGCGCCCGCCCTGCAATGCGACGCCCGCGCGCAGCCGCGCTGTCCAGCCGCCGCCGTAGGCGTCGAGCACGGCGCTCATACGGAGACCATCGCCCGCACCCCGTCGGCATCCATGCGGCGGCCATCTCCGCGCGCCACCACCTCGCCGCGGTCCATCACCAGGTAGGCGTCGGCGAGGTCGCGCGCGAAGTCGTAGTACTGCTCGACGAGCAGCACGGCGAGCCCCTCGTCGGCGAGGCGCCGGATCACGCGGCCGATGTCCTTGATCACCGACGGCTGGATGCCTTCGGTGGGCTCGTCGAGCAGCAGGATCTTGGGGCGCGTGCACAGCGCACGGCCGATGGCGAGCTGCTGCTGCTGACCGCCGGAGAGGTCGCCGCCGCGGCGGTGGCGCATCTCGAGCAGCACGGGGAACATCTCGTAGACCTGATCGGGCACCATGTGCATGCGTCCGGTGGCGAAGCCGATGCGCAGATTCTCCTCGACCGTGAGCCGCGGGAAGATCTCGCGTCCCTGCGGCACGTAGCCGATGCCTGCCTCGGCACGTCGGTTGGGCGGCAGGCCGCCGAGCACGCGCCCGTCGAGGGTGACCGTGCCCGCCCGCGCGGCATGGATGCCCATCAGCGTGCGCAGCAGGGTGCTCTTGCCCACGCCGTTGCGTCCCAGCAGCACGGTCACCTGGCCCGCATGCGCCTCGAAGTCCACACCGCGCAGGATCTGGCTGCCGCCGTAGGCCTGGGAGAGCCCGCTCACCTGCAACATCGCACGCTTCGCTTCATCGGCCAAGATACACCTCGATCACGCGTGGGTCGTTCTGCACGGTCGCCAGGTCGCCCTCGGCCAGCACGCTGCCCTGGTGCAGCACGCTCACCTTGCAGCCGAGCTGGTCGACGAAGTGCATGTCGTGCTCGACCACCACCACCGAGCGTTCGCCGGCCAGCCGCTTGAGCAGCTCGGCGGTGCGCTCGGTCTCCTCGTCCGACAGCCCCGCCACCGGTTCGTCGAGCAGCAGCAGCTTGGGCTCCTGGATCAGCAGCATGCCGATCTCCAGCCACTGCTTCTGGCCGTGCGACAGCAGACCGGCGATGCGGTCGCGCTCGCCCGCCAGACCGACGGTCTCGAGGGCCTGCTCGATGCGCTCGCCCTGCCCCGGCGACAGGCGCTGGCGCAGCGCGCCCAGCCAGCCCTTGTCCCCGGCGCAGGCAAGCCACAGGTTCTCGAGCACGCTGGCCTGCTCGAACACCGAGGGCTTCTGGAACTTGCGCCCGATGCCGGCCCGGGCGATCTCGGGCTCCTTCATGCGGGTGAGGTCGTAGGTCTGCCCGAGGAAGGCACGGCCGCTGTCGGGCCGGGTCTTGCCGGTGATCACGTCCATCATCGTGGTCTTGCCCGCGCCGTTCGGACCGATGATCGCGCGCAGCTCGCCCACGTCGATCGACAGGGTGAGCGCGTTCAGCGCCTTGAAGCCGTCGAACGCGACCGTGATGTCCTCCAGGTACAGGATCACCTTGTGCGAGACGTCGATCTCGCCCTGGCGGATCACGTGGCCGCCGGAGGTGCTGCCCGCCTCGCCGTCGCCGAGGCCGGGCGCCTGGCGCCGATCGCGCGCCTCGTCCTGCGTGGCGATCCTGCCGTGCATGCCGTTCATTTGCCGCCTCCTGACGATGCCTCGTCGGCCGACCGGCGCTTCAGCAGGCTGATCACGCCGCCCGGCAGCGCCAGCGTCACGAGCACGAACACGCCGCCGAGGAAGAACAGCCACAGCTGCGGGAACGCCTGGGTGAAGAAGCTCTTGGCCAGGTTCACGAGGAAGGCGCCGATCACCGGGCCGATCAGCGTGCCCCGCCCGCCCACCGCCACCCACACCGCGATCTCGATCGAGTTCGCCGGGCTCATCTCGCCGGGGTTGATGATGCCCACCTGCGGCACGTAGAGCGCACCGGCCACCGCACACAGCAGCGCCGAGATCACCCAGGCGACGAGCTTGTAGGGCACCGGGTCGTAGCCGAGGAACATCACGCGCGCCTCGGCATCGCGGATCGCTTCGAGCACCCGCCCGAACTTCGAGCGCACCAGGTGCCGGCACAGCACGAAGGCCAGGAACAGCCACAGCGCGGAGGCCGCCAGCAGCCCCGCCCGCATGCCGGGCGACGTGATCGGCAGGTCGAACATGCGCTTGAAGTCGGTGAACCCGTTGTTGCCGCCGAAGCCCGTTTCGTTGCGGAAGAACAGCAGCATCGCGGCATACGTGAGCGCCTGCGTGACGATCGACAGGTACACGCCCTTGATGCGCGAGCGGAACATGAACCAGCCGAACACCAGCGCCAGCAGCCCCGGGACGAGCAGCACCATCAGCATCGCCCACCACCACTGGTCGGAGCCCTGCCAGAACCAGGGCAGCGTCTTCCAGTCGAGGAACACCATGAAGTCCGGCAGGTCTGCACCGTAGCTGCCGTCGCGCCCGATCTGCCGCATCAGGTACATGCCGAACATGTACCCGCCGAGCGCGAAGAACAGACCGTGGCCGAGCGACAGGATGCCGGCGAAGCCCCAGATCAGGTCGAGCGCCACCGCCACGGTCGCGTAGCAGAGGATCTTGCCGACCAGGGTGACGAGGTAGGTGCTCGGGCGCAGCGCGGCCCCCTCAGGCAGCAGCACGTGCAGCAGGGGCGCCAGCACGCCGATCAGCATCAGCAGGCCGAGTGCGGCCGCCCACTCGCGGCGCGCCAGCACGGGACGATTCCAGGGGGTCATGCGTCCACCTGCCTTCCCTTCAACGCGAACAGGCCCTGGGGGCGCCGCTGGATGAAGACGATGATGAACACCAGCACCAGGATCTTGGCGATCACGGCACCGGTCCAGCCTTCGAGGAACTTGCTCGCGATGCCGAGCCCGAACGACGCGATCACGGTGCCCGCAAGCTGCCCGACGCCGCCCAGCACCACGACCATGAAGCTGTCGACGATGTAGGCCTGGCCCATGTCGGGGCCGACGTTCGTGAACTGCGACAGCGCCACGCCGCCCAGCCCGGCGATGCCCGAGCCGAGGGCGAAGGCCAGCGCATCGGTGCGGCCGGTCGGCACGCCCACGCAGGACGCCATCCGCCGGTTCTGCGTGACCGCGCGCACGTACAGCCCAAGCCGTGTGCGCACCAGGATCAGCGCGACCAGGGCGAGCACGGCCAGCGAGAAGATCACGATGCCGATCCGGTTCCACGGCAGCACGAGGGTGGCGCTGAGTTCGAGGCCGCCGGACAGCCACGACGGATTGGACAGCTCGACGTTCTGGGCACCGAACAGCGTGCGTGCACCCTGCGCGAGCATCAGCGACACGCCGAAGGTCGCCAGCAGGGTCTCGAGCGCGCGGCCGTACAGATGACGGATCACGAGGCGTTCGATCACCACGCCCACCAGCGCGGCGACCAGGAAGGCGACCGGCACGGCCGCCAGAAGGTACCAGTCCTGAAGCGCCGGCAGATGCGTGCGGAACAGGCCCTGCACGAGCCAGGTCGCGTAGGCGCCGATCATCAGCAGCTCGCCATGGGCCATGTTGATCACGCCCATCACGCCGTAGGTGATCGCCAGGCCCAGCGCCGCCAGCAGCAGTACGCTGCCGAGCGAGATGCCGGTCAGCACCCGTGCGAACACTTCCGAGCGCGCGATGCGCTGGTCGATCGCCGCGATCGCCTGCTCCAGCGCATGCCTGACGTCGGCGTCGGATTCCTCGCGCAGACGCTCGGACAGCAGGCTCTTGACCTGCGGGTCCGGACTCTCGGCCAGGCGGCGGGCGGCCTCGGCGCGGGCGCGCGGATCGTCCCCCTGCAGGTCGATGCGTGCCAGTGCGCGCATCAGCAGTGCACGGAGCGCGTCGTCGGGCGCTGCCGCCAGCGCCTTCTCGATCGCGGGACGCTGCGCGGCGTCGGCGCCTTCGGCCAGGGCCTTGGCGGCCGCGGCGCGCACCGCGGGGTCGGGATCGCCGAGCCGCAGTCCCGACAGCGCGGTGTCGACCTCGCTGCGCAGCTGGTTGTTGGCCACGACGGCCTCGCCGTCGGGCACCTTCACCGGCGCACCGTCGTCGACGGCGAAGGCCTTGTCGCCCTCGACGAACACCGCCGTGCCCTTGTCCACGTACAGGCGCCCGTCGCCGAGCGCCTCCAGGATCCGCACCGCGTTGGCGTCACCGCTCGCGGCGATCCGCGCGATCACCGCGGACTTCGCGTCCGGATCGTCTTCGGCCAGCGGCGCCAGCTCGGCCGCGGGAAACGCAAGCGCGCTTCCGCACAGCCCCAGCCAGCACGCCACCAGCGCACATCTGCGCAAGGTCTTCACCGAGCGTCCCTTCCTGCGCGCCTGTCCCCGACCGCGGACGGCGCATGCATGTTCTTGGTATGTCGAGACTCCGCACGGTCGCTCGGACCGTGCGCCCTCCCGCTTCGTCTGCGCGCGACGCTGACGATCTCCCGCTCCAGGACGAAAAAACAGGGCCGGGCGCGTGCCCGGCCCTGAAGGTTCTACCTAGGAGAGAGAGAGGAGAGAGACGGGAAACACTCGGACGGTCAGATCTTCTGCTTGCCCTCGTTGCCCGGGATGAACGGGCTCCAGGGTTGTGCACGGATGGGGCCCTTGGTCTTGTAGACGACGTTGAACTGCCCGTCGGCGCGGATCTCGCCGATCATCACCGGCTTGTGCAGGTGGTGGTTGGTCTTGTCCATCGTGAGCTCGAAGCCGCACGGTGCCTTGAACTTCTGCCCGCCCATCGCGGCGATCACCTTGTCGACGTCAGTGGTCTTGGCGGCCTCGACGGCCTGCTTCCACATGTGGATGCCGACGTACGTGGCTTCCATCGGATCGTTCGTGACGACCTTGTCGGCGTTCGGCAGCTTCTTCTCCAGTGCGTAGGCGCGGTACTTCTTGATGAAGGCCTCGTTCTCCGGGTTCTTCACCGACATGAAGTAGTTCCAGGCCGCGAGATGTCCGACCAGCGGCTTGGTGTCGACGCCGCGCAGTTCCTCCTCGCCGACCGAGAACGCGACCACCGGCACGTCCTTCGCCTTCAGCCCCTGGTTGCCGAGCTCCTTGTAGAACGGCACGTTGGAGTCGCCGTTGATCGTGGAGATCACGCAGGTCTTGCCGCCGGCGGCGAACTTCTTGATGTTGCCGACGATCGTCTGGTAGTCGGAATGGCCGAACGGCGTGTAGACCTCGTCGATGTCCGACTCCTTCACGCCCTTGCTCTTCAGGAAGGCGCGCAGGATCTTGTTGGTGGTGCGCGGATACACGTAGTCGGTGCCCAGCAGCACGAAGCGCTTGGCGCCGCCGCCCGCCTTGCTCATCAGGTACTCGGTGGCCGGGATCGCCTGCTGGTTGGGCGCGGCACCGGTGTAGAACACGTTCTTCTCGAGCTCCTCGCCTTCGTACTGCACCGGATAGAACAGCAGCCCGTTGAGCTCCTTGAACACCGGCAGCACCGACTTGCGCGACACCGAGGTCCAGCAGCCGAACACGGCGGCGACCTTGTCCTGCGCGATCAGCTGACGCGCCTTCTCCGCGAACAGCGGCCAGTTCGACGCGGGATCCACGACGACGGGCTCGAGCTTCTTCCCGAGCACGCCGCCCGCCGCGTTGATCTCGTCGAAGGTCATCAGCGCGGTGTCCTTCAGCGCGGTCTCCGAGATCGCCATCGTGCCCGACAGGGAGTGCAGGACGCCGACCTTGATGGTCGCGCCCTGCGCGAACACGGAGGGGATCGAGGCGGAGGAAAGCGCCGCGCCAGCGGCGGCGGTCTTCAGAAACGTGCGACGTGACATGTTGTATGCGCTCCCGTGCGGGTTCTGTTGGTCTGTACGGATCGTTCGGTGCCGATCCACATCGATGCGATGCGGCGGTGCACCCCCATACGCAACCAACGTGCCAGGCCGACACGGGTGCGGAACTCCTCACGATGCGGCGGTGATGTGCCGCTTTGGTGCGGCGCATCGTGCGTCCACCGCGCCGGGCCCGCAGGGGCCCGGTTTTCGCCTCAACCTGGTGCGTGGTCGGGCGCGCGTTCGAGCAGTGCGCGCACGCGGCCCAGCCGGAAGCGGTCCGCGCGCCCGGACAGCGCGATCGCACGTGCGATCGCCAGGGCCTCGCGGCGCAGGCCCTGTTCCAGACAGGCTTCCAGCACCTGCAGGCGGGTTTCGACCGAGACCTCGGGGCCGGCCTTCTCCAGCGCCTGCAGCAGGGTCTCGAGCGCAGCGGTCGAATCGCCCCCCTCCTCCACGCGGCGCCGATACACCACCAGCGGCAGCAGCACGCTGCTGTCGGGACAGTAGGAGTGATTACGCTGCAGCTCGCGCGCCACCTGCCCGGCACGTTCGAGCTTGCCGCGCGCGGCCAGCACGTCGACCATCGCCACGTAGTCGGCCCCTTCGGCGAGCTCCGAGCGCTCCACCCGGCCCAGCAGCCGATCCAGCGCCGACTCCGCCAGCCCCAGGTCGCCACTGCGGATCGCGAGCGCTCCCGTGCGCCGGAACCGGCTCACGCTGAAGCCTGCGCGCGCATTGGCCTCCTCGAGATGCCGCACCGCGCTCGGGAACGCCCCCAGGTCGGCCTCGATCGACGCCAGCGCATCGTAGGACGCGATGAACTCGGGGCGATCGCTGACGAGACGCTCCAGCAGCGCCAGCGCCTGTGCCTCCTGGCCCTGCAGCGTGCGGATCCGGGCCTGCGCCAGCGTCATCCACGGCGCATCGCCGAAGGCGGCCGCAAGCTCCAGCACCTCCTCGGCGCGCGCCGTGTCGCGACGCTCGAGCAGGTCCTCGCACACCATGCGCAAGGCCGCGCGCTTCAGTTCCGTGCGCCCCGGTCCCAGCGCCAGGGTGCGCTCGATCGACGCCCGCACGTCAGCCGCCTCGATCGCCTCGACGACGGGTTCGAGCAGCACCTTCTCTTCCAGCGTCGCGCGCAGCCGCTGCGCGAGTTCGGCTGCACCGATCGGTCGGATCAGGCACAGATCCGGCCCCTGCGCGGCGAGGCTGACGACATCGCGCGTCGTGCGCGACGGTGTCAGCACCACCAGCGTGCCGCAACGGGGAATCAGGCCGAGGGTGCGGATCCGCTCGATCAGCGTCACCGTGTCGTAGCCGGGGCCCGGCACCTGGCCGCAGACGATGAGGTCGAAGCGCTCGGCGCGCAGGTCGTCGAGCGCGTCCGTCGCGTTGTCGCTGCTGACGACCTGATCCGGACCGAAGCCGGAGACGACCTCGCGCAGCATCAGGCGCACGCGCCGGCTCGCCTCGACCACCAGCGCGCGCCGCCCCCGCAACAGCGTGCCGGGGGCCGGAGGGGGTCTGCCGATCGATGCCATGGGTGCACTCCGCATGCCTGCTGAAGAGGACTACGGCAGGAATCGCCGGAGGTTGAGCCGAACCCTGCGGACCGGCGCCACGGGGCGGATGAACGCACGGCGCCGCTCGCCCGTCGAAGGACTGTCCGGCACGGGCCGACACACGGGCGCACCGACACCGATCGACACGCGGGCGCGTTCGCAGCCGATCAGCCTCTTGCGCGCGCGCGCACGAACGGGCGCCAGCGCGCCCCGCACCACGCGCCGCCCGCCTGCCCGATGGCCAGCAGCGCGACCTCCCAGGCCCATTGCGTGCCTGCGATGGGCATCAGAGCCCACAGCACGAGCACGGCCGCGCCGTTGGCGACCGTCCCGAGTTCGACTGCAGCGCTGCGCCAGGCGCCGTCCGGCGCGTGCGATCGCGCTGCATGCACACGCTGCAGCAGCCCGGCGCCGACCCCGCAGCCGCCGACGTACACCGCCAGCCAGCGCCGGTCGCGCCAGGCGGCGATCAGGGCGCCCGCCATCAGCGCGGCCGCTCCGATCGCAGGCGCGCAGACCGTGATCGCGGCACCCAGCGCCCCGCCCGCCGCCGTGGCGATGTGCGTTCGTGCGTGCGCTCGCGTCAGGGAAGCCGCCCGCGCAGCCGCCACACCCCGGTCGCCCCTGGCAGACGCGCCGGTGCCAAGTCCGATCCAGGCGCAGAGGTCTTGCGCGGCCATCACCGCTTTCACGCAGAGCAATGCGGCCGGCAGCGACACCCCGGCCCAAGGCAGCAGCAGGAACGCGGCGCCGGCACCCAGACCGACGACCGTCGAGACGGCGCCGACCGCGCCGCCGACGCAGAGGATCACGATCGGGTCCGCGCTCATCGTACGCTGGTCCCCTCCGCCTCGAACCCGAAAGCCCGGGCGTCACGCGCCGACCGCAGCGGGACGAACGCATGCTCGGCGAGCCCCTGCGCGCGCAGTCGGGCAGCGACGACGTGCAGGAACACGTAGTAGTTGTGCGCGGAGTGCGGCCCCGGCGCATCGCCGAAGATGCGCGGCAGACCGTCGGCGCGCGCCTCGACCAGCACACCTGCGCGCCCGGACGCGGGCTGAAGCGGCTGCACCGACACCGCATCGTGCGCCGCCGGTCCCGTCGCACGTTGGGTGGCCCGCGGCACCACGACCGCGAACAGGCGTGTCGGGCCGATCTCGTCGGCGTCGTGCACGAACGTGTACCGCGGCTTCATCGGATCCTCGTCGAACGATCGATAGACGTCGAGCGCGGTGCGCCCCGACACGTCCTGCGCGGTGCACGCAGACGCCGCCGGCGGACAGTGGGTTGCCATCGTGCCGGCGGCGAGCGGCAGCCACAGCGTGCCGATGCACATGGCCAGCGACTGCAGCAGTGCGGCAGCCGCCACGCCGGCACAGGTGACGCGCACCGCCACCGCGCACCGCGCAATCCGCGCCTGGGTCGCACCGTCGCCGCGCACCCCGATCGGCGCGAGTGCCCCCAGCACGGCGATCGTCGAGACCAGTCCGGTCAGCGCCTCGGTCCCCAGGAGTGCGCCGGTCGTCCACCAGATGGCCGCCACGGCAACCACGAGCCCCCCCGCTGTGGCGCGCAGGCACTTCAGGACGCGTGGCCGGTCTGCCAGCAGCACGGACAGGCAGGCGACGAGCGCAACGAACATGGGCACGAACCGATACGTCAGCGGCCCCCCGTCGACGATCGTCTTGAGACTATTGAACGATGCCAGCACGAACACGGCCGCAACCCAGGGCGATCCGCTGCGCCGCACGATGACGGGTGCAACGGTCGCCGCGCACAGTGCGCTCACGACGAGGCTCGCGCCGCAGACCGCAGCCGTCCAGGCCGGCACCCGCGCGGCCAGCGCGTCGCCGACGTCGAATCCGGCGCGCGGGAGCCCGCCCAGATCGGCCATGGCGGCCAGCGCCGCCTTGCCCGCGTGCGCGTGCATCAGGTACGAATACGTGTTGCGCGCATCGCGCCAGTGATAGGCCGCGACGTCCCACGGGAGCCCGAGTCCGGACTGCAGATCGAGCTGGGCCAGCAGGTTGGCCCCGTTGCCGACGAGGACCGCGGCCGGCAGCAGGAGGCTGGCGGCGCGCACCCGCGACGCCGCGATCGGTTGCACCCGATCGCGGATCGAGACCAGCACGCACCACAACAGGAACGCCACCAGCGCGGCGGCGGCGCCGGCCGATGTGCTGTGCGCCAGCGGATCGGTGATGGCCTTGGCGAGCATCCCGACCACAGGGACGGTGACGATCGCCACGAGCAGGACGGCCAGTCCTGCGGCGAGGGCGAGGTGTTGGAATCGCGTGCCCACGGGGCGCGCCGATGACGGCCGCCGCAGCCACGGCCGCGGTTGCCGCCCGTCCGCCGCCGTCTGCCGTGGCATCGCGGCGATGCCCTGCCCCGGCCCGGCACCGCAGGCCGCCGGCTGCGTCAGTACGCGGGGCTCGCCGTCCACGACACGCCCGATCCGGAGTTCGTGATCGTCACCGATCGGCCGCTGGCGGTCGTGAACTGGATCGTGTTGCCATTGCAGGCATTCTGGGCGGGATCGGCGAACACCGCGCCACGCAGCCCGGCCAGCGCGGCGTAGTGCCCCTGCCATTGCGACGAATCCGAACGGCTCGGCAACTGGTCGACGTTGTCGCAGCGCACGAGGTTGTACAGCGACATCTGGTGCGGCGCCGCGTAGCCGCCGGCGCCGAGCAGCTGATTGGCGTACGCCAGCGTGTAGGCGCTGCGCAGCCCGCCCACCCAGGCCTGGATGGCGGACTGCTCGGCCGGATCCCGCAGGCTCAGGAAGCGGGGCAGCGCGATCGCGCTGAGGATGCCCAGCAGCAGGATCACGACGACCAGCTCGACGAGGGTGAAGCCGCGCGCCGGTGTGACGCGGCGCGCAGGTATGCGGAAAGATCGGATGCGGTCGTGCGGCACGGGCGGCTCCACCATCGGAAGATGACGCGAGCGTCGCCGATCCCAGGGTGCGACCATGCACGGAAAAACGAGGCCGCACCGCCCCGTCTCCGGGGTTGGGTGCGGCCTGTGGTGCCGCGAGCGCCCGCTGCGGTGGGCGGCGGTCTCCGAGGCGTGTCCGGAAACCGCCGCCCCCGCGCTAGTTCCCGACGAGCGTCAGTGACAGCGGCGGGTACGTGACCACGATGAACAGCCAGATCGCCATGATCACGATGAACGGGATCACCGCCTTCACGATGGTGCCGAACGACTCCTTGAAGGCCGCCATCGCCACGATCAGGTTCAACCCCACCGGCGGCGTCAGATAGCCGATCTCGAGGTTGGTGATCATGATGATGCCGAAGTGGATCGGGTCGAAGCCCTTGGCCACCGCCAGCGGCTCGAGCAGCGGCGCCAGGATCAGGATCGCCGAGCCCACGTCCATCAGACAGCCCACGATCAGCAGCAGGATGTTGATGCCCAGCATCAGCGCCCAGCGATCCTGCACGAGGCCCGACAGGTAGGTGACCATCTCCTTCGGCGCGCCCGAGTGGTCGAGGATGGTGTTCAGGCTGCCCGCGATCGCCAGCAGCGGCAGCAGCGTCGCCAGCAGCTTGGTCGTTTCGAGGATCACGTCGATCAGCGTCTTGAACGTCATCTCGCGCGTGGCGAAGTAGTGCGCGACGCGCTGCCCCAGCCCGGCGCCGGCCGGCGCCGGGGTCGCATGCTCGTCCTCGTGGATGAGGAACTCGATCAGCAGCGCATACGCCAGCGACACGGCTCCCGCTTCGGTGGGGCTGAACCAGCCGATGTAGATGCCGCCGATCATCAGCACCGGCAGCGCGAGCGCGAACGCCCCGCCGAAGAACGCCCGGGAGAACCCCGCCAGGGTGAACGGTTCGCGTTGCGCGCCGCGGTTCACGAACAGCGCATAGAACGCGAACATGATCATCAGCAGCAGTCCGGGGCCGATGCCGGCCACGAACAGCTTCGAGATGTCCCGCTCGGTCATGATGCCGTACAGGATCAGCGGGATCGACGGCGGGATGATGATGCCCAGCGTGCCGGCCGACGCGATCGCCCCGAGGGCGAAGCTCTTGTTGTAGCCCTTCGAGATCAGCGCCGGGTACATGATGGAGCCGATCGCCAGCATCGTCACGATCGACGAGCCGTTGATCGCCGCGAACGCGGCGCACGACAGCACGCAGGCGATGCCCAGCCCGCCCGGCAGCCAGGACGTGAGCGACGACATGAAGTCGATCAGCCGCCGCGCGATCGATCCGCGCGACATGATGTTGCCGGCCAGCATGAACAGCGGGATCGACAGCAGGATCTCGCGGTCGACCGTGAACCAGAAGTCCTGGATCAGGAATTCGATCTTGCTGTTGGCGAGAAACACGTGCACGTAGGCGGTGGCGACCGCCAGCACGAGCACCAGGCTCTGGCGCAGCACGAGCAGCACCAGGATGAGCAGAAGCAGTCCGAACCACGCCATCATTGCTCTCCTTTGGGTTCGGGACGCAGTTCCATCCAGGTGGCAAAGATCAGGTGCCGCAGGGCCGAAGAGAAGAACATCCAGGGCAGGATCAGCTGGATCGGCCACACCAGGATCGGGATGGCCAGGCCGCGCTCCTTGAGCTGGGCCGAACTCTGCACGAACTCGACCGCGTAGATGCCCAGGCCGATGCAGATCACCGCCGAAAGCAGCTCGGCGAAGCGGTCGAACGACCGGTTGTAGCGCGCGGGAATCCAGCCGTCGGCGAACTGCGGCCGCAGGTGGCCGCGCTCGGCCGTCACCAGGGCGAAGCCGACGAGGCCGGCGATGGCGGTGGACCACACGGCCACGCGCTGCGCGCCGAAGATGCCGTCGCCGAAGAACTCACGTCCCAGCACGTCGGCGATCAATGCAATGGCGGTGACCGAGAACGTCACCACACAGATCGTGGCCTCGAGCCGCCACATCCACTTCAGGAACTGCCGTGCCGCTTCCATGTCTCCTCCGGATGCGGGCGACTGCCCGAGGAGGCGTCGCCCGTCGATGTGTCGGTCTCGCCCGGAGATGTGCCGCACCGGACACCGACGCTGCGCTGCGCATTGCGCACATGAAGCTGCGCGATGGTGCGGTCCCACCGAGCACGCCGGCAATCGTCGGTTACGACGATTGCCGGACGACCTCAGCGCGCGGTCACTTTCCGCCCTTGGCCGCGAACTCCTTCTTGCCCTTCTGGATCGCCGCCCACAGCTCGGGCGCCGCGCCACCGGCCTCCTTCACCATCTGCTCCTGGTTCGGAATGACCAGCTTCGACCATTCGGCGCGTTGCGCCGGCGTCAGCTCGTGCACGAAACCGCCCTTGGCCTTGAACTCGTCCATCTTGGGCTTGACGCTGGCGTCGACTTCCTTGCGCATGCGCGCCGTGTCGGGCACGGCGTCCATCACCACCTTGCGCTGCTCCGCGTTGAGCCCGTCCCAGATGCGCTTGTTGATGATGAACGCGGACGGGTGATGCAGGTGGCGGGTCGTCACGTAGTGCGGTGCGCTCTGCGCAGCCGGCGTCGTCACGTAGTACGGGAACGGGAGATCGGCAGCCTCGACCAGGTTGCTCTGCAGCGCCGGGAACAGCTCCGACAGCGGCATCTGCACGCCATTGACCCCGACCGAGCTCCAGAAGATCTTCGACGATGGCGCGGGACCGACCCGGACCTTCATGCCCTTGACGTCGTTGGGCGACAGGCACGGCTTCTTGCACGCCACGTCGTTCCAGCCGACTTCGCTGACCTTCAGCAGCACCACGCCCTTCGCTTCGTAGATCTTGCGCAGCACCGGCAGCACATGGTTGTCGGTCACGTAGTCACGCTCGGCGTCGCCGCTCCACAGGTACGGCGTCGTCAGCAGCCCCGCTTCCGGGATCAGCGGCGCGATGCCCGCCATCGAGATGCCGGCCGCTTCGACGCGTCCACGCACGATCTGCTGCGCGATCTCCTGCTCGCTGCCGATGAACAGGCGCTCGACCTTGATCTGGCCGTTCGAGCCCGAGTTGATCTTGGACACCGTCTCCTCGACGAAGCCGAGCAGCGGCGAGCCCGGCTGTGCGGCGGACGCCAGCTTCCAGTTCATCTGTGCGCTGGCCGGGGCCTGCGCGACGGCGAATACGGCGGCGACGGCCGCCAGCAAGCTACGAATCTTCATGATGTCTCCTGAGCCGATGTGGGGGAATCCGACCGCGCCGAGGCAGACACTCGGCGAAATCGCGTCGGGAGCGGAGTCTATGAGAATCGGAGATGCCCGTGCACTCGGTGCGGGCTCGACCGCGTGGGCTGCACGCGGCCCGCGGACAGGCGATCCGTCGCTCAGCGCGGGCCGGCCGGATCGTCGCGAACGATGGCCGAGCACAGGCACTTTCGCGCAAACCCGCGCCAATGCTTGCATTGCGGGACGTGCGCCGATCGGCGCGCGTCGCGTGCATGCGGTCCGTGCGCATTGGCTGCCGATGCGTGCGCGAACCTTGAGCACGGTGATGGCACCGGCGCACTAGGGAAACTCAGGAGGCGCAGAACACGAAGGAGACTGGAGGCGGGGGTCGGAATCGAACCGGCGTACACGGCTTTGCAGGCCGCTGCATAACCACTCTGCCACCCCGCCCGGGGTGTGCGCCGCAGGCCCGAACGGGCGCGGCGCCGTGAAGCTAGCACATCGGGCGCGAATCTGCCGGATGGCCGGGCCCGCTGAGCGTCGGGCCGGAAACTAAAAAGGGAAGCGTGGCTTCCCTTTGGAATCTGGAGCGGGAGACGAGTCTCGAACTCGCGACCTCAACCTTGGCAAGGTTGCGCTCTACCAACTGAGCTACTCCCGCGTGCACTGCAGAGGTGAGATAATAGCACGCTTTTCGGGGCTGTCAAAAGCCACTGCGCCAAAGCGTTTCGGAAACGCGCTCCCGGCCACGCGTGGCCACCAGACGCGGCGTCACGCCGCCCCTCGCCGAAACGCCGCCCCTCACATCGACTCGCTCAGGTACGGCCATGCCTTGCGCAGGTAGTACAGCATCGACCACACGGTGAGCACCGCCGCCACGTAGATCAGCCAGGTCCCGATCCGGTGCACGTCCACGACGCCCATCAGGGGATCGTGGAACAGCAGCATCGGGATCGCCACCAGCTGCGCGATCGTCTTGAACTTGCCGATCGAGTGCACGGCCACGCTGCCGCGCGCGCCGATCTGCGCCATCCACTCGCGCAGGGCCGAGATCGTGATCTCGCGGCCGATGATGATCACGGCGACGAGGGCTCCGACGCGGTTCAGCTCGACCAGCATCACGAGCGCGGCGCACACCAGCAGCTTGTCGGCGACCGGATCCAGGAACGCGCCGAAGGCCGACGTCTGCCCGAGCTTGCGGGCCAGCCATCCGTCGACCCAGTCGGTGACCGCCGCGGCCACGAACAGCACCGTGGCGGTCGTGTTCATCGCCGTCTGCGAGATCGGCAGGAAGAACACCGCGACGAGCAGCGGAATCGCCAGCATGCGCAGCCAGGTCAGGAGGTTGGGCAGATTCATCGGATGGAGGGGCGCGGGCGGTCGGTGGTGCGGTCGGTGGTGCGGTCTGTGGTGCGGTCTGTGGTGCGGTCGGTGATGCGGGCGAAGCGTCCGAGGTTGGCGGGGCGCGCTCGGTGCGGGCGCGGATCGGCGCGCGCGCCGCTCAGTGCAGGCGCCGGTAGATTTCCTCGGCGAGGCTGCGCGAGATGCCTTCGACCGAGGCCAGGTCGTCGACACTCGCCGCCATGATGCCACGCAAGCCTCCGAACCGCGTCAGCAGGCGCTGGCGGCGGCGTGCCCCCACCCCTTCGATCTCCTCGAGCCGGGACGTGTTGCGCGCGCGCGCACGCTTGGCCCGCATGCCGGTGATCGCGAAGCGGTGCGCTTCGTCGCGGATCTGCGCGATCAGCATCAGCGCGGCCGATTCGCGCCCCAGCACCAGCGGCGGCCGCGCGTCGGCGAACACCAGGGTCTCGAGCCCGACCTTGCGCCCTTCCCCCTTGGCGACGCCGACCAGCACCTGCGCATCGAGGCCGAGCTCGTCGAACACCTGTCGCGCCACCTCGATCTGCCCCTTGCCGCCGTCGATCAGCACGATGTCGGGCATGCGCATGCGTTCGTCCCCCTCCGCGGCCGCGAGCTTCTCGTAACGCCGCCGCAGCACCTGGCGCATGGCCGCGTAGTCGTCGCCCGGCGTGATGTCGTCGATGTTGTAGCGGCGGTACTGCGCGTTCTGCATCGCGTGGCCTTCGTAGACCACGCACGACGCCTGCGTGGCCTCGCCTGCCGTGTGACTGATGTCGAAGCACTCGATGCGGAAGGTGTCCAGATCGGCGCCGCCGTCCAGGCCGAGCGCCTCGAGCAGCGCGCTGGTGCGCCCCCGCTGCGAGCCCTCCTCCGCCAGCAGGCGGGTGATCGCGATCTGCGCGTTCTGCTCGGCCATCTCGAGCCAGGTGCGACGCTGCCCGATCGGGCGTCCCACCCAGTGCACCGGCCGCTGGGCCTGCTGCTGCAGGAACTCCACCACGCCCTCCGAGGCCGGGTCGGACTGCGCGATGATCAGCGGCGGAATGAAGCTGTCGGCATAGTGCTGCGTGACGAAGGCCTCGAGCACTTCCTGCACGACCTCGTCGGGCTCGTCGCCGCCCGCGTGCACCGGGAAGTACGCCTTGTCGCCCAGGTGCCGTCCGCCCCGGACCATCGCCAGGTTCACGCACACGCGCCCGCCGCGCATCAGCACGGCGAGGATGTCGGCATCGAGGTCGGTGCCGGTGTCCATCGACTGCTGGTGCAGCACACGCGACAGCGCGCTGATGCGGTTGCGCAGCACTGCGGCGTCCTCGAAGCGCAGTTCGCCGGCCGCCTCGAGCATCTGCCGCTCGAGGTCCTGCAGCACTTCGCGGTGCCCGCCCTTCAGGAAGCGCACCGCGTCCGCGACGTCGGACGCATAGGCCTCCGGGGTGATCGCCTGCACGCAGGGACCGCTGCAGCGCTGGATCTGGTACAGCAGGCACGGGCGCGACCGGTTCGCGAACACCGTGTCCTCGCAGGTGCGCAGGCGGAAGGCCTTCTGCAGCACCTGGATGCTCTCCTTCACCGACCACGCGCTGGGATACGGCCCGAAGAACTGGCTGCGGCGATCGACCGCACCGCGGTAGTACGCGATCCGCGGATAGGCATGGGCGGTGAACTTCAGGTACGGGTACGACTTGTCGTCGCGGAACAGGATGTTGTAGCGCGGCTGCCCGGACTTGATCAGGTTGCTCTCGAGCAGCAGCGCCTCGGCTTCCGACCGCGTCACGGTCGTCTCGATGCGCTGCACCTTGGCCACCATGTGCCCGATGCGCGGGCTCGACGGCGTCTTCTGGAAGTACGACGCGACGCGCTTTTTCAGGTCGCGCGCCTTGCCGACGTACAGCAGCGCATCCTGCTCGCCGAGCATCCGGTAGACACCGGGCAGGTGCGGCAGCTGCGCGAGATAGGCGCGCAGGTCGAAGGCCTCGGGCGCGTCGGTCGCACTCACGCCCGCAGCCTCAGGCGAGGTGCAC
>JAKOZZ010000154.1 GCA_029779755.1 Pseudomonadota bacterium
GGCGTCGACCGGCGTGATGCGGGCCATCGCCGCCGCGGCGCCCTCGGGCGTCATGCGGCCCTTCTCGGCGAGCTTGCCGAAGGTGTCGCGCAGACTGTCGAGGGCGGCCGTCACGGCGGCGGGCTGGGTGTCGAACAGCACGGTGTCGCAGCCGGCCTGGGCATAGAGCTGGACGATGCCGCGTCCCATGGCACCGGCGCCGACGACGCCTACGCGTTTGAAAGGTGACCCGCTCAAGTGGTGTTCCTCCGTATCCTGATGTACTCGGTTTCCCGGTGATTGTAATGGACGATACGGCACCCGGACCGGCGGACGGGACGTCCCATCCGACGATTTCGGGGACCGCGGCCGGGTGCGCGCATGCGAGCGCCGGCGCGCTGCCGCGGCGATCCGACGGCAACCGTCCGCACACGTTCGTCGGGGGCGCTGTGCGGCCGGTCGAATGCTTGATCTGAAGCATTGTGGTTGCTAAGCGCGAAATGATTTTGCAGCGCGTTCGGCATGGTGCCGGACACGGCGCATGCGCTGCCTGCGCGTCTCGGTTTCGTCGACTGGAATCGTGGCTGCCGCCTGCCGCCTGCCGCCGGGCGCCGGGCGCCGGAGGGGCACGCGGCATCGCCGGTGCGCGCCGTCAGCGGCTGGCGACGTGCTCCGGGTCGTCGGCGGCCTGCTGGAGGCGCTCGCGCGCTTCGCCGAGCTCGAGCCAGCGGGTCTCGTGGTCGTCGCGTTCCCGCACGAGCGCGGCCCGCTCGCGCGACAGCTCGATCGCCCGCTGGTTGTCGCGGTAGAGCAGGGGATTGTTCATCTCGGCGTCGATGTCGGCGAGGCGGCGCTCGATCTGGGGCAGACGCTGCTCGATCTTCCTGAGCGCGTCGTCGAGCGGCTTCAGGCGCAGGGTCAGCTGCTGTCGGCGCTGCGCTTCGAGGCGGCGCTCCTCGCGGCGGTCGATCCGGGATGCCGCACCGGCGCCACCGCCCGCCGCAGACGAGGCGCGTGCCGATGCCGCGCCGCCGGCACCGCCCGACCCCTGCGTGCCGTGCGCACCGCCCGTGCCGCCCGCGCCGGGGCCTGCGTGCGCGCGCTGGGTGCCGCCGCCCTTCTGCAGCCACGCGAGATAGTCGTCGAGGTCGCCATCGAAGGCGTCGGCGCGGCCGCCGTCGACGAGCACGAACTGGTCGACGCTGGCCCGCAGCAGGTACCGGTCGTGTGACACCAGCAGCAGCGCGCCTTCGAAGTCGGCGAGCGCATCGGTCAGGGCGTCGCGTGTTGCGGCGTCGAGGTGGTTGGTGGGTTCGTCGAGCACCAGCAGGTGCGGGCGGGTGCGCACGATGCTCGCGAGCACCAGCCGCGCCTTCTCGCCGCCCGACATCGGACCGATCGGGCGCAGCGCGTGCTGGTCCGGGAAGCCGAAGCGGCCGAGCTCGTCGCGCAGCGCCGACTCGCGGGCGTCGGGGGCCAGGCGCTGGAAGTACGACAGCGGCGTGTCGTCGGGGCGCAGGTCGTCGACACCGTGCTGGGCGAAGTAGCCGATGCGCAGCGCGCGCGCGCGCTGGCACGTGCCTGCGATCGGCGCGAGCTCGCCCACCAGAGTTCGGATCAGCGTGCTCTTGCCGGCGCCGTTGCGGCCCAGCAGCCCGATGCGGGCGCCGCGGCCGACGGTCAGGCGCACGCCCGACAGCACCGGCACGTCGGCATAGCCGGCCTGAAGGCCGTCGGCGACGATCAGCGGATCGGGCGCGTCCTCCACCGGCGGCAGTTCGAAGTCGACCCCGCGCTCGAGCCGCGCGGGCGCGACGATCGCGATCTTCTCCAGGGCCTTGATCCGGCTCTGCACCTGGCGCGCCTTGGTCGCCTGGGCGCGGAAGCGGTTGATGAACATCTCCAGGCGTTCGACGCGCGCCTTCTGCTGGGCCTGCTGCTTGAGCGCCTGCGACAGGCGCAGCGCGCGCATCGACTCGAACGCCGAGTAGCCGCCCGCGTAGCGCACCAGCCGGCCGCTTTCGATCGACAGGGTCGCCTGCGCGATGCGGTCGAGGAAGTCGCGGTCGTGCGAGACCGCGATCACGGTGCCGGGGTAGCGCAGCAGCCAGCGCTCGAACCAGACGATGGCGTCCAGGTCGAGGTGGTTGGTGGGCTCGTCGAGCAGCAGCAGGTCGCTGGGCACGAACAGCGCGCGCGCCAGGTTCAGGCGCATGCGCCAGCCGCCCGACAGCGCATCCACGCTCAGTTCGCTCTGCGCTTCGCTGAACCCGAGGCCGGCGAGCAGCTCCTTGGTGCGTGCGCGGGCGTCGGCATCGCCCGCATGCAGCAGCCGGTCGTGGGCCTCGGCGATGCGCATGCCGTCGCCCGATCGGTCGGCGGCGGCCGCGGCGGCGCGTGCGCCGATCAGTTCGTGGTCGGCTGCCTCGACGAACTGCCATGCGGGCTGCTTGCCGCCCGGCACGATCTGTTCCAGGCGCACGGTGCGCATCGGCGGCATGTCGATCTCGCCACGGTCCGCCGGCACGTCGCCGACCAGGGCACCGAGCAGGGTCGACTTGCCGCTGCCGTTCGGTCCGACCAGCGCGATCCGTTCTCCGGGGGCGATGGCCGCCTCGGCGCCGTCGAGCAGTGCCCGGCCGCCGCGCGACAGCGTGAGGTGCTTGATGCGGATCATCGCAGGTGCCGGGGAGGGATCATCGAAGTTGCCGGGGAGGGATCATCGCAGGCGCGGGGAGCGGCTCATCGCTTCGGCCCGGGGAAGGCCGCGACGAGCTGGTCGCGGCGCACGAGCACCAGCAGCGTGTCGCCGGCAGCCACCGGCAGGTAGGCGAATTCGAGGGCGGGGAAGGCCTGCTCGAAGAAGGGCGCCTCGTGGCCGATCTCGAGCAGCAGCAGCCCCTCGGGCGCGAGGTGGTCGATCGCGCCGGTGAGGATCGGGCGGATCAGGTCCATGCCGTCCCGTCCGCCGGCCAGTGCGCCCTGCGGCTCGGCCCGGAACTCGGCCGGCAGCGTGTCCATCGAGCCGCTGTTCACGTACGGCGGATTGCACAGGATCAGGTCGTATCGGCGCCCGTCCAGCGCCCCGTACAGGTCGCCTTCGACGAGCTCGATGCGGTCGTCGAGTCCGAACAGCGCGCGGTTCTCGCGGGCCAGTGCGAGTGCGTCGCGGGACAGGTCGCTGGCGTCGACGCGCGCGTCCGGGAAGCGCAACGCCGCGAGGACGGCGAGGCTGCCGCCGCCGGTGCACAGGTCGAGGATGCGCTCGGGCGCGCGCGCGTCGAGCCAGTCGTCGAGGGCCTCGTCGAGCGCTTCGGCGATCAGCGAGCGCGGCACCAGGGCGCGGGCGTCGCAGCGGAAGCGGTGCCCGCGCAGCCAGGCCTCGCCGGTCAGGTAGGCGGCCGGCACGCGCTCGGTGCACCGGCGCTGCACGAGGTGCGCGATGGCCAGGCGCTCCGCCGGCAGCAGGCGCGCGTCGATCACGCGGTCGAGCTGGTCGGGGGCGAGGTGAAGACTCCACAGCACCATCCAGACGGCCTCGTCCCAGGCGTTGTCGGTGCCATGACCGAACATCGCACCCGAGGCCTCGAGGCAGGTGCAGGCGTAGCGCACGAGGTCGCGCACGGTGCGCAGGTCGCGCGCGGCAGCGGCGGCCGACGGCAGCACGCGACGGGCACGCGCGACCGGAGGCGCGCGCCGGGGATCTTCGAGGGCGGTCATTGCAGGTCGAAGGCGGTGCGCCAGGCCTGTTCGGAGAAGCCGATCAGCAGCCGCTCGCCGGTCTCGAGCACCGGCCGCTTCACCAGTGTGGGCTCGGCCAGCATGACGTCGACCGCACTGGCCTGGTCGACGACCTGCTGGCGCTGCTCGATGGCGAGCCGCCGCCACGTCAGTCCGCGCCGGTTCAGCAGCGAGTCCCAGGGGACGTGCGACAGCCAGCGTTCGAGCATTGCGCGGTCGAGCCCGTCGCGCCGGAAATCGTGAAACCGGGCGTCGATGCCCTGCGCGCGCAGCCATTGGCGTGCGCGCCGCACCTGGTCGCAGTTCTCGATGCCGAAGACGACGGTGGCGGGTCCGTGCATCAGATGTTCAGCAGGAAGTCCGAGAACGACGCGCCCTCGGGTTCCTTCTCCTTGGCCGAGGGCACTGCCGGCAGGGGCGTGGCGGCGGGCGCCGGCGTTGCCGCGCCGGGGCCCTGGGCCAGCCCGGCGTTCTCGAGCAGCCAGAGCAGGTTGGTGGGCGAATCGGCATGCGCGAGCGCGTCCTCGCGGCTGATCAGCTTGCTGCGTACCAGGCCGAGCAGCGCCTGCTCGAAGGTCTGCGAGCCGGGTGCGAGGCTCTTCTCCATGGCTTCCTTGACCTCGGTCAGGCGTCCCTGTTCGACCAGCTCGGCCACGTGGCGCGTGTTGAGCAGCAGCTCGACCGCCGGGATCCGTCCGCCGCTGGCGCTGCGGATCAGGCGCTGCGAGATGATGCCCTTGAGCGTCGCCGACAGGTCGGCCAGCATCACCCGCCGGTTCTCGGGCAGATAGAAGCTGATGATGCGGTTCAGCGCGTTGTTCGCGTTGTTGGCGTGCAGCGTCGCGAGCACGAGGTGGCCCGACTGCGCGTACGCGATCGCGGCCGACATCGTCTCCATGTCGCGGATCTCGCCGATCAGGATGCAGTCGGGCGCCTGGCGCATCGCGTTCTTCAGGCCGATGGCCAGGGACTCGGTGTCGGTGCCGATCTGCCGCTGGTTGACGATCGAGCGCTTGTTGCGGAACGTGTACTCGATCGGGTCCTCGAACGTGAGGATGTGCCCCGAGCGGTTCTCGTTGCGGTAGTCGATCATCGACGCGAGCGTGGTCGACTTGCCCGATCCGGTCGAGCCGACCACCAGCACCAGGCCGCGCTTCTCCATGATCAGCTCGGTCAGCACCGGGGGCAGGTTCAGGTCCGCGAAGCGCGGGATGTCGCCGGGGATGTAGCGGATCACGCAGCCCGGCGAGCCGCGCTGCTGGAACACGTTGACCCGGAAGCTGCCCACGTCGCGCACGCTGTAGCCGGTGTTGAGCTCGCGGCGCTCGACGAACTCGTTCCACTGACGCTCGGAGAGGATCTCGCGCACCAGCGCTTCGACCGCTGCGGCGTCGAGCTTCTGCTGGTTGACGGGAATCGCGACGCCGTTGATCTTGATGTTGATCGGCGAGCCGACCGAGACGAAGAGGTCGGACGCCTTCTTCTCGGCCATCAGTCTGAACAGGCGTTCCATCACCATGGGGCGCGACTCCGCATTGTCGTGGTCGGCCGCAGGGTCAGTCGCCCCGCAGCAGTTCGTTGATGCCGGTCTTCGCGCGGGTCTTGGCGTCGACCCGCTTGACGATCACGGCGCAGTACAGGTTCACCTTGCCGTCGGCGGATGGCATCGAGCCGGGCACCACGACCGAGCCGGCCGGCACGCGGCCATACAGCGTCTCGCCGGTCGTGCGGTCGTAGATCTTGGTGCTCTGGCCGATGAAGACGCCCATCGACAGCACGGAGTTCTCCTCGACGATCACGCCTTCGACGACTTCCGAACGCGCGCCGATGAAGCAGTTGTCCTCGATGATCGTCGGGTTGGCCTGCAGGGGCTCGAGCACACCGCCGATGCCTACGCCGCCGGACAGGTGGACGTTCTTGCCGATCTGCGCGCACGACCCGACGGTCGCCCAGGTGTCGACCATCGTGCCTTCGTCGACGTACGCGCCGATGTTCACATAGGACGGCATCAGCACCACGTTGCGTCCGATGAACGCGCCGCGGCGGGCCACCGCCGGAGGCACGACCCGGTAGCCGCCGGCGGCGAAGTCCTCGGGGCCGAAGCCGGCGAACTTGGTCGGCACCTTGTCGTAGAACTGCAGGCCGCCGCCGGAGATCGGCACGTTGTCCTCCAGCCGGAACGACAGCAGCACCGCCTTCTTCACCCACTGGTGCACCTGCCAGTCGCCGTTCTGCTTCTGGGCCACGCGCAGCCGGCCGGCGTCGAGCTCGGCCACCACGTGGTCGACGGCCTCGCGCACGGCGGCGGGGGCGGATTTCGGGGTGAGGGCGGCGCGGTCTTCCCAGGCCTGTTCGATGGTGTTCTGCAATTGGCTCATGGCGGATTCAGCGTGCATTGAGGAAGGTTCGGATGCGCTGCGCGGCTTCGACGCACTGCGCGAGCGGTTCGACCACGGCCAGCCGCACGAACCCCTGGCCGGGGTTGCGGCCGTCGACGGTGCGGGCGAGATAGCTGCCGGGAAGGGTCAAGACATTATATTGACGGTACAGATCGCGCACGAACGCGGCGTCGTCGCCACCGGGCACCCGCGCCCAGAAGTAGAAGCCGGCGTCGGGCCGGCCGGTGCGCATCGGCCCGGCCAGCAGCGGCTCGAGCGCGTCGAACTTCTCGCGGTACTGGCGGCGGTTGTCGCGCACGTGGGCCTCGTCGTTCCAGGCCGCGATCGACGCGGCCTGCACCGGCGGACTCATCGCGCTGCCGTGATAGGTGCGGTAGAGCAGGAAGGCCTTCAGCAGCTGCGCGTCGCCGGCGACGAAGCCCGACCGCATGCCGGGCACGTTCGAGCGCTTCGACAGGCTCGAGAACACCACCAGGCGGCGGTAGTCGTGGCGCCCCAGCGCGTGGGCGGCCTGCAGCGCGCCCATCGGGGGCGCGGACTCGTCGAGGTAGATCTCGGAGTAGCACTCGTCGGCGGCGATCGCGAAGCCGTGCCGGTCGGACAGCTCGAACAGCAGCTTCCACTCGTCCAGCGCCATCACCGTGCCGGTCGGGTTCCCCGGCGAGCACACGTACAGCAGCTGCGTGTCGCGCCAGACCGCGTCGTCGATGGCCGCCCAGTCGCAGCGCAGGTCGTTGTCGGGGGACTGCTCGACGTAGTACGGCGTCGCCCCGGCCAGCAGCGCCGCGCCTTCGTAGATCTGATAGAACGGATTGGGGCACACGACCCGCGACCCCGGGCGGCCGTCGAGCACCGTCTGCGCGAACGCGAACAGAGCCTCACGCGAGCCGTTGATGGGGATCACCTGGGTGAGGGGATCGGGCACGGGCACGCCGTAGCGGCGGCCGATCCAGGCGGCGATCGCCTCGCGCAGCGCCGGGCTGCCGGCCGTCGCCGGATAGTGCGCCAGCGTGGGCAGCGCGGCGGTCAGCGCGTCGGTGATCAGTGCCGGCGTGGCGTGCTTGGGCTCGCCGATCGACAGGTTCAGCGGCGCGTGGGCGGCGTCGGGCGTCACGCCGTCCAGCAGGGCGCGAAGCCGCTCGAACGGGTAGGGCTGCAGGGTGGCGAGTCGAGGGTTCACTGTTCACGGGAAGGGTGCGAACCCTTCTTCAAGTGGATGATTGTAAGGATCTTCTGACGATCAGCGGATGTTCGATCCGGGCGCGAACTGGTCGAGCTCGACGCGCGGCAGCGGCTTCCAGCCGCGCTTGCGGTGCTCGACGACCACGTTCGTGAAGATGCCGCCGCGCACGTACCAGCGCGCGGTGATCCGCATGAAGCGGGGCTTGAGCGTGCCCGCCAGGTCGTCGAGCACGCGGTTGGTGACGGCCTCGTGGAACGCGCCTTCGTTCCGGAACGACCACATGTACAGCTTCAGGCTCTTGAGCTCGACGTTCAGGCGGTCGGGCAGGTAGTCGATCACGAAGGTGGCGAAGTCGGGCTGGCCGGTGAGCGGGCACAGGCAGGTGAACTCGGGCACCTCGATGTGCACCAGGTAATCGCGCTCGGGGTTCGGGTTCGGGAACGTGTCGATCGTCTTGGACGGCTTCGTGCGGGTCGGCTTCGTTGGCATGTCGGTGTCGGCGGGATGGACGCGCGCGCGGCGGCGGCGAAGGCTGGGAACGGGCGGGGACGGTCGCGTGCGACGCGCGGTTCAGGGCGCCTCGCGACGCCGGCGAACCCGTGGGCGGGTGCCGGCGGCCGGCCCCGCGAGCGCCCGGCCCGGAGGGAGCGGGTGGTATTATACGAACCGTTCGGTCGGGCGTTCGACCCGACGCTGCGCAAGGCCGCCGAGGCGGCTTTTTTGTTTTCTCAGGCCCTGCTTCGGCATCGGCCCCCGGGGTATCGCGCGTGCGGCTCAAACAGATCAAGCTGGCCGGGTTCAAGTCGTTCGTCGACGCGACTGCGTTCGAGGTCCCCGGTCAGCTGGTCGGGGTCGTCGGCCCCAACGGCTGCGGCAAGTCCAACATCATGGACGCGGTGCGCTGGGTGCTGGGCGAATCCAAGGCGTCCGAGCTGCGCGGCGAGTCCATGCAGGACGTCATCTTCAGCGGATCGTCCGAGCGCAAGCCGGCGGCGCGGGCCTCGGTCGAACTCGTGTTCGACAACAGCCTGGGCCGCATCGGTGGCAGCTGGGGCACGTTTGCCGAGATCGCCGTCAAGCGCGTGCTCACCCGCGACGGCCAGTCCACGTACTACGTGAACAACCAGCAGGTCCGCCGCAAGGACGTCCACGACATCTTCCTCGGCACCGGGCTCGGGCCGCGCGCGTACGCGATCATCGGGCAGGGCATGATCTCGCGCATCATCGAGGCGCGTCCCGAGGATCTGCGCGTGTTCCTCGAGGAGGCGGCCGGCATCTCGCGCTACAAGGAGCGCCGCCGCGAGACCGAGAACCGGCTGGCCGACACCCGCGAGAACCTGACCCGCGTCGAGGACATCCAGCGCGAACTGGCCGGGCAGATCGAGCGTCTGCAGCGGCAGGCCGAGGTGGCGCAGCAATACCGGCAGCTCGAGGCCGACCGCCTGCGCCGGCAGGGCCTGCTCTGGATGGTGCGGCGGGACGAGGCGGCGGCCGAGCAGGCGCGCCTGGCCGAGCAGTCGCGGGCCGCCGCCACCCAGCTCGAGTCCAGCCTGGCCGACCTGCGGGCGCTGGAGGCCGAGACCGAATCGCTGCGCAGCGCGCACTACGCCGCCGGCGACGAGATGCACGCCGTGCAGGGGCGGTTCTACGACGCCAACGCCGAGGTCAGCCGGCTCGAATCCGAGATCCGGTTCGTGCTCGAGTCGCAGGGACAGCTCGGGCAGCGCGTCGCGGCGCTGTCCGCGCAGCAGCAGCGCGCCCGCGACGAGGCAGAGCAGGCGCGCATCGACACGGCGAGCGCGCACGATCAGCTCGCGGCCGCGCAGCAGTCGGCCGACGAGCTGGCCGAGCGCGTGCTCACGCTGGGCGAGGAGATGCCCGCGCTCGACGTGGCGCTGCGCGACGCGCGCACCGCGCTCGAGCAGGCGCGGGGGGCCGCGCTCCAGGTGCGCCAGTCGATCGAGCTGTCGGCCACGCGCCGGCGGGCGGCCGAGCAGGCGATGGCGGCGGCCGAGCGTCGCCGCGACCGCCTCGAGGCCGAGGGCGGCCAGGTGCAGGCGCCCGATGCGTACGCGCTCGAGGACGCCCGCATCGCCGTGGCGGAGGCCGAGGAGGCCGAGCTCCGCACCGGCGACGACCAGACCCAGGCCGAAGAGGCGTGGCGCATGGCCGATGCCCGGCGGGCGCCGGCCCAGCAGGCGCTGCGCGCCGCCGAGGCGAAGACCACCCAGATCGAGGCGCGCATCACCGCGCTGCGACAGCTGCAGGAGCGCGCGCAGAGCCAGTCGCGCATCGTGCCGTGGCTGGAGCGGCATGGCCTGGCGTCGCTGGCACGCCTGTGGCAGCGGCTGCGCATCGAGGAGGGCTGGGAGACGGCGATCGAATCCGTGCTGCGCGAACGCGTCCAGTCGCTCGAGGTCGGCCGGATCGAGCACGTCGCCGGCCTGAGTGCCGACGCGCCGCCCGCCAAGGTGGCGTTCTTCACCCCGCAGCCATTGCCGCCCGCCGTGCCCGTGGCCGGCATGCGACCGCTGCTCGAGGTGGTGCGCGCCACCGAGGCGGGCCTGCAGTCGCTGCTGGCCGACTGGCTGCACGGGCTCTACACCGCCGACTCGGTCGACGAGGCGATCACGCGCCGCGCCGACCTCGCGCCGGGCGCCCGTCTGGTCACGCGCGAGGGCCACGTCGTCTCGCGCATGTCCCTCCAGATGTACGCGCCCGATTCCGAGCAGGAAGGGCTGCTCGCCCGTCAGCACGAGCTCGAGAACCTCGCGCGCGAGCTGCGTGCGCAGCAGCTGATGGCCGACGAGGCGCGCGGTGACGCGGCGCGTGCCGAGGCGCAGGCCGCCGAGACCGCCGCGCGCCTGGCCGCCGCCCGGGACGCGCACACGGCAGCGGTGCGCCGTCTTGCCGCGGTGCGCCTCGAGGCCCAGCGTGTCGAGCAGCTGTCCGAACGGGCGCGCCACACCCGTGACCGCATCGGCCAAGAACTCGCGGAGGTCGGCGCCGCGCTCGACGAGGCCCGCCAGGGCATCGAGGAGGAAAGCGCGGCGTTCGAGGAGCTCGACATCGCGCTGGCCGAGCGTCAGCAGCAGGCCGAGGACCTGGCACAGGCCTTCGAGACGGCCGAGCGTTCGCTCGCCGCGCGGCGCGACGACCTGCGCCGGGCCGAGCGCGACGCGCAGGAGGCGGCCTTCGCCACGCGCGAGATCCAGGGCCGCATCGAACGGCTTGCGCGGGCGCTCGAGCAGGCGCTGCAGCTCGAACGCACCAGCCGCGCCGAGCGCGAGCAGTGCGAGGCGAAGCTGGCCGAGCTGTCCGACGACACGGCGCGCAGCGCGCTCGACGCGGCACTGCAGTCGCGGGTCGTCGCCGAGCAGGCGCTGTCGGCGGCCCGTCAGCGGCTCGAGGACCTCACCCGCACGCTGAAGGCGCGCGACGAGCGTCGCCTGGCCATCGAACGCGAGCACGAGCCGCTGCGGCAGCGGGTCACCGAACTGCAGCTGCGCGAGCAGGCCGCGCGCCTGAACGCCGAGCAGTTCGCCGCCCAGCTGGCCGAGGCCCAGGTCGACGAGGCCGCGCTGCTGGCCGAGGCCGGTGCCGACGGAGCCGCGCTGCCGAAGGCGTCCTGGCTGCAGGGCGAAGTCACCCGCCTGGCCAATGCCGTCGCGGCGCTCGGCCCGGTCAACCTGGCCGCGCTCGACGAGCTGGCGGCGGCCACCGAACGCAAGGGGTTCCTCGACGCGCAGTCGGCCGACCTGAACGAGGCGATCTCGACCCTCGAGGACGCGATCGCCAAGATCGACCGTGAGACGCGCGAGCTCCTGCAGACCACCTACGACACCGTCAACCGCTCGTTCGGCCAGCTGTTCCCCGAACTGTTCGGCGGCGGCGAGGCGCGCCTGATCCTCACCGGAGGCGAGATCCTCGACGCCGGCGTTCAGGTGATGGCGCAGCCGCCCGGCAAGCGCAACACGTCGATCCACCTGCTGTCGGGTGGCGAGAAGGCGCTCACCGCGATCGCGCTGGTGTTCGCGATGTTCCAGCTCAATCCGGCGCCGTTCTGCCTGCTCGACGAGGTCGATGCGCCGCTCGACGACGCGAACACCGAGCGGTATTGCGATATGGTTCGACGGATGTCCGACCAGACCCAGTTCCTGTTCATCACCCACAACAAGATTGCGATGGAACTTGCACAGCAGCTCGTCGGCGTCACGATGCAGGAGCGAGGCGTCTCCCGGATCGTGGCGGTCGATCTCGAGTCGGCTGCGCGCATCGCCGAGGCCGCCTGATGAATTCCCTCGACATGAGTTTGATCCTGCTGGTCGCGCTGGCGCTTGCCTGCGTGGTCGTCTACAACGTGTGGAGCGGCCGTCGCCGCCGTGCCCGCATCGCCGGTGCGGCCAGGCCGAAGGTCGAGCCGGCGCGGTCCGACCCCGGTGCCGCCGGCGCCGCGCGTTCGGAACCCTCGCTCGATCTCGACGGCGCGCTGACCGCGGAGCGCGGTGCGGCCGATGGGGCGGCCCCGGGCGGATCGGGGGCCATGGCCGCTCCGGGTGCCGGCCCCGGCGGGCCGGCCGCGGCGGGACGCGGCGCCGCGCGGCCGGTGCTGAACGCACTGGCCGACTGCATCGTCGAGCTCGTGCCCGCTGCGCCCGTATCGGGCGAACGGCTGCTGCAGATCGCGCAGGGCATGCGGCGCGTCGGCAGCAAGCCGGTGGTCGTCGAAGGCGCGCTGCGGCGGACGGCCGATGAGGCACCGGTCGCCGACGGCGGGGCGGCCGACGCCCTCGCGCCCGACCTCGTCCCGACGGCGTCCGCCGCCGGGGCAGGCGACGCCGGGTCCTCCGACACCCTGACGGCCAGCGCCGGCGACGACGTGGCGGTCGACGCCGATCCGTCGGTCGGCGAGGCCTGGACCTGGCAGGCGCCTGCCGTGGGCGTGGTCTTCGAGCGGGTGCGCGTGGGGGTGCTGCTGGCGAATCGCCACGGCCCGCTCAACGCGATGGAGTTCTCCGAGTTCGTCGCCGGTGTGCAGGCGCTGGCCGAGCAGATCTCCGCACTGGCCGACACGCCCGACATGAACAGCGTGCTCGCCCGCGCCCGTACCCTCGACGACACCTGCGCGCAGCTCGACGCGCAGCTGGGCATCGGCGTCGAGACGCGCGAACCGATGGGTCTGGCCGACCTCGCGCGTGAGGCCGAAGCCGGCGGCTGCGTCGAGCGCGGCAACAACCGTTATGCGCGCCTGGGCCCGTCCGGCGAGGTGCTGTTCTCCATCGCCCTGTCCGACACCCCGAACCGGCTCACGCTGCTGCTCGACCTGCCGCGAGCCTCGGCCAGCCTCGACCCCTGGGGCGAGATGGTGGCCTGCGCCCGCGGCTGCGCGGACCGGCTCGGCGGCATGCTGATCGACGACGCCGGCCGTGCGCTCGCCGAGCCGCAGCTCGAGCGGATCGGCCTGCAGGTGCGCCAGCGCCATCAGGGACTCGAGGAGGCCGGGTTCCCGGCAGGGTCGCCGCTGGCGCTGCGCCTGTTCAACTGACACCGGCCCGACCGATGCACGGGGATCCGTCCTCGGCACGCGCGCCGGGGCCCGCGGGGTCCGGGCCCGCCGGCGGCGCCTCCGAAGCGGCGGCGCGCGCCGCCGCACTGCGCGCGCTGCTGGCGCGCTACGACCATGAGTACTACGTGCTCGACGCGCCGAGCGTGCCCGACGCAGAGTACGACCGCCTGTTCCTCGAGCTGCAGCGTCTCGAGCAGGCCGATCCGGCGCTGATCGTTCCCGACTCGCCGACGCAGCGGGTCTCCGGCCAGCCGGTCGAGGGCTTCGGCGAAGTCCTGCATGCGCGGCCGATGCTGTCGCTGAACAACGCGTTCGAAGACGAGGACGTGCAGGCGTTCGACCGTCGCGCGCACGAGCTGCTCGCCGACCAGCCGGAGGCGGCGGGCGACATCGAGTATTCGGCCGAGCTGAAGTACGACGGACTGGCCGTCAGCCTGCGCTACGAGCACGGGGTGCTGGTGCGCGCGGCCACGCGGGGCGACGGCACGCGCGGCGAGGACGTCAGTGCCAACGTGCGCACGATCCGCGCCGTGCCGCTGCGCCTGTCCGCGGCCGTCGGCGCGCTGCCGCAGGTGCTGGAGGTGCGCGGCGAGGTGCTGATGTTCCGCGACGACTTCCGCCGCATGAATGCGCGCCAGCGGGCCGCCGGCGAGCGCGAGTTCGTCAATCCGCGCAACGCCGCGGCGGGCGCCCTGCGCCAGCTCGATCCGGCGGTGACGGCCACGCGTCCATTGCGGTTTCTCGCCTACGGCATCGGGGAGCTCGTCGGCGGTGTCGAGCCCGCACGGCATTCGCTGCTGCTCGACTGGCTCGCCGCGCTGGGACTGCCGGTGGGTGCGCACCGGCGTGTGGTGCGCGGCCCGGCCGGCATGCTCGACTTCTACCGCGCGATGCAGGCGGCCCGCGCCGATCTGCCCTATGAGATCGACGGCGTCGTCTACAAGGTCGACCGGCGCGACTGGCACGACGTGCTCGGCTTCGTCGCACGGGCCCCGCGCTTTGCACTGGCGCACAAGTTTCCGGCCGAGGAGGCCCTGACCGAGCTGCTCGACATCGAGGTGCAGGTGGGGCGCACCGGAGCGATCACGCCGGTGGCCCGGCTGCGCCCGGTGTTCGTCGGCGGCACGACCGTGTCGAACGCCACGCTGCACAACGAGGACGAACTCCGGCGCAAGGACCTGCTGATCGGCGACACGGTGGTGGTGCGCCGCGCCGGCGACGTGATTCCGGAGGTCGTCCGTGCGCTGACCGAGCGCCGGCCGCCGCCCGACAGCCCCGAGTTCGCGACGCGCTTCCGGCGCTTCGAGATGCCGCAGGCCTGCCCGGTGTGCGGATCGGCGGTGAGCCGGGGCGAGGGCGAGGCCGCGTGGCGCTGCGTGGGCGGCCTGTACTGCTCCGCACAGCGCAAGCAGGCACTGCGGCACTTCGCGCAGCGCCGGGCGATGGACATCGAAGGATTGGGCGAGAAGCTGATCGACCAGATGGTCGACGCCGACCTCGTGCGCACGCCGGCCGACGTGTATCGGCTCGACGCGGCGACCCTCGCCGCACTCGACCGGATGGGCGAGAAGTCGGCGGCGAACCTCGTCGCCGCGATCGACCGGTCGCGGACGACCACACTGGCGCGTTTCCTGTTCGGCCTGGGCATCCGGCACGTCGGCGAAGAGGTGGCGCGGCAGCTGGCCGACGAATACGGCGACATCGATGCGCTGATGTCCGAGGACTGGGCGCGGCGCCAGGCCGACAAGGCCGAGCTGCAGAAGGAGAACGCCCGCCGGCGCGGGCGCGGCGAGGCGCTGCTGCCGGTCCCGCTCGAAGGGATCGGCCCCGAGATCACCGACAGCCTCCAGCGGTTCTTTGCCGAGCCGCACAACCGCGAGGTGATCGCGGCGCTGCGTGCGGCCGGCGTGCACTGGCCGGTGTCGGCACCACGGGCGGCCGCAGACCCCGCTGCCGACGCCGCAGCGCCGGCCGGTGCACTTGCCGGCCTGGGCTTCGTGCTCACCGGCACGCTGCCCACCATGACCCGCGACGAGGCGGGTGCGCTCATCCGCCAGCACGGCGGCAGCGTGATCGGCTCGGTGTCGCGCAAGACCAGCTACGTGGTCGCCGGCGAGGCCGCCGGCAGCAAGCGGACAAAGGCCGATTCCCTGGGGGTGCCCATCATCGACGAGGACGGGCTGCTGCGCCTGATCCAGACCAGGGCGTCCGCGCCCGGAGACGACACATGAAGTTCGCCATCATCGGCGGCAGCGGCCTGACCAGCCTTGCCGGCCTCGAGAACGTGCGCCGCCAGGTGGTGCGCACCCCCTACGGCGACCCGTCGGGCCCGCTCACGCACGGGCAGCTGCAGGGCGTGGACCTGATGTTCCTCGCGCGGCACGGCTACGGCCACACGATCACGCCGCACGAGATCAACTATCGGGCCAACGTGTGGGCACTGAAGCACGCGGGGGCGGACGGCATCGTGTCGGTGGCCACGGTCGGCGGCATCCGTGCCGAGTACGGGCCCGGCACGCTGGTGCTGCCCGACCAGATCATCGACTACACCCACGGGCGGCGCGGCACCTTCTTCGAAGGGCTGGACCAGCCGGTCACCCACATCGACTTCACCTGGCCCTACGACGACGGCGTGCGCGGCCGGCTCGCGCGCGCAGCCGCCAACCTGGGCGAGCCGATGGCGCTGGTCGGCACCTACGGCTGCACGCAGGGCCCGCGCCTGGAGACGGCGGCCGAGATCCGGCGCCTCGAGCGCGACGGATGCGACCTGGTCGGCATGACCGGCATGCCGGAGGCGGCGCTGGCCCGCGAACTCGAAGTGCCGTACGCGGCGCTGGCCGTGGTCGCCAATCACGCGGCCGGCAAGGGCGACAGCTGCGACGGCATCTCGCTCGAGGCGATCGGTGCCACGCTCGACGGCGCGATGGCGCGCGTGCGGCGGATCCTCGCCGAGTTCGTACGGATGGCGGCGAACGGCGACTGAAGCCGGTCGCGCGGGTTGAAGCCGTTCGCCCGCGCGGGTCGCGCGCTTCCGGCCCGAGCCGCCCGGCGCCGCTTGGCCCTCATGCCCGCGCAGCCCGGCAGACTCAGGCCTGCAGCGCCTCCAGCAGCGCGGTCTCGAGATGCAGCTGGTCTTTCGGCTTGGCCAGCGCGGGGCCGTCGATCAGGAACATGTCCTCAACGCGTTCGCCCAGGGTGCTGACGCGCGCGGTGTAGAGGTTCACGTGGTGGGTCGAGAGCACGCGCGCGATGCTGTACAGCAGCCCGGTGCGGTCGTTTGCGGTGATCGACAGCAGCCAGTGCTGGCCGCGTTCGTCGGGGCGCAGCTCGACGGTCGGCTTGATCGGGAAATAGCGCGAGCGCCGCGAGATGCGTCCGCGCACCGGCGGCGCGAGTTCGGCGCGCCGCTTCAGACGCTCGGTCAGGTCGGCCTCGACCAGCGTCAGGATGTCGCGGTAGTGCGCGTTGGCGTTCGGATCGATCACCAGGAAGCTGTCGAGCGCGTAGCCGTGCCGCGTGGTGTGGATGCGTGCGTCGAGCACCGACAGGTTGCGGCTGTCGAAGTAGCCGCAGATGCGCGCGAACAGGTCGGGCTGGTCGGGCAGGTACACCACGACCTGGAAGCCTTCACCGATGGGGGCCAGCCGGGCCCGCACGACCGGTTCCCGGGTGTCGACCCGTCCGTGCAGCACGCGCGTGTGCCAGGCGATGTCCTGTGCGTCGTTGCGCAGGAAGTAGGCGACGTCGAGCTTGTCCCAGAAGCCGGCATACCGTTCCTCGGACAGCGCATACAGGTTGAGGATGCGGTGCGCCTCGCGCCGCAGCGCGTCGAGCCGGATGTCCGACTGCGGCGACTCGCCGCCGAGCGCGCGCTTGGTGGCCATGAACAGGTCCTGCAGCAGCTTGCCCTTCCAGGCGTTCCAGACCTTTGGGCTGGTGCCGCGCACGTCGGCGACCGTGAGCAGGTACAGCGCGACCAGGCGCTGCTCGGTGCCCACGAGCTGGGCGAAGCGCACGATCACCTCGGGGTCGGACAAGTCCTGCTTCTGCGCCGTCGATGACATCGTCAGGTGGTGCTCGACCAGGAACTCGACCAGTTCGGTCTCGTCCGCCTGCAGCCCGTGCGCGCGGCAGAACCGGCGGGCGTCGCTCTTGCCCAGCACGGAGTGATCGCCGCCGCGGCCCTTGGCGATGTCGTGGAACAGCGCCGACAGGTACAGCAGCCACGGCTTGTCGAACGACGCCATCAGCTGGCTGCAGAACGGGTACTCGTGCGCATGCTCGTCCATCGCGAAGCGGCGCAGGTTGCGCACCACCATCAGGATGTGCTGGTCGACCGTGTACACGTGGAACAGGTCGTGCTGCATACGACCGACGATCCGCCGGAACGCGGGCAGGTAGCGGCCCAGCACCGACCACTGGTTCATGCGTCGCAGCGTTCGGGTGATGCCGCGCGGCTGCTGCAGGATGCGCAGGAACAGCGCGCGGTGCTCTGGCGCGCGGCGGAACGCGGCGTCGATGCGCAGGCGTGCGTGCCAGATCGCGCGCAGGGTGGGCGCGGTCATGCCCTTGAGTTCGGAGCGCGCGGCCAGGGTCAGGAAGGCGCGCAGGATGGCCGCCGGTGTGCGCTCGAACAGCTGCAGGTCGAACGGCTCGAGCAGCCCGCCGCAGTTGCGGAACTCCTCGTCGATCGGCTCGGGCACGGTGTCGTGCTGCGGGAAGAGGGCGCCTTCGAGGTTCTGGAGCAGGATCGTCGTCAGCTGGGTGACCTGCTTGGCCGCCCAGAAGTAGCGCTGCATCAGCTCTTCGGAGGCGCGCCGCGCGTCGCGCCCGCCGAGCCCGAGGGCGCCGGCCACCTGCGCCTGCAGGTCGAACACCAGGCGGTCTTCCCGGCGCCCGGACTGGATGTGCAGCATCGCGCGCACGCGCTTGAGCACGCGATGGTTGCGGCGCAGGGTGCGCGCCTCGGCCTCGGTGGCCAGGCCGAGCCGCGCGAGATCGCGCCAGGTGGTGCCGAAGCCGGCGGCGCGCGCGGTCCACATCACCACGTGCAGATCGCGCAGGCCGCCCGGGCTCTCCTTGACGTTGGGCTCGAGGCTGTACGGCGTGTCCTCGAACTTCACGTGACGCTGGCGCATCTCGAGCATCTTCTCCTGGAAGAAGGTGCCCGGATCGCGGCCCTGCGCCAGCCCGGTCACGAGCTCGGAGAAGAGCGCGCGGCTGCCGGCCAGGTAGCGCGCCTCCATGCTGCTGGTCTGGATGGTGATGTCGCCGGCGGCTTCCGACAGGCATTCGGCCAGGCTGCGCACGCTGTGGCCGATCGGCAGGCCGAAGTCCCAGCACGCGCCGACGAACCGCTCGATGGCCTGAGCCTGCTCCGGGGTGGCGGGCTCGGGGGTCAGCAGCAGGAGGTCGACGTCGGAATGCGGATAGGTCTCGCCGCGTCCGTAGCCGCCGACCGCCGCGAGCACCGCCGTGCCGGGGATCTGCATCGCCTGCCACAGCCCGCGCAGGGCGGTGTCGGTGGTGGCCGACAGGCGCCGCGTCAGGCGGTCGGGATCGCGTTCGACGCGGAACGCGTCGATGTGGTCGTCGCGGCTGCGCCGGTAGGCGGTGCGCAAAGGGGCCAGCGACTCCGGCACGGCGCTGAGGGTCACGGCATCAGCCCAGGAGCGCCGCGACGGCGGGCGGCGGCGCCGCCGTGCCGGCCGAGCGCGTGAGCACCTCGACACCGGTGTCGGTGACCAGCACGGTGTGCTCCCACTGGGCCGACAGGCTGCGGTCCTTGGTGACGATGGTCCAGCCGTCGCCGAGCTCGCGGATCTCGCGCCGGCCGGCGTTGATCATCGGCTCGATGGTGAAGATCATGCCGGCGCGCAGGGGCTCGCCCGTGCCGGGCCGGCCGTAATGGAGGATCTGGGGCTCCTCGTGGAACTGCCGGCCGATGCCGTGGCCGCAGAATTCGCGGACCACCGAGTAGCCGGCGCCTTCTGCGTGCTTCTGGATCGCGTGCCCGATGTCGCCGATGGTCGCGCCCGGCCGCACCTGGGCGATGCCGATCCACATGCACTCGAAGGTGATCTCGCACAGCCTGCGGGCGGCGATGGAGCCTTCGCCGACGACGAACATGCGGCTGGTGTCCCCGTGATAGCCGTCCTTGATCACCGTGATGTCGAGGTTCACGATGTCGCCGTTCTTGAGCACCTTGTCGCCGGGGATGCCGTGGCAGACCTGGTGGTTGACCGACGTGCAGATCGACTTGGGGTACGGCGTGTAGCCCGCCGGCGCGTAGTTGAGCGGCGCCGGGATCGTGCCCTGCACGTTCACCATGTAGTCGTGGCAGAGCCGGTCGAGTTCGCCGGTGGTGACGCCGGGTTTCACGTAGGGGGTGATGTAGTCGAGGACTTCGGCAGCCAGGCGGCATGCCACGCGCATCGCCTCGATGTCGGCGCTGGTCTTGATGCTGATCGTCATGTTATGATTATAGGTTAGCTGACGAAAATCAGCTGAACGGTGGCGGCACGCAGAACGGTTCTGCAGGGCCGCCGCAAATCGCGCGTGCCGCCATCTGGGGTCCGCGCGGTGCATGCGCCGGGCCGCCTTGCGGGCGGGGCGCACGCGCCGCGTGGCAACCGGGCCGGATTCTCCCGAATCCCCGTCCGGTATGACGGCACGTCAGTCTCAACCCTGTACGGAGTCCTACCCATGTCGGCAACGATGCGGCAGATGCTGGAAGCGGGTGTCCATTTCGGCCACCAGACGCGCTTCTGGAACCCCAAGATGGCCCCCTATATCTTTGGCCATCGCAACAAGATCCACATCATCAACCTCGAGAAGACCCTGGTCATGTACCAGGACGCGATGAAGTACCTGCGTCAGCTGTCCGCCAACCGCGGCACCGTGCTGTTCGTTGGTACCAAGCGCCAGGCGCGCGAGATCGTGGCCGAGGAAGCGCAGCGCGCGGGCGTGCCGTACGTCGACGAGCGCTGGCTGGGCGGCATGCTCACCAACTTCAAGACGGTGAAGGGCTCGATCAAGCGCCTGAAGGACATGGAAGCGACCCAGGCCGACGGCGGCCTCGAGCGCATGTCCAAGAAGGAGGCGCTGATGTTCACGCGCGAGCTCACCAAGCTGAACCAGAGCCTGGGCGGCATCAAGGACATGGTCGGCCTGCCCGACGCGCTGTTCGTGATCGACGTCGGCTATCACAAGATCGCCGTGACCGAAGCCGTCAAGCTGGGCATCCCGGTCGTGGCGGTGGTCGACACCAACCACTCGCCCGACGGCATCGACTACGTGATCCCGGGCAACGACGACTCCGGCAAGGCGATCCGTCTGTACGCCCAGGGCGTGGCCGACGCGATCATCGAAGGGCGCAACGCGTCGCTCAACGAGATCGTCAAGACCGGTTCCGACGAGGAATTCGTCGAGGTCGACGCCGAGCAGGCCTGATCCCGCCAGGCAGGGTGATCGCGGGGCTGTTTCGTACAGCCCCGTTTTTTTGGCGCCGCCGTGTGGCACGGCCCGGGCGGTGGCCGGACGGTTCAACGGGTTCATCGCGGCTGCCTGCGGGCGGCCGACGCAAGCACAGGAGCATGAAATGGCTGAAATCACCGCGAGCATGGTCAAGGAACTGCGCGAGAAGACCGACGCGCCGATGATGGAATGCAAGAAGGCGCTCACCGAGGCGGCCGGCGACATGGCCAAGGCCGAGGAGATCCTTCGCGTCAAGCTGGGCAACAAGGCGAGCAAGGCGGCCACGCGCGTGGCCGCCGAAGGTGTCGTCGGCATGTACCTATCGGCCGACGGCAAGCTGGGCGCCGTGGTCGAGGTCAACAGCGAGACCGATTTCGTCGCCAAGAACGACGACTTCATCGCGCTGTCCAAGGGCTGCGCCGAGCTGGTCGCCAAGCACGATCCGGCCGACGTGGCCGCGCTGTCGGCGCTGCCGATGGGCGAGGGCACGGTCGAGTCCACCCGTGCGGCGCTGGTCGGCAAGATCGGCGAGAACATGTCGCTGCGCCGCTTCGCCCGCATGGCGGCGAAAGGCCGTCTGGCGTCGTACGTGCACGGGGGCTCCAAGATCGGCGTGCTGATCGACGTGGTCGGCGGCGACGAGCAGCTGGCCAAGGACCTGGCGATGCACATCGCGGCGTCCAAGCCCAAGGCGCTCGACGCGTCGGGCGTGCCGGCCGAGCTGCTCGACACCGAGCGCCGCATCGCGATCGAGAAGGCGCGCGAATCGGGCAAGCCCGAAGCGATGCTCGAGAAGATCGCCGAAGGCACGGTGCAGAAGTTCCTGCGCGAGGTCACGCTGCTGGGCCAGGTGTTCGTGAAGGCCGAGGACGGCAAGCAGACGATCGAGCAGCTGCTGAAGGCCAAGGGGGCGTCGGTGGCCGGGTTCACCCTGTTCGTGGTGGGCGAGGGCATCGAGAAGAAGACGACCGACTTCGCCGCCGAAGTCGCCGCGCAGGCCGCCGCCGCAGGGCGTTGATCGTCCGAATTGGACGATAATCCCGGTGCCGATCGGTCTGCGCATCGTTGCGTGCCGATCGGCGTCGGCGGGCCGCTCCGGCTGCGCACGGTTGCCGGACACTGCGCCCGCGCCGTGTCGGCCCGGCCGGGGCCGCCGGCCGGCGCCCCCGGCCCTTCCGGCTTCTTCGGCACGCAGGTGGCGTGCCCGGTTTTCAGCGTCATTCTCTAGGAGGTTCGACCCGTGAGTTCCGCACCCGTGATTGGTCAACCGTCGGGCGACGGGCCGCGCATCGAGTCCTCACCGCGCCGTACCGCGTACCGTCGTGTGCTCCTGAAGCTGTCGGGCGAGGCGCTGATGGGCGACGACGCCTACGGCATCAACCGCGTCACCATCGAGCGGATGGTGCGTGAAGTGGCCGGGATCAGCGCGCTCGGGGTCGAGCTTGCGGTCGTGATCGGCGGCGGCAACATCTTCCGCGGCGTCGCGCCCGGGGCGGCGGGCATGGACCGCGCCACGGCCGACTACATGGGCATGCTCGCCACCGTCATGAACTCGCTCGCGTTGCAGGACGCGCTGCGCCAGGTCGGCGTGGTGGCCCGGGTGCAGTCGGCACTCAAGATCGAGCAGGTCGTCGAGCCGTACATCCGGCCGAAGGCGCTGCGCTACCTCGAGGAAGGCAAGGTGGTGATCTTCGCTGCCGGCACCGGCAATCCGTTCTTCACCACCGACACCGCGGCCGCGCTGCGCGGCGCCGAGATGGGCGTCGAGATCGTCCTGAAGGCGACCAAGGTGGACGGTGTGTACAGTGCCGACCCCGAGCTCGATCCCGCCGCCGTGCGCTACCAGAGCATCAGCTTCGACGAGGCGATCGCCGGCCACCTCAAGGTGATGGATGCGACCGCCTTCGCGCTGTGCCGCGACCAGAAGCTTCCCATCAAGGTATTCTCGATCTTCAAGGAAGGCGCGCTGCGGCGCGTGATCCTGGGTGAGGACGAGGGCACGCTGGTGCACGTCTGAACGGCGCACCGGCCAGCAAGGAGAAACGATGAGCATTGCCGATGTCCGCAGTTCGGCCGACCAGAAGATGCAGAAGTCGATCGAGGCGCTGAAGAACGCGCTCAGCCGGATCCGCACCGGCCGCGCCCATGTCGGCATCCTCGACCACATCCAGGTCGACTATTACGGCAGTCCCGTGCCGATCAGCCAGGTCGCCAACGTGACCCTGATCGATGCGCGCACGATCGGCGTGTCGCCCTGGGAGAAGAAGATGGCGCAGGTCATCGACAAGGCGATCCGCGAGTCCGACCTCGGTCTGAATCCCGTGTCCGTCGGCGAGCTGATCCGCGTGCCGATGCCGCCGTTGTCCGAAGAGCGCCGGCGTGAGCTGATCAAGGTCGTGAAGTCCGAGGGCGAGCATGCGAAGGTGGCCGTGCGCAACCTGCGCCGCGAGGCCAACGAGCAGCTCAAGAAGATGCTCAAGGACAAGGCCGTGTCCGAGGACGACGAGCGTCGTGCGCAGGACGACATCCAGAAGCTGACCGACCGTCACATCGTCGAGATCGACAAGCTCCTGGCCGCGAAGGAACAGGAACTGCTGACGGTCTGATGACCCCCACGCCCACGCGGATCAGTTCCACGGCCGGGTTGCCCGAGGTCGGGGCGGTGCCGCGGCACGTCGCGATCATCATGGATGGCAACGGCCGATGGGCGACGAAGCGCATGCTGCCGCGGGTGGCCGGGCACGCCAAGGGCGTGGACGCCGTGCGCACCATCGTCGAGTCCTGCGCGCGCATGGGCGTCGAGTACCTGACCCTGTTCGCCTTCAGCTCCGAGAACTGGCGCCGTCCGGCGGACGAGGTCTCGGTGCTGATGCGCCTGTTCCTGACCGCCCTCAAGCGCGAGGTGGCCCTGCTCGCCAGCAACGGCATCCGCCTGCGCGTGGTCGGCGAGCTCGGTGCGTTCGACGCGCAGCTGCAGCGCCTGATCGAAAAGGCCGAACAGCGCACCGAAGGCAACGCGCGCATGACGCTCACGATCGCGGCCAACTATGGCGGCCGCTGGGACATCCTGCAGGCGATGCAGGCGATGCTGCGCGCCCATCCCGAGCTCGCCGGCACGCCGCAGGCCATCGACGAGGCGGCGTTCGCGCCGTTCCTGGCGATGGCGCACGCACCGGAGCCCGACCTGTTCATCCGCACCGGCGGCGAGCAGCGCATCAGCAACTTCATGCTGTGGCAGCTGGCGTACACCGAACTCTATTTCACCGAGACGTTCTGGCCCGACTTCGACGCGGCCGAGCTGCAGCGTGCGATCGACTCCTACCGGCAGCGCGAGCGCCGGTTCGGTCGGACCAGCGCACAGGTCGGGTCGCCCGCGTGAGCTCGGCGGCCGTGGCCGGACCGCACTGACACCAAGGCAACGCACATGCTCGGCCGCAGGGTGGTGACCGCTCTGGTGCTGCTGGCAATCCTCCTGCCAGCCATCTTCGTGTATCCCCCGCTCGCCTGGGGGGTGCTCACACTGGTGTTCCTGACCGTCGGCGCCTGGGAATGGGGCCGCCTGCTCGAGCCGCCCGGCGCCTCGTCGATGCGCGCGGCGGTGACGGTGCTGGTGGCTGGCGTCGCACTGCTCGTGTGGCGTGACTCCGCCGCCTGGCCGGGCGGGCACGTGCTGATCGTGCCGTGCGCGGTGCTGACGCTGTACTGGGTGGTCGGCGGCGGGCTGCGGCTGGCGCGGCACGACGCCCGCAGCGGCGGCTGGCTGCTGGCGGCCGTGGTGCTGCTCGGCTGCTGGCTTGCGCTCTACGAACTGCGGCTGCGCGGTCCGATCGCGCTGCTGTCGTCGATGGCCATCGTCTGGGTGGCCGACATCGCGGCCTACTTCGCCGGCCGGGCGTTCGGACGTCGCAAGCTGGCGCCGTCGATCAGCCCGGGCAAGAGCTGGGAGGGGGCGATCGGCGGCTTTGCCGCCGTGGCGCTGCTGGGCGGGTTCGCGGCCGGCGCCGCCGGCCTCGAGACCGCGCTGCCGGCGGTGCTGGCGTCGCGCCTGCCGCTGGCGGCGGTGCTTGCCGTGCTGGTGGCGATCGCCGCCCTGTCGATCGTCGGCGACCTGCACGAGTCGCTGCTCAAGCGCCAGGCCGGCGTCAAGGACAGCGGCTGGATCCTGCCCGGCCACGGCGGCGTCCTCGACCGCATCGACGCGCTGATCCCCACCATGCCGGCGGTCCTGCTGATCTACGAACTGCTGAGGTAGTCCCCAACATGCTGTCGCTCACGGTCCTGGGTGCCACCGGATCCATCGGTGCGAGCACGCTCGACGTCGTCGCCCGCCATCCCGATCGCTACCGCGTCTTCGCGCTGTCGGGCAACCGCCGCGTCGACGACCTCGCGGCGCTGTGCGTGCGCTTCGCCCCGCGCTATGCGGCGGTGCCCGACGCCGAGCCCGCGCGGCGCCTGCGTGCGCTGCTGCGCGCGGCGGGCTGCACGACCGAGGTGCTCGACGGGCCCGACAGCCTCGCACAGATCAGCGCGGCGCCGGAGGTCGACGCCGTGATGGCGGCGATCGTCGGCGCCGCCGGCCTGGCGCCGACGCTGGCCGCGGCGCGGCGCGGCAAGCGCATCCTGCTGGCCAACAAGGAGGCGCTGGTGATGGCCGGGCCGGTGTTCGTCGCGGCCGCGCGCGACGCGGGTGCCGTGGTGCTGCCGATCGACAGCGAGCACAACGCGATCTTCCAGTGCCTGCCGGCCGACGTCCAGGGCGACGCCCGCGCGATGCCGGCGGCCGGGGTGCGCCGCATCCTGCTGACCGCCTCGGGCGGACCGTTCCGCACGCGGCCGCTGGCGCAGATGCACACGGTTACGCCCGACGAGGCCTGCGCGCATCCGAACTGGAGCATGGGGCGAAAGATCTCGGTCGACTCGGCGACGATGATGAACAAGGGTCTCGAACTGATCGAAGCCCATCTGCTGTTCGGTCTTCCGCAGGAGCGCATCGAGATCGTCGTGCACCCGCAGAGCGTGATCCATTCGATGGTCGAGTACCTCGACGGCTCGGTGCTGGCGCAGCTCGGCAATCCCGACATGCGCACGCCCATCGCCCATGCGCTGGCCTATCCCGAGCGGATCGCCAGCGGGGTGGGGGCGCTCGACCTGCCGGCGCTCGGCCGCCTCGACTTCGAGCCGCCCGATCCCGTGCGCTTCCCCTGTCTGCGCCTGGCGCGCGAGGCGCTCGCGGCCGGGGCCGCCGGGCCGTGCGTGCTGAACGCCGCCAACGAGGTCGCCGTCGAGGCGTTCCTGGCAGGGCGCATCGCGTTCCCCGACATCGCCGCCACGGACGAGGCCGTCCTCGCGGCACTGGGCCACCGCCCGTCGCCGGCGGATGTCGCCGGCGTGCTGGCGCTGGACGCCGAGGCCCGTTCGCTGGCGCAATCGCGGATCGAGAGGTGCGCCCGATGAGCTTTCTGCAGACCCTGGTTTCGTTCCTGGTGGCGTTGACGCTGCTGATCTTCGTGCACGAGATGGGCCACTACCTGGTGGCGCGCTGGTGCGGCGTGAAGATCCTGCGGTTCTCCATCGGCTTCGGCAAGCCGCTGGCCACCTGGACGGTGGGGCCCGACCGCACCGAGTGGGCGCTGTCGGCGATCCCCCTCGGCGGCTACGTGAAGATGGTCGACGAGCGCGACACCAGCGCCGGCCCGATCCCGCCCGAAGACCTGCCGCGGGCGTTCACCCGGCAGTCGCTGGGGCGGCGGTCGCTGATCGTCGTCGCCGGCCCGCTGGCCAATTTCCTGCTCGCGATCGCCCTGTACTTCGTGCTGAACTCCGTGGGTGTGCAGGAGCCGGCGGCGGTCGTCGCCGCGCCCGCGCCGTCCACCGCCGCGGCCGCGGCCGGGCTGGCCGCGGGCGACCGCGTGCTGGCGGTCGACGGGCGCGAGGTGCGCTCGTGGAACGAGGTGCGTCTGCGCATGATCGACGGCGTGATCGAGCGCCGAGCCATCCCCTTCGAGGTGCAGCGCGGCGACGCGCGCACCGCGCTGTCCATCGACACCGCCGGCCTGCCGGAGGGCGAGGTGGAGCGTGATTTCCAGCGCGCGCTGGGCCTGGAGCTCGCGGCCGGACGGGTCGTGATCGCCTCGGTCCTGCCCGAGGGCGCGGCCGCGCGGGCCGGCCTGCGGGCCGAAGACCAGGTGGTGGGGCTGGACGGCGCGCCGGTCACGCGCTCGACGGCGCTCATCGAGGCGATCCGCGCCAACCCCCAGCGTCCGCTGCGCCTGGACGTGCAGCGCGGCGCCGACCAGCTGCGCATCGAGATCGTCCCCGATGCGCGCGCCTCCGAGCGTCCCGACGAGGCCGGCCGGATGGTCGGCCGCATCAACGCGGGCATCGCCAACCGGGTGCAGATGGTCGAGGTGCGGTTCGGGCCGCTCGAGTCGCTGCAGCGCGCGGCGGTCCAGACCTGGGACATGTCGGTCTTCTCGCTGCGCATGCTCGGCAAGATGCTGATGGGCGAGCTGTCCTGGCGCAACCTGAGCGGGCCGGTGTCGATCGCCGACTATGCCGGCCAGAGCGCGCGCATCGGGTGGTACGCGTACCTGTCGTTCATGGCGCTGATCAGCATCAGTCTCGGTGTGCTGAACCTGCTGCCGATCCCCGTGCTCGACGGGGGGCATTTGGTATATTACGGCCTCGAAGCAGTGCGCGGCCGACCCCTGTCGGAGCGCTTCGTGGAGATCACCCAGAAAGCCGGTCTTGCCATGATCGCAGCCATGATGATCATGGCACTGTTCAACGACTTCACCCGTCTGATCGGATCGTAATGTCCCTATCGCGCCCGAAGCGCGGCTTACGCACGCGCTTCGCGGTGCGGGCCGTTGCGAGTCTTGCGGCCCTGGCATTCAGCCACGCGGCCTTCGCGTTCGACCCCTTCGTGGTGCGCGACATCCGCATCGAAGGGGTTCAGCGCACCGAACCCGGCACCATCTTCGGCTACCTGCCGGTCAAGGTCGGCGAGACGTTGACCGAGGACAAGGCCGCCGCGGCCGTCCGGACACTGTTCGCCACCGGATTCTTCAAGGACGTGCGGCTCGAGGTCGACGGCCAGGTGCTCGTCGTCTACCTCGAAGAGCGTCCGGCGATCGCCTCCATCTCGATCACCGGCGCCAAGGAGATCGACCAGGACACGATCAAGCGCGCGCTGCGCGACATCGGCCTGACCGAAAGCCGCATCTTCGACCGCAGCCTGCTCGAGCGCGGCGAGCAGGAGCTCAAGCGCCAGTACCTGTCGCGCGGCCGGTACGGGGCCCGCGTGACCTCGACCGTGACGCCCCTCGAGCGCAATCGCGTGGGCATCACGATGGCCGTGGAGGAGGGCGACGCGGCGACGATCAAGACGATCAGCATCGTCGGCAACAAGGCGTTCACCGAGAAGCAGCTGCTCGACGAGTTCCGCCTGTCCACGCCCACGTGGATGTCCTGGTACACCAAGAACGACCAGTACGCGCGCGAGAAGCTGGCGGGCGACCTCGAGGCCCTGCGCTCGTTCTACCTGAACCGCGGCTACCTCGAGTTCTCCATCGACTCCACCCAGGTGTCGATCTCGCCCGACAAGGAGGACGTGCACCTCACGATCGGCATCACCGAGGGAGGCGTGTACCGGGTCAACGACGTCCGCTTCTCCGGGCAGATGCTCGGTCGCGAGTCCGAGTTCGCCGCGCTGATGACGCTCAAGCCGGGCGAGACCTTCTCCGGCCAGAAGCTGGCCGATTCGCAGAAGGCCATCACCGACCGGCTGGGCACGCTCGGCTACGCGTTCGCCAACGTCAACCCGGTGCCCGAGATCGACCGCGACAAGCGCGAGGTCAGCTTCGACGTGCTGATCGACCCGGGCAGGCGGGTGTACGTGCGCCGCATCAACGTGTCGGGCAATGCGCGCACGCGTGACGAGGTCATCCGCCGCGAGCTGCGCCAGTTCGAGGACGCGTGGTACGACTCCGAGAAGATCCGCCTGTCGCGCGAGCGGATCGGCCGGCTCGGCTACTTCACCGACGTGCGCATCGACACCGTGCCGGTCCCCGACGCCAACGACCAGGTCGACCTTTCGGTGACGGTCAGGGAGCAGGCCACCGGCGCGATCTCCATGGGTATCGGCCTGTCCAGTTCCGAACGGATCATCCTGTCGGGCTCGCTGAACCAGCAGAACTTCATGGGCACCGGCAAGTCGCTGGGGGTGGAGCTGAACACCAGCCGCATCAGCCGCACCATCAGCGTGGCCTACACCGACCCGTACTTCACGCCCGACGGCGTGAGCCGCACGTTCGACCTGTACACGCGCACGTTCAATGCGGCGGCGCTGTCGCTGGGCGACTACAAATGGCGCTCCAACGGCCTGGGCCTGCGCTTCGGCGTGCCGTACACCGAGTTCGATCGCATCAGCTTCGGGGTCGCGGTCGAGGGCAACCAGCTCGAGCTCGGCGCCAACGCGCCGCAGCGCTTCCGGGATTACGTCGCCAACTTCGGCGACAGCAGCGTGGCGCTGCTGGGCGTGATCGGATGGCGGCGCGACTCGCGCGACAGCGCGTTCGCCCCCACCAAGGGCCGCTTCCAGACCGCCAACGTCGAGTTCTCGCTGCCGGCCGGCGACCTGCGGTACGCGCGGGCCAACTACAACCACCAGTTCTACTACCCGATCGGCAAGGACTACACGCTGGCGCTCAACGGCGACTTCGCGATCGGGCGGGCGTACGGCGGCAAGGCGTATCCGCTCTTCAAGAACTACTACGCCGGCGGTATCGGCACGGTCCGCGGCTTCGCGCAGTCGTCGCTGGGCCCCAAGGATCCGGTCGACAACGTCGCGCTCGGCGGACAGACCCGGATCGTCGGCAGCGCCGAGTTCATCTTCCCGCTGGCGGGCACCGGCAACGACCGCAGCTTCCGCACCTTCGTGTTCTTCGACGCCGGCAACGTCTACCAGGTGGGCAACATCGACCTGGGCGACCTGCGGTTCTCCACCGGCGTGGGCCTGAACTGGGCGTCGCCGATCGGGCCGATGAAGCTGAGCATGGGCTTTCCGTTGCGGCGTCAGGAAGGCGATCGCACCCAGCGCCTGCAGTTCCAGGTCGGTACCGGCTTCTGACGGCGCACGCGCCGGGTGACGATGGGTGTTTGTGCGACAATTCGCGTTTTCGATCGAGGCACGGATACTCCGATGAAATGGTGGCGTCACTGGCTGGTCGCGTGCTCCCTGGTGGCCGTTTCGCCGATGCTGGCGGCTCAGGAAACGACCCGGATGGGCTACGTGAATACCGAGCGCATCCTGCGCGACGCCGTGCCGGCGAAGGCGGCGCAGCAGAAACTCGAGCAGGAGTTCAGCAAGCGCGACAAGGAGCTCCAGGATCTGGCCGCGCGCCTGAAGACGATGAGCGAGCGCCTCGAGCGCGATGCGTCCGTGACCAGCGAGTCCGAGCGCGTGCGCCGTCAGCGTGAGTTCTCCGATCTGGAGAAGGACTTCCAGCGCAAGCAGCGCGAGTTCCGCGAGGACCTCAACCAGCGCCGCAACGAGGAGCTCGCGCAGGTGGTCGAGAAGGCCAACCGCGTGATCCGGCAGATCGCCGAGCAGGAGAAGTACGACTTCGTGCTGCAGGAAGCCGTCTACGCCAGCCCGCGTGTCGACATCACCGACAAGGTGCTGCGCGCGCTGGCAAACGCCAAGTAGGTCGCGCGAAGCCGCCCGGCACGATGGCACGGTCCCTCGCTGCCGCCGTCTCCGTTGCCGAGCTCGTGCGCCGCTTCGGCGGCGAAGTCTCCGGCGCAGCCGACCGGGGCATCCGTGGGCTGGCCACGCTGCATTCGGCCGGGCCCTCCGATCTCAGCTTTCTCAGTGCCGCGAAGTACCGGGCCGAGGCCGCCGTCACGCGCGCCGGTGCGGTTGTGGTCGCTGCGGCGCAGGCCGACGTGCTGCCACCGGGGTGTGTGCGCATCGTGGTGGGCGACCCGTACGCCCATTTCGCGGCCATCGCACGCTGGTTCGCCGAGCAGGTGTCGCCGGCGGTGGCTCCGGCCGGGGTGCACGCGTCGGCCTGTGTCGCGCCCGGCGCGTCGCTCGGCGATGGCGTGCGCATCGCGGCCCACTGCGTGATCGACGACGGGGCCCGCATCGGCGACGGTGCGGTGCTGGGCGCCGGCTGCGTGATCGGTCCGGGCGCCGTCATCGGGGCGGGCACGGTGCTCGCGCCCAACGTCACCGTGTACCACGACTGCAGCGTCGGCGCGCGCGGCATCGTCCATGCCGGCACGGTGATCGGGGCCGACGGCTTCGGATTCGCGCGCGAACAGGGGCGCTGGGCCAAGATTCCGCAGCTCGGCGCGGTGCGCATCGGCGACGACGTCGAGATCGGCGCCAACTGCACGATCGACCGCGGCGCGCTCGACGACACCGTGATCGGCGACGGCTGCAAGATCGACAACCTGGTGCAGATCGCGCACAACGTGCGCATCGGCGAGCACACCGCGCTGGCCGGATGCGTGGGCGTGGCCGGCAGCGCCGTGATCGGGCGGCGCTGCATGATCGGCGGCAGCGCCGGCATCCTGGGCCATCTCGAGATCTGCGACGACGTCGTGATCTCCGCGATGAGCCTGGTCACCCGTTCCATCACCACGCCCGGCTTCTACAGCGGGGTCTATCCGCTCATGCCGAACGCCGACTGGGAGCGTTCGGCCGCGGTGGTGCGGCAGCTGCCCGCGCTGCGCCGCCGGATCCGACAACTCGACGGCAGCGCCACCGGGCGCGGCCGTGACTCTCCTACCGAGGACTGAACGATGACGATGCTCGACATCCGGGCCATTCTCGAGCACCTGCCGCACCGGTTCCCCTTCCTGCTGGTCGATCGCGTGCTCGAGATCGAGAAGGGCAAGCGCATCGTGGCGATCAAGAACGTCACGATCAACGAGCCGTTCTTCACCGGGCACTTTCCGCACCTGCCGGTGATGCCCGGTGTGCTGCAGATCGAGGCGCTGGCGCAGGCCGCCGGCATCCTGTCCTTCCAGACGATGGGGCGCGTCTCCGACGACCGTTCCGTCTACTACTTCGTCGGCATCGACAAGGCGCGCTTCAAGCGTCCGGTCGGCCCCGGAGACCAGCTGCGTCTGGAGGTCACCATCGACCGGGTCGCCCGTTCGATCTGGAAGTACAGCGGGCGCGCCACCGTCGACGGACAGGTCAGCGCAGAGGCCGAGCTGATGTGCACGCTGCGCGAGATCGCGCCGGCCGACGGCGCCGCCGCGGACGCCCCCGGGCCGGCCGACGGCGCCGGGGCCGCCTGACGCACGCGAGGGTCGCCATGTCCAGGATCCATCCCACTGCGATCGTCGAACCCGGCGCCCAGCTCGACGCCCACGTCGAGATCGGTCCGTACGCGGTGATCGGGCCGCACGTGTCCATCGGCAAGGGCACCGTGGTCGGCCCGCACGTGGTGATCGAAGGCCACACCTCGATCGGCCACGGCAACCGCATCTTCCAGTTCGCGTCGATCGGTGCGGCGCCGCAGGACAAGAAGTACCGCGACGAGCCCACGCGGCTCGAGATCGGCAACGACAACACGATCCGCGAGTGCGTGACGATCAACCGCGGCACGGTGCAGGACGCGGGCGTCACCCGCGTGGGCAGCGGCAACTGGATCATGGCCTACGTGCACATCGCCCACGACTGCGTGGTGGGCGATCACACGATCTTCGCCAACACGACCAACCTGGGCGGCCACGTGCACATCGGCGACTGGGTGATCCTGGGGGGCAACTCGCAGGTGCACCAGTTCTGCAAGATCGGTGCGCATGCGATGACGGGCACCGGCACGGTCGTGCTGCACGACATTCCGCCCTACGTGATGGCGTCGGGCAACACGGCCGGGGCGCACGGCATCAACAGCGAAGGCCTGCGCCGGCGCGGCTTCGACCCCGAGGCGATCAATGCGATCCGTCGCGCGTACAAGACCCTGTACAAGAGCGGACTGACCCTCGACGAGGCGCGCAGCCAGCTGGCCGCGCAGGCGAAGGACCCGGCCAACCCGCACCGGGAAGCGGTCGCGCTGCTGTCGGACTTCCTCGGATCGGTCACGCGCGGCATCGTGCGCTGAACGATGAGCGCACGGCGCTTCGTGATGGTCGCGGGGGAGACCTCGGGCGACCTGCTGGCGGCCGACGTGCTGGACGGGCTGCACGCGCGGGTGACCGACGTGGCGGCTGCCGGCATCGGCGGGCGGGCGATGGCCGAGCGCGGCTTCGAGCAGTGGTGGAGCACCGACGAGCTGTCGGTGCGCGGCTACGTCGAGGTGCTGCGCGCCTATCCGCGCCTGCTGCGCATGCGCAGCCAGCTGTTCGAGCGGGTGCTGCAGTGGCGTCCCGACGTCTTCGTCGGCGTCGACGCGCCCGATTTCAACCTCGAACTCGAGGTGCGGCTGCGCCAGCGGGGCGTCAAGGTCGCGCACTTCATCAGTCCGTCGATCTGGGCGTGGCGGCGCGAGCGCATCCACCGCATCCGCGAGGCGGTCGACCACATGCTGCTGGTCTTTCCGTTCGAGCGCGAGATCTACCGCGAGGCGGGCATCCCGGCCACCTACGTCGGGCATCCGCTGGCCGATCGCATACCCATGCAGACCGATGCCCGTGCGGCGCGCACGGCCCTCGCGCTCGACCCCGATCGCGCGACCGTGGCGCTGCTGCCCGGGAGCCGGCCTTCGGAGGTGCACTACATGGGCCGGGTGTTCGTCGAGACGGCCGCCTGGATGCACGGGCGTCGCGGCGACCTGCAGTTCGTGCTGCCGGCGGCCGGCGCGGCGCTGTTCGAGCGCCTGCAGGCGATGATCGCCGACCTGCCGCTGCCGCCCGGGCTGCGGCTGACCCTGGTGCAGGGGCGCTCGCACGAGGTGCTGGCCGCCGCCGACGTGGTGCTGGTGGCCAGCGGCACGGCCACGCTCGAGACCGCGCTGTTCCGGCGGCCCATGGTGGTTGCGTACCGGATGGCGTGGCTCACCTACCGCCTGATGCGCAACAAGGGCTATCTGCCCTGGATCGGCCTGCCCAACATCCTTGCACACGCGTCGCTGGTGCCCGAGTTCATCCAGGATGCCGCGCAGCCCGACGCCATGGGCGCCGCGCTCCTCGCGCAGCTCGACGATGCGCCGCTGCGCGCGCGTCTGGCCGAGCGCTTCGAGGCGATGCACCATGAGCTGCGCTGCGACTGCCCGCAGCGCGCGGCCGAGGTGCTGCTGTCGATGGGAGGCGCGCAATGAGCGGCGCCGTCTCCGGCCCCGTCTGCGGTGTCGACGAGGCCGGGCGCGGGCCGCTGGCGGGTCCCGTGTTCGCGGCGGCGGTGATCCTCGATCCGGCCGCGCCCATCGCGGGGCTGCGCGACTCCAAGCAGCTCAGTGCCCGGCGGCGCGACGTGCTGGCGGCGGAGATCCGCGCACGCGCGCTGGCCTGGTCGATCGCGCAGGCCGACGTGGGCGAGATCGACACGCTGAACATCCTGCACGCGACGATGCTGGCGATGCGCCGTGCCGTGCTGGGGCTGGGCGTCGCGCCGGTGCTGGCGCGCGTCGACGGCAACCGGGCACCGGCCTTGCCCTGCGCGGTCGAGACACTGGTGGGCGGCGATGCGCTCGACCCCGCGATCTCGGCGGCGTCGATCCTGGCCAAGACGGCGCGCGACGCGCTCCTGGTCGAGCTGCACGCGCGCTGGCCGCAGTACCGCTTCGACCGTCACAAGGGCTATCCCACCGCCGAGCACCTGAGCCTGCTGCGCCAGCACGGGCCCACGCCCGAGCACCGCCGCAGCTTCGGCCCGGTGCGCCGCCTGCTCGAGCAGGGCTGAGCGATGCGGCGCATCGTCTCGCGCGACAACCCGCTGTACCGCGAGCTGCTGGGCGTGGCCGGCTCGGCGCGCGAGCGCCGTCGCCGCGACGCCAGCCTGATCGAGGGCGTGCACCTGTGCGAGGCCTACCTGCAGCGCTTCGGCATGCCGCGCGTCGTCGCCGCCGGCGAATCGGCGTTGGCGTCGTCCGAGGTGTGTGCGCTGCTCGATGCCTTCGCACAGGGGGGCTGCACGCCGGTGATCCTGACGGATGCGCTGTTCAAGGCGCTGTCGGCGGTCGAGCACGGGGTCGCGATCGCCTGCCTGATCGACACGCCGCGGGCCGTCCTGCCGGCGACGCTCGACGACGACCTCGTCTACCTCGATCGCGTGCAGGATCCGGGCAACGTCGGCACCATCCTGCGCACCTGCGCAGCGGTCGGCGTGCGCCGCGTGATCACCGCGCCGCAGTCGGCATGGTGCTGGTCGCCGAAAGTGCTGCGCTCGGCGATGGGCGCGCATTTTGCGCTCGACATCCACGAGTCCGTCGCCTGGGACGCGGTACGGGGACGTCTGGCGCCCGCGGTGTCGGTGCGCGCGGCCGGCGCCGGCGCGCTCACCTGCCTGTACGACTGCGTGCTCGCCGGCCCGACGGCCTGGCTGTTCGGCCGCGAAGGCAGCGGACTCGACCCGGCGCTGATCGACGACCGGGTGCAGGGGGTGTCGATTCCGCAGTCGCCGGCGGTCGAGTCGCTCAACGTCGGGGTGGCCGCGGCGGTGTGCCTGTACGAGCAGCTGCGCCAGCGTCGGGGCTGAGCGCGCCGCGGCGCCGGAGACGGCCCGCCGCACGCGTCGGCGACCCTGCTCAGCCGCGCGCTTCAACTGCGCCCGTCAGCTGCGCCCGTCAGCTGCGCAGCTGCAGCTCGTGCAGGATGGTGGCGGCGATCTCCTCGATCGACTTGGTCGTCGACGACGACCAGCGGATGCCTTCGCGCTTCATCATCCGCTCGGCTTCGGCGACCTCGTAGCGGCAGTTCTCCAGCGACGCGTAGCGGCTGTTCGGCCGGCGCTCGTTGCGCACCTCGGAGAGGCGCTCGGGGGCGATCGACAGGCCGAACAGCTTGTGGCGGAACTGGTAGAGCGTGTCGGGCAGGCGGTCGCGCTCGAAGTCCTCGGGGATCAGCGGGTAGTTCGCCGCCTTGATGCCGTGCTGCATCGCCAGGTACAGGCTGGTGGGCGTCTTGCCCGAGCGCGACACGCCCACCAGGATGACGTCGGCGCTCACCAGCCCCTTGTTGGACTGGCCGTCGTCGTGCGCCAGCGAGAAGTTGATCGCTTCGATGCGCCGCTTGTACTGCGCCGAGTCGGCCGCGGTGTGCGAGCGGCCCACGGTGTGCGTGGACTTGACGCCGAACTCCTGCTCCAGCGGCTCGACGAAGGTCGAGAACAGGTCGATGAACATCGCGTCGGCCTGGCGGACCACCGCGTTCACGTCGGTGTCGACCAGCGTGCTGAACACGATCGGGCGGCAGCCGTCGGCTTCGCGCTGCTTCGCGACGCGACGCACCACGTCGTGGGCCTTCTCGCGCGAGTCGATGAAGGGCAGGCGCACTTCGCGCAGGCGCAGGCTGTCGAACTGGGTCAGCAGCGAATGGCCGAACGTCTCGGCGGTGATGCCGGTGCCGTCCGACACATAGAAGACGGTGCGGTCGTACGGGCCGCCGTCGCGGTCTGGCATGCGGTACTCCGGAAGGGATCGTGGTGTGCGTTTGTACGCCGGCCGCGTCGGTGGCGGGAGGCGGACACGACGAACGGTGCGGTATTTTGCGTGCGCGGCCCCGGGGCGCGAAGTAAAATCCGCGCTCTTCGTCCGAGTGTTGCAGTCGGCGCGATCCCCTGGTGCGGGCCGGTGCCCGTGGGGCGGGTGCGCCGACTACAGCGCTTCGATGCCGACGACGGCCGCCCCCGGGTGCGCCGGCGGCCCGCGCGACCGGTTCCCAACATGCTAGGACGTTTTCAACATGAACCATCTCGAAGGGCGCTTCGTCGTCCCCTTCGAAGCCTTGCGCATGACCGATGTCGACACGGTCGGCGGCAAGAATGCTTCGCTCGGGGAAATGATCAGCCAGCTCGCGGCCTCGGGCGTGCGGGTGCCGGGGGGCTTCGCCACCACGGCGCATGCCTTCCGTGAGTTCCTCGCCTTCAACCGCCTGACCGAGCGCATCGCCGACCGGCTGGCCGGGCTGAACACCGAGGACGTCAAGGCGCTGGCCGAGTGCGGCGCCCAGATCCGCCAGTGGGTGATCGACAGCCCGCTGCCGCCGCAGCTCGAGCAGGAGATCCGCACGCACTACGCGCAGCTGGTCGCCGAGTCGGGGAGCGAGATCTCGGTGGCCGTCCGCTCGTCGGCCACCGCCGAAGACCTGCCCGACGCCTCGTTCGCCGGGCAGCAGGAGACCTACCTGAACGTGTCGGGCATCGACGCCGTGCTCGACCGGGTGCGGCACGTGTTCGCGTCGCTCTACAACGACCGTGCGATCTCGTACCGCGTGCACAAGGGCTTCGAGCACGCCAACGTGGCGCTGTCGGCCGGCGTGCAGCGCATGGTGCGCAGCGACCTCGGCGCATCGGGCGTGATGTTCACCATCGACACCGAGTCCGGCTTCCCGGACGTGGTGTTCGTCACCAGCGCCTACGGCCTGGGCGAGACGGTGGTGCAGGGCGCGGTGAATCCGGACGAGTTCTTCGTGCACAAGCCGATGCTCGCCGCCGGCAAGTTCCCGATCATCCGCCGCCAGATGGGCAGCAAGCTGATCCACATGGAGTTCGCCACCGGCGAGGGCGGCCCCGAGACCAGCGCCGGGCGCACGGTGCGCACGGTCGACACGCCCGTCGACCTGCGCAACCGCTACTCGCTGGCCGACGACGAGGTGATCGAGCTGGCCCGCTACGCGGTCATCATCGAGCGTCACTACGGCCGCCCGATGGACATCGAGTGGGGCAAGGACGGCCGCGACGGCAAGCTGTACATCCTGCAGGCACGCCCCGAGACGGTGAAGTCGCAGAGCGCCGGCGGCCGCCAGCAGCGCTTCAAGGTGAAGGGCTCGTCCGACGTGCTGACCAGCGGCCGTGCGATCGGCCAGCGCGTGGGCGCGGGCCCGGTGCGCGTGGTGGTCGACGCGTCGCAGATGGACCGCGTGATGCCCGGCGACGTGCTGGTCACCGACATGACCGACCCCAACTGGGAACCGGTGATGAAGCGTGCGTCGGCCAT
>JAKOZZ010000170.1 GCA_029779755.1 Pseudomonadota bacterium
GTGCGCAGGTTGGCCTCGATCTCGGCCAGCACCTGCGGCTTGGTCAGGCCGCGGTTCCAGAGCGGCTCGTCGTGCAGGTCGACCAGCGCCTCGATCTGGCTGGCGATCTTGGGATCGGTGCCGTCCTCGGGACGCCCGAGCTTGCTCACGATGCCTTCGACTTCCGGCGTGCGGCGGACGATCTCGCGGATGCGCGCCGCCTGGCGCTGCGCCTCGCTGATCGAGACGCTGGGTTCCAGGGTGACGTTCAGCCACACGCTGCCTTCGTTGAGCTCCGGCAGGAACTCCGAGCCCAGGCGCGTGCCGGCGGCGAGTGCGATCGCCAGTGCGCCCAGCGCCACGCACAGCACCGTGCGGCGCCGCGCGAGCGCCCAGCGCAGCACGGGCGTGTAGACGCGCTTGCTCCAGGCGACGATGCCGGGGTCCTGGTGCGAGATGCCCTTGCGCAGCGCCCAGTGGCACAGCAGGGGCACGAGCGTCAGCGACAGCACCAGCGACGCCACCAGCGCCGAGACCACCGAGTACGCCATCGGCGCGAAGATGCGCCCCTCGTGCCGCTGCAGCGTGAAGATCGGGATGTGGGCCGCGATGATGATCAGCATCGAGAACACGGTCGGGCGTCCGACCTCGGCGGCGGCGTTGAGCACCGACGCGAGACGGGCCTTGCGGTCGGCCCGGTCGGGCAGCAGCGACAGGCGGTGCACGATGTGCTCGACCACGATCACGGCGCCGTCGACGATGATGCCGAAGTCCATCGCCCCCAGCGACAGCAGGTTCGCGGGAATGCCGATCCAGGTCAGACCGAGGAAGGTGCCCAGCAGTGACAGCGGGATCAGCGCCGCGACGATGGCGGCGGCCCGCATGTTCTTCAGGAACAGGTACAGCACCACGCCGACGAGCAGCGCGCCCTCCAGCAGGTTGGTGAACACCGTGCGGATGGTGCGGCCGATCAGCCAGCTGCGGTCGTAGAACGGCTCGATGCGCACGCCGGGCGGAAGCTGGGTGCGGTTCAGCTCCTCGATGCGTTCCTTCACGGCATCGAGCACGACCGAGGCGTTCTCGCCCTTGCGCATCAGCACCATGCCGTAGACGATGTCGTCGTCGTCGTTCTGCCCGGCCACCCCCTGGCGCGGGACGCCGCCGATCGACACGCGCGCGATGTCGCGCACCAGGATGGGCGTGCCGCTGCGTTCGGCCACCGGCACCGTCTCGAGATCGGACGGACTGCGCAGCAGCCCGATGCCGCGGATCAGGAACTGCTGCGCGCCGTGCTCGACGTAGCCGCCCCCGGCGTTGGCGTTCGACTTGCCCAGGGCCTGGGCCAGCTCGTCGAGCGAGATGCGGTAGTCGCGCATCTTCATCACGTCCGGCTGCACTTCGTAGGTCTTGATCTGCCCGCCGAAGCTGACCACGTCCGCCACGCCGGGCACGGTCTTGAGCTGGCGCTCCATCACCCAGTTCTGCAGGGTGCGCAGCTCGGTGGGGTCGAGCGCATCGGAGCGGATGCGATAGCGGTACACCTCGCTGATGGCCGACGTCAGCGCCGCCAGCTCGGGCTGCACGCCCTCCGGCAACTCGGCGGCGCGCAGGCGCTCGGTCACCTGCTGCCGTGCGAAGTAGTCGTTGGCCTTGTCGTTGAAGGTGATCACCATGAACGACAGTCCGAACTGGGTGTGCGAGAACACCCGCACGGCGTTCGGGATGCCCGAGAGCGCCACCTCCAGCGGCATCGTCACCTGCCGTTCGACCTCTTCGGCGGCGCGTCCAGGAAACAGCGTGATCACCGTGACCTGGGTGTCGGTGACGTCGGGAAACGCCTCGATCGGCAGGTTCTTGAAGGCGATCAGCCCGCCGCCGATGAACACCAGCACCGCCAGCACGACGATCAGCGGCTGGTGCAGCGAGACGCTGACGATGCGGCGGATCACGGTTCGTGATGCCGCGCGGCGGCCGTGTCTTTGCCGGCGCTGGCGGCGCGCTGGTTGAGCAGCTGCTGCAGCAGCAGCGCGCCTTCGGACACGATGCGCTCGCCCGGACGCAGCCCGCCCAGCACGCGCATCGTGCCCAGGGGCGCCTCCTCGGCGCGGACGCTGCGGCGCGTGAAGCGGCCGGTCGCCTCCTCGACGAACCCGTAGTAGGTGTCGCCCTGCAGGAACAGGGCGGCGCTCGGGACGCGCAGCGCGCTCGACGGCGGGATCTCGACGTCCGCCGTGGCGAACATCTCGGCCTTCAGGCGGCGGTCGGCGTTGGCCACCGCCGCGCGGGCCTTGATCATGCGCGTCTGCGGATCGAGGAAGTCGGCCACGTATTCGACCCGCGCGGGGAAGATCTCCGACGGCAGCGCGGGCACGGAGATGCGCACCGCTTCGCCGACGGCGATCTCCTGGCTGAGCATCTCGGGCACGTCCAGCGCGATCCACAGCCGGGTGGGATCCGAGATCACGAACAGCGGCGTGTCGCCCTGGTCGGGGCGCACCTCCTGTCCGGGGGTGAGGTTGCGCATCACCACCACCCCGTCGATGGGCGCGACGATGCGGTAGCGCTGATCGATCGCGCCGGCGCCGCCCTGCAGGCGCTCACGCGCCGCGGTGCGCTCGCGCTCGGAGCGGGCGCGCTCGGCGTCGGCCTCGGCAAGCTGCAGCTCCTTGGTGGGGATCACCCCGGCCTGGTGCAGTTCGCGTGCGCGGGCCAGTGCGCGTTCGGCCTGCCGCAGGTCGGTCTCGCTGCGTCGGGCTTCCGACTGTGTGATCCCGAACTCGGGCGACGAGAGCACCGCCAGCACGTCGCCGCGGCGCACCCGGTCGCCCGGCGCCCGCACGATGTCGGTGACCCGGCCGACCATGGCGCTGCCCACCCGCGAGGTGCGGGACTCGTCCCAGGTGATGCGCCCGTTGATGCGCACGTAGCTGGCCCGCTCCGGATTCGCCTCCGTCACCTTCAGCGTCGCCAGCTGCGGGCTGTCCTTGGGGAAGACGATCGTGGTGCCCTCGATCCGCACGTCGGGGATCGCGGGCCGGGCCGCGGGGGGATGAGGCGAACAGGCGGACAGGGCCCAGCCGACGCCGAGTGCGGCCACCACACCAGCCAGACGCAGGTTCACGGATTCGTCTCCACCTTCAGCGCCTGACGCCATGCGGTCAGCGCCCGGGCCAGTTCGGTGCGTGCGTTGATCTCGTCCAGACGCACGGCCGCGAACTGGCGGCGCGCGTCGAACAGGTCGGTGAGCGTTGCGGCGCCGCGCTCGAACGCGAACTCGATCGCCTGCGCCGCGCGTTGGGCCTGCGGCAGCGCGGTGCCGGTGAGCAGCGCAAGCCGTGCGCGCGCGGCCCGGAGGGCGGCCGTCGCCTGATCGACGTCACTGCGGATGGCCGCCTGGACCCGCGTCAGGTCCTCGGCGGCCTGGTCGCGCTCGGCCAGCGCCCGGGCGCGGTCGCCGGAGTAGTCGTTGAACACGAACAGCGGAATGGCGGCGCTCACGCCGAAGACGCTTCCGCCCAGCGCAGGCGAGCGCTCGGTCTGCAGGCCGACGGTGACGTCGCGGGTGCGCTGGCTCGCGGCGAGCCGCTGCGCCTGTTCGAACTGCTCTACCCGCGCACGCGAGGCCGCGGCGTCCGCGCGTGCGTCGAGCGCGGCCGCCATCCGCTGCGGCAGCGACGACAGTTCCGCGTCGGGGACGTCGGGAAAGCCGTCCGCGATCCGCAGGCGGCTGGCCGCGGACTCGACGCCGAGCAGCGCGGCCAGCGCGATCTGCGCACGGGCTCGGGCCGCCTGGGCGGCGCCGACATCGGCGTTCGCACGGCTGGCCTCGACCCGCAGGCGCGCCACGTCCACCGCCGCGATGTCGCCCGCGCGCAGCCGCCGCTCGGCGGCGTCGACCAGGCGTGTGTACCCGGCGGCGTTCTCCAGTGCGATCTCGACGCTGCCCTGCTGCCCCAGCAGGTCGTAGTAGGCCTGGTACATGAGGATCGCCTGGCTGCGCCGCAGCTCGGCATAGTCCAGCCGCGCCACCCGCTCGCCGGCGCGCGCGACCGCGATCCGCAGGTCACGCTTGCCGCCGCGTTCGAACATCTGCTCGATCCGGACGATGCGGTCGCTGTCGCGCGGGCGGTAGCGGCCGGCGTCGGAGTTCGCGATCGACGCGGAGAGCACCGGGTTGGGCGCCACGTCGGCCCGGCGGATCTCGCTGGCGGCCACGTCGATCGCGCGCTGCGCGACCTTCAGTGCGCGGTTGTTGCGGGTGAAGAGGGCTTCGGCCAGGCCGATGTCGAGCCGGACGTCGCCGTCGGCGGGCAGTGCCACACGCGGCGCCGGGTCTTCGGCGGGTGTCGGCTGAGCGTGTGCATGGCTCGAGAGGAACAGGGCGACCAGCAGGGGCCGGACGAGCCGGCGATATCGACGCATGCGACCTCTGAAATCCCATGACACCGTGAGGGGTGTCGAATTATACATCGAAACGTCTGGGGCGCACGCTGGTCTCGGATGAACGCGGGCCGTGGAGGATCCTGCCGTGTTGTCGAACGCGCCGTGTGGTCGGGTGCGCCGTGTTGTCGGACGCGAGCCCCGGATCCGGTGATTCAGAGGAGGCCGTCGAAGGGCAGGCAGTCGACCATCTCGCCTGGCGCCACGCTGCCCTGCGCATGGTGCAGGACCACGATGCAGTTCGCTTCCGACATCGATCGCAGCACGCCCGAGCCTTGCGTGCCGAGCGCCGACACCCGCTGCGTGCCGTCTTCGCCGACCGTGAGCCGGGCTCGCTGGTACTCGGTGCGCCCGGGCATCTTGCGCAGGGCGCCGGCGCTGGTCGCGCGCAGGTAGAGGTGCGGGCGCGCGGCCGCACCCATCATGCGCAGCAGCGCGTCGCGCGCGAAGAAATAGAACGTGATCATCACGGCGACCGGGTTGCCGGGCAGGCCGAAGTAGAACGCGTCGCCGATGCGGCCGAAGGCGAGCGGGCGGCCGGGGCGCATGGCGATCGTCCAGAACGCGACGTCGCCCAGCCGCGCCATGATCGCGCGGGTGTAATCCGCTTCCCCGACCGAGACGCCACCGCTGGAGATGATCGCGTCGGCACTCGCAGCGGCGGTGCGCACCGCGGCCTCGAGGGCCTCCGGGCGGTCGGGCACCACCCCCATGTCGATCACGTCCACGCCCAGGCGGTGGAGCATGCCCCACAGCGTATAGCGGTTGCTGTCGTAGATCTGGCCGGGGCCCAGCGGCTCGCCGACCGAGCGCAGTTCGTCGCCGGTGGAGAAGAATGCGACCCGCAGGCGTCGACGCACCGCCACCTCCGGCAACCCCAGCGAGGCCAGCAGGCCCAGGTCGGCGGGTGTCAGGATGCGGCCCGCGGTCAGCGCGGGCCGGCCGAGCGCGAGATCCTCGCCGCGCAGGCGGCGGTTCTGCCCCCGGACCTGGTCGGGCGGGACCGTGACCGCGTCCGCATCCGCGTCGAGCGTCACGACCTCCTGCATCACGACGGTGTCGCATCCGCGGGGCATCACCGCGCCGGTCATCACGCGCACCGCGCAGCCCGGCCCGACCTCGCCGGGGTAGGGCACGCCGGCCAGCGCCGTCCCGATGACGCGCAGACGGGTCGGGCCACTCGGCGCCAGGTCGTCGGCGCGCACGGCGTAACCGTCCATGGCCGCGTTGTCGTGGGCGGGGACGTCGATCGGCGAAACGACGTCGCAGGCGAGCACACGGTCCAGTGCGGCGCGGATCGACACGTGTTCGACGGCGAGGACCGGCTGCACCAGTGCCGCGATCACCGCCTGCGCCGACGCGACGGACAGGGCGGCAGGATCGTAGCCGGGCACGGCGGCGACGGCCTCGGCCAGTGAACGCGGTGGGTTCATCGACGCTCGCTTTTCATCGACACGCGTTTCCGGGTGCGGGTCAGCCGCCGATGTACGACATCTCGATCCGGCGCAGATCCGTGGTGTTGGACGCGCGGATCTCGGAGTAGCGGTCGCTGCGCGCCTGCCACAGCGCCGCCAGCGCACCGCTGATCGCGGCATCGTCGCACCCGCCGCGCAGCAGTGCGCGCAGATCGTGGCCGCCGATGGCGAACAGGCAGGTGTAGAGACGGCCTTCCGTGGACAACCGGGCGCGTGTGCACGACCCGCAGAACGGCTGCGTCACGGAGGAGATCACGCCGATCTCGCCGCTGCCGTCGCGCAGCCGCCAGCGTTCGGCGACCTCGCCCGGATAGTTGGGGTCGATGGGCTCGAGCGGGAACACCGCGCGGATGCGCTCGATCACGTCCGCACTCGGCACGACGTCGTCGAGTCGCCAGCCGTTCGACGCGCCCACGTCCATGAACTCGATGAACCGCACGATGTGGCCGGTGCCGCGGAAGTGACGCACCATCGGCACGATCTCGTGGTCGTTCACGCCGCGCTTGACGACCATGTTGATCTTCAGCGGCGCCAGTCCGGCCCGATCGGCAGCCTCGATGCCGGCCAGCACGTCCGACACCGGAAAGTCGACGTCGTTCATCGCGCGGAACGCGCGGTCGTCGAGCGCATCGAGACTGACGGTGACCCGCTGAAGGCCGGCGTCGCGCAGCGCCTGAGCCTTGCGGGTCAGCAGGGATCCGTTGGTGGTGAGGGTGAGGTCCAGCGGCGCGCCGCGCGCGGTGCGCAACGGCGACAGCATCGCGATCAGCCGGTGCAGATCCTTGCGCAGCAGCGGCTCACCGCCGGTGAGTCGGATCTTCTCGACGCCGTGGCCGATGAAGATGCGGACCAGCCGGGTGATCTCCTCGAAGCTCAGCAGCGAGGACTGCGGCAGGAAGCGATAGTCCTTGTCGAACACCGCCTTCGGCATGCAGTAGGTGCAGCGGAAGTTGCAGCGGTCGGTGACCGAGATGCGCAGATCGTGGAGCCGCCGGCCGCGGGCGTCTTCGAGGTGCCCTACGGGCGCGGCGGGTGCGTCGGGCACCGGCGGCACGGCGGCGTGGTAGCGCGCGTCGGCGATGGGGATGATGCGCTCGGTCATGCGAAGCTGGCGGTGGATCCGGCGATCTTAGCAATGCGGGACGCCGGGCACCCGGAAGACACCTCTCCGTCAGGCGGGGATCTGCGCGCCTTCCGATGATGGGCCGCGGTTCCGCCCGGCGAGCACGGGGCGCCTGACCCGTGCCGCACCGTGCGGCACGGGGCTGTGTCGATCACCCCGGAACCCCACCGACCCGCGCCGTGCGAAGCCGGTCCGCATGAAGCGGGTCCGAACGCCGTCCCCCGGACGCGGGCGGCCTCAGGCGCGCGGGTCACCCGGCTGGGTCTCGACCTGCTGCAGCGGTTCGGCCACCACCTCCACGCGCGGCCGACGGCGGCGCACCGGACGCGGCGCCGGAGCCGTCGCCGAGACGTCGAGCGTCAGCTGCTGGGGTTTGGTTTCGACCAGTTCGAGACCCGCGCTGCTGGCGATCGCGCCGATCACCTCGCGTGCCGGGGCGGGTGCCGCCGCAGCGGGTGCCGGGGCAGGGATCGGGGCAGCCGCCACGACCGGCTCGGCCATGGGCACCGCAGGTGCGGTCGTGGCGATTGACGTGACGCGGGCCGGCTCGACGGCCGGCGATGCGACGACGGGCGCTTCGAGCGCTTCCGCAGCGACCGGGGGCTCGGCGGGCGCGGCGGGCTCCGATTCCGGGGCGGCTGGCAGGGCGGCCTGCGCCGGTGCGGCCGGTTCGGCCGGAGCCGTCTGCACGGGCGCTGACGGCTCCGGCGCCGACGGTGCGGGCGCGGCGCCTTCCTGCGCCGCAGACGGCATGCCAGGCACCGGCGCTGCGGGCGCCGCGGCCTCGGCCGCCGCTTCCGGCGCCGTGGCCACGCGAGCATCGGGTGCCGACGTACGCGCGTCGACCGCTTCGACGCCGCGCTGATCCGCCTCCGCACCGGCCACGCGCTCGGCGGCCGCGGCACGCGGCTCCCGGCGGCGTCGCTCGGGGCGCGGTGCCGCCTCGGACTCGCCGTCCGTGGAGGCGGCGCCAGCCCCTTCGATGGCCTGTGCCTCGAGCCCGGTGTCGTCGCCCGCG
>JAKOZZ010000177.1 GCA_029779755.1 Pseudomonadota bacterium
CTGTTCAACAACGCCGGATATGGCGGCGTGAACGGTCCGATCGCGTCGATTCCCGCGCAGGGGTTCGACGACACGATGGCCGTGCTGCTGCGCGGGGTCTTCCTGGGCATCAAGCATGCGGCGCCGGTGATGAAGCGCCAGGGGGCGGGGTCGATCGTCAGCACTGCCAGCGTCGCCGGGCTGCAGGCCGGGTACGCCGGCCACGTCTACAGCGCGGCGAAGGCGGCCGTGATTCACCTGACCCGCTCGGTCGCGATGGAGCTGGGCGAGTCGGGCGTGCGCGTCAACTGCATCTGCCCCGGGGCGATCGCGACGCCGATCTTCGGCAAGGCGCTGGGCTTGTCGGACGAGGCGGCGGACCGCACGGTCGACGTGATGACGGTGGCGCTGGCCAAGGGTCAGCCCATCCAGCGCGCCGGCCTGCCGAGCGACATCGCCGAGGCGGCGCTGTGGCTGGCGAGCGACGACGCCGCCTTCGTCAACGGGCATGCCATGGTGGTCGACGGCGGCCTCACCGGCGGCCGGATGTGGTCGGTGGTGGCCGAGCAGCGGCGCGCGATGCGTGCCGCGATGGGGCTGCCGCCGGAGGCGTGAGTCAGCCGGCGGGGACGGTGCCGGGGAGGGCCGCCAGGCCGAGCGCCCGCACGTCGAGGCGCTCCACGCTCCAGAGCCGGTCGAGCAGCGTGCGCGCCGCGGCCGTGCCGATCACGGGCGTGGCCAGTTCCGCGAACTTGTCGTTGATGTCGGCATCCGACAGCGGCGCCTCGGGGTCGCCCTTGCGATAAGGCGCGAAGTGCTCGAGCACGCGGCCGTCGGTCAGCGTGACGCGCACGCGCGCTGCGCGCATGCCGGGGAAGCGTGCGCTCAGCGCCGGATCGTCGTGCAGGGTCGTGCGGCCGATCAGCGCGCGGATGCCGTCGTCCGCCAGTCGCGCGGGCGCGAACGCGTCGAGGCGCACCGCGCCGTACAGCAGTGCATGCGCCACCACGTACGGCAGGCTGAACTTGGCCTCGAACGCGGTGTGCGGCGCGAAGTTGCCGGTGACGTCGATCGCGGTCCGGTAGGTGTCGACCGCGATCGCGGCCACCTGCGCGGCCGAGAGTCCGTGCTGTGCGCGCAGCGCAAGCATCGCGTCGATCGCGGCGAACGTGTGTCCGCAGCAACCGTGGTTCTTCTGCGTGATCGCCGTGATGTTGTAGCGCTCGCCCAGGCCGTCGACGGCGCGGGCCCAGTCGGCCCCGTCCGACAGGGCGGCGCCGAAGCCTGCCTCGCCCTCGAGCACGTCGAGCGCGCCGGTGATGCCGTCGGCCGCGCCGCAGCCCGCCGTCACGCCCACCCAGGCGGCGTGGCCGGCGTGCAACGCCTTGGTCATCGCGTCCGAGCGGAACGCCTGCTGCAGGCCCGACGCGAAGGTCGCGGCGGTGGCCAGCGCATGCCGGGTCACGTTGCCGGCCGGGTCCTCGTGCAGGGCGGCGACCGCGGCCGCGCCGCCGAAGCAGCCGACCGTTCCGGTGGTGTGGAAGTAGCGGTAGTGCGACGGCTGGATCGCCACGCCGATGCGCGTCGAGATCTCGTAGCCGATCGTGATCGCCTTCAGGAGATCGGCGCCGTGGGCGTCGCGGTCCTCGGCGACGGCCAGCGCCGCGGCGATGGTCGGGCAACCGGGGTGGTAGACCGCGTCACGGAAGATGTCGTCGAACTCCACCGCGTGCGACACGCTGCCGTTGATCCAGGCCGCGGTGCCGGGAAACGCCGTGGTGCCCATGCCGGGCAGGCTCGAGCGGCCGACGCCCAGCTCGCGGCGATGGGCGCGGGCCAGCTGCACGCCCGGCGCCTGTCCCACTCCGGGGAACAGGGCCGAGAACCAGTCGATCAGCGCCCGCTTGGCATGGTGGGCGACCTCGGGGCTCAGCGGGCGCGCGCGTTCTTCGCGCGCGTAGTCGGCGAAGCGGTCGATGAGCATAGCGTGGCTTCCTCGAAGGCGGTGATATGGGGGGCGTGGTCGCGGGGGCGCGCGTGGCGCGGATTGGCGTTGCGTTTGCGTGGCGTTGCGTTGCGTTGCGTTGCGTTGCGTTGCGTTGCGTTGCGTGGCGCGGTGCGCGAGGCATCCCTCGCGCGCGGTCAGCGCCCGCGCGGCATCGCCGCCACCCCGAGACCGTCCATGAAGCGTGCACGGATGCGCGACGCGTCCCGTTCGGTGACGCCCGCGGGCGGCGTGTCGTCGGTGCGCGCGGCGATGAACAGGGGGCCATCCCCCTCGAGCGCGTGCGCCACGAGGGTGTCGAAGTGCGCCTCGTCGCGCGCCCACAGGCTGCGTGCGATGCCGCAGCCGCGCGCCACCGCGACCAGGTCGGTGCCCAGCGCGGTCGACGTCGGCTGCCCGCCGGTGATCTGGTACATGCCGTTGTCGAACACCACGACGACCAGGTTGCGCGGGCCGACCGCGGCGATCGTGCCCAGGCAGCCGAGCTGCATCAGCAGCGAGCCGTCGCCCTCCAGCGCGAACACCCGGCGCTGCGGCTGCGCGATCGCCACGCCCAGCGCGATCGGCGCCGCCAAGCCCATGCTGCCCAGCATGTAGAAGTTCTGCGGGCGCTGCCCGCTCGCCCACAGGTCGAAGTTGGTGTGGCCGATGCCGCCGACCACCGCTTCCTCGCGGTGCAGCCGGGCGACCAGGCGCCGGGTGAGGTCGGTGCGGCTCATCTCCCGCGACTGCGCGCGGCTGCCCGGATCGGCGAAGACGGCGTTCATGACGGCCTCCTCCTCAGCGTCCCGCGGGGTCGCGGTTGGTGAGCAGCGGCGACAGGATCATCGTCGCCGCGGCCTGCGTGGCGAACGCCTGGCGGATCATGCGATCGACGACGAACTCGACCTCGTCGTGACGCGTGATCGCGAAGTGCTCGATGCCCAGGGTCTCGAGCACCGGGCGCATCGTGCGGCACACGATCGCCTGGCCGAGCTGGAAGTCCCCCAGGGTGCCGCGCTCGGACACCATCATCAGCAGCGGGATCTGGCAGGGCACGGTCAGTGACGCGAGACAGTTCGCCAGCGTGGCGAAGCCGCTGGTCTGCATCAGCACGATGCCTCGCATGCCGGCCATGTAGGCGCCCGACACGATGCCCACCGCCTCCTCCTCGCGTGCCGGGAAGAGCACGGTGAAGAACGCATCGGCGCGCAGCCGGCGGATCAGCGGCGCGAGCACCTTGTCGGGGACGCACGTGACCAGCCGGACGTCGTTGGCCTTCAGGACCCGGACGACGATCGCGTCCCAGGGTTCCCGTTCGCTGCAGTCCGCCGGCGCTGCCGACATGCGAGGCTCCTCGTGGCACAGCGCGCCGAGGAGCCTCCGGCCCGGCCTGCGCGGGGTTGGGGACACCGGGCGCGGGCCGCCCGCGCCTCGGTGCATGGTGTGCGTTCGATGATATCGGAGCGCGTGGTCCGCCGCCCGGCCTTGCGCGAAATCAATGCGCCCGGCACTCGGCGCGCTCAGACTCCAGGCCCCGCAAGCCCGCAAGCCCGCAAGCCCGCAAGCCCGGCAGACCGGCAGACCGGCAGACCGGCAGACCGGCAGACCGGCATGCGGCGGCCGGGTGTAAGGCGCTGCGTCACGGGTCCACGCAAGAACATGAGTCGAATGAGCCATTCCAAGGTCACCCCCCTGCCGCGTCGCGGCCGCAGCGCAGCGCGCGGGCCCGACGCCGGCCAGGGAGCGACACCCGCCCCGGCCTCCACGGACGTCACGCCGCCCCCGGCATCCGCGCACGCCGCGCAGGCACCGGCACGCGCGGCCGGCAGGCCCATCGACGGCGAACCGGCGCTGCGGTCCGCCACGGTGCCCCTGCCGGAGGGCGCGCCGCATCCGCTGGTCGGACTGCCTCTTGAGCGCGATTCGCACGCCGCGACGGCGCTGTGGGACGTCACCGATCGCACCCTGCACGCGGCGACCGCGCGCTTCACCGGCGGCGTGTCGCCGGCGGCAATGGCGCAGGCCACCATGGACTGGGCGATCCACCTGGCGGCATCGCCCGGCAAGCGCATGCTGCTGGCGCACAAGGCCATGCGCAAGGCGCTGCGCTTCGCGGCCTATGCGGCCACCTGCGCGGCCGGTCAGGACGGGCACGGCGCGCGCTGCATCGAGCCGCTGGCGCACGACCGGCGCTTCGCCTCCGAAGGCTGGCAGCGCTGGCCGTTCAACCTGATCCACCAGGGCTTCCTGCTGAACCAGCAGTGGTGGCATAACGCGACCACCGACGTGCGCGGCGTCACCGCCCGGCACGAGAACCTCGTGCAGTTCATGGCGCGGCAGGCGCTCGACGTGTTCTCGCCGTCGAACTTCCTGGCGACGAACCCCGACGTGCTGGCGCAGACCGCCGCCGAGGGCGGCCGGAACCTGCTGCGCGGCGCGCAGAACTTCATCGAGGACTGGCAGCGCGCGGTCGCGGGCGGCCGTCCGGCGGGGGCGGACGCATTCGTGCCGGGGCGCGACGTGGCCGTCACGCCCGGCAAGGTCGTCTACCGGAACCGGCTGATCGAACTCATCCAGTACGCGCCCGCGACGGCGGAAGTCCGGCCCGAGCCGATCCTCGTCGTGCCGGCCTGGATCATGAAGTACTACATCCTCGACCTGAGCCCGGGCAACTCGCTGGTGCGTCATCTCACTCAGCAGGGATTCACCGTGTTCATGATCTCGTGGCTGAATCCGCAGCCCGAGGACCGCGACCTCGGCATGGACGACTACCGAACGCTGGGCGTGATGGCGGCCGTCGATGCCGTCAGCGCCATCGTGCCCGGCCGGAAGATCCACGCCACCGGCTATTGCCTGGGCGGGACGATGCTGTCGATCGCGGCCGCGACGATGGCACGCGACGGTGACGACCGGCTGGCCAGCGTCACGTACTTCGCCGCCCAGACCGACTTCAAGGAGGCGGGCGAGCTCACCCTGTTCATCGACGACAGCCAGCTGACGTTCCTCGAGGACATGATGTGGGAGCAGGGCTACCTGGACACCACGCAGATGGCCGGCGCGTTCCAGACCCTGCGCTCCAACGACCTGATCTGGTCGCGCATGGTGCACGACTACCTCATGGGCGAGCGCCGACCGATGAACGACCTGATGGCGTGGAATGCCGACGCCACGCGCATGCCCTATCGCATGCACGCCGAGTACCTGCGCCAGCTGTTCCTGAACAACGACCTCGCCGAGGGCCGCTTCCGGGTGGGCGGCCGGCCGATCGCGCTGACCGACGTGCGCGTGCCGATCTTCGCGGTCGGAACCGAGCAGGACCACGTCGCCCCGTGGCGGTCGGCGTTCAAGATCCACCTGCTGAGCGACACGGAGGTGACGTTCGTGCTCGCCGGCGGCGGTCACAACACCGGCATCGTGTCGGAGCCGGGCCGCAAGGGGCGCGCGTACCGCGTCCGCACACAGGCCAGCGACGACCGCTACGTCGACCCCGACGCCTGGCTGGCGGCGGCCGAGCGCCACGAGGGATCGTGGTGGACGCACTGGGTGGACTGGCTCGCCCGACATTCCGGCGCGCCGGTCGCGCCCCCGGCCATGGGCGCAGCGCAGGCGGGGTATCCGGTGCTGGGGGATGCGCCGGGGACGTATGTGATGCAGCAGTGAGCGCGTCAGGCGGTGGTGGGGCGGGTGGGGATGTGGGCGGCGGTCGGCCTGTTGGCCGACTGCCCTGCGCTGCTCGTCTCGGGCTGGTGCGGCGAAACTCGCTTCGCGCCCTTCGGGCGCTGCGCTCAAACAGCTCGCCGCAAATCAGAAGTACGAGGCGCGCTGCGCGCGCCCAGCCCGAGCCTGCGCTGCTCGGCGCCGCACACATCCCCACCCGCCCCACCACCGCCTGCCGCGCCGAGTGGCACTGGAGGCGTGCGACGAGGGGCCGAGCCGATTCGGCGCAGCGCGGATCAACGCGAAGTGATGCGAGCGAGGCCGTTGATCGCGTGTCCCATCGCGCCTGACGTGATACGGCACACGCCCGTTGCGCTCATGCGCGGATGAACGAGCATGCTGGCAACGGCAACGGCAACGGCAACGGAAGCCGAAGCAGAAGCAGAAGCGCCATCGACGGTCACGGCCTCAACGGTCATGGCATGTGCAGACAGGTACTTACGCGCGGAGTCCGCCACACCGCGTTCTCCGCAGTAAGCAGGCGTCTCGGCGAAGGTGCGGGCATCGGGGCGGGCCCAGGGGCGTGTGCGCAGCCGAGGCGCGCAGGGTGACTGGCCGGCGCGCGCAGCGCGCTTCGTACCTCAAACTTGCGGCGACCTGTTCGAGCAGAGCGCCCGTAGGGCGCGCCGCGAGTTTCGCCGCACGGCCAGTCACCCGAGCACCGAGGGTACCCCTGCGCAGCAGGGGCCAGCACCCGCCCCTGGGCCCGCCCCGATGCCCGCGCCTTCGCCCGCACCGACCTCAGACGTCAGACGTCAGCCGAGCACCGCCCCCCACAACGCCCGCACCGCCGCACGCTCCCCCGCGACCAGGTCCGGCTCGACCCGCGCGTATTGCGCGTCGTTCAGGCGCAGCGTGTGCTGCAGCTTGCGGAACCGGCGGT
>JAKOZZ010000193.1 GCA_029779755.1 Pseudomonadota bacterium
CGTGGGGATGCGTGCGTCGTCGCCCGGAGGCAGCAGCGTGTCGACGAACAGGGATTCGATGCGGCCGAGCGGTTCGCCCATGACCAGTCCGGGCGTCGCGTTCACTTCGATGATCGCGCCCGCCATGGTCCACCAGGGCTGCGCGATGTCGGGCGTGACGAAATCGATCCCGGCCACGTCGAGCTGCAGCAACCGGGCGGCCCGCTCGACCAGCGCGCGGTTCTCGGGATGCACGCGATCGGTCACGGACACGCAGGTGCCGCCCTTGGAGAGGTTGGACGCCGACTGCAGCCAGACCGTCGCGCCGGCGCCGGGCACGGATTCGAGCGTCAGGCCCTGCCACTTCAGCGTCCACAGCGCGCTGTCGTCGAGTGCGATCTTCTTGTTGTCCGGCGACAGCGTATCGGTGCGTCCGGCGTTCACGCGATGCACGAGCGCAGCGACGCTCGACACCCCGTCGCCGACGACCTGCGCGGGCGTATGCCGGACCGCCGCGACGAACCGGCCCGCGATCACCAGCATGCGGTGGTTGGCGCCGGCCACGTGGCGCTCGACGAGCACCGGGCCGTGCGGGCGCGCGAGGGCATACGCCTCGCGCACCGCCTGCTCGTGCCGGAGGTCGACGTTCACGCCGGCGCCGAGATCCGCGCCCATCGGCTTGATCGCCACCGGCAGGCCGATCCTGCGCGCGAGGGCGACGGCATCGTCGGCATCGCGCGCGACGGCGCCATCCGGCACCGGAAGACCGGCACCGGCCAGCAGCATCTTGCACAGCGGCTTGCTGGTCGAGACCACCGTGCCCACGTGGGAGGTGGCATCGGTGAAGGCACGCCAGAACATCCGGCGGCGGGCGCCCTGCCCGATCAGCAGGACCGGAGGCTCGGACGCGGACAGGGTCCGCACCGGAACCCCGCGCGCGGCGAGCTCGGCCAGGATGGCGGCGCGCAGCGGCGGCGGTTCGGAAGGGCCGGTCACGGACCCGCCGGCCCCGGACGCCGACCCGTCGACGCCACCGCGCGCATCGCTCGCAGCAGGCGTCAGTTGAACAGCACTTCCATGCCGTTCTTCGTCAGCGCAGCGGCGCGCGCCTTCATCCAGGCCGCGCGGAACTGCTCGCGGTCCTCGGGCGGGTTGGTCTTCATGAACTCCTTCCACGCGTCACCGAGGACCTGCTGGCGCTTCATCAGCCCGTCGTTGTGCTTCTGCGCCTCGGGCGTCCAGACCTTCGCCTCGGCCAGCGCACGGACCGCACCCGGGTGGTACGGGATCGTCCAGGTCAGGTTCTGGCGCTTGGCCTCGAGACCGTCGACGCCCGGCACGCTGTCCTTGTACTCGTCGTAGTGCTTGATCATCGCGCTGGTCAGCGAATAGATGAGATTCGCGTCCTGCGTGCCGTAGGCCATGAAGATCGGGTACGGATAGACCGAGGTCTCGATCACCTGCCCCTTGGCGAAGCCCGCACCGCAGCTCGCCTTGTGCGGGTAGAAGAACGGGGCGACCTTCTGCAGCCGCGCCCAGCCGGCCTTGTCGGACGCCGGCATCGGCACCCAGGTGATGCCGCGCGGCGAGCTCTCGATCTCCTTGGCCAGCCCCGAGATGGTCGACGCGAAGAACAGGTCGATCTCGTTGTTGACCACGCCTTTCATCATCGCGCCGTAGGACGCGAACTCGACCAGCTTGACCTCGTTGCTCGTCCAGCCGCCGAACGCGATCAGCGCGGCGATGCTCTGGTTGACCGCAGGCGAGCCGACGACCACCCCGGCACGCTTGCCCTTGAGGTCGGCGGCGGTCTTGACGCCCGAGTTGGCCGCCGCACCGAGCGACTGGCCGCTGCACGTGGAGGCCGACAGCATCAGCTGCAGCGGCTGCGGGCCCCACTCGCGCGTGGCGAACTCGAGCACGCCCTCCTGGGCGAAGTAGGTGCCGATGCCCATCGCGGAGGCGTGCGCGCGCCCCGCCTTCAGCGGCGCCAGACGTGCGACGTCGTTGCCGGCCGGCAGCACGCGCAGATCGGTGTTGAACCGCTTTTTCAGCATGCCGCCGACGGCGACCGCCTGGTTGAAGCCGTTGGAGCCCGTCTCGTAGGCGGTCACGGTCAATGCGGCCGGCAGCTTGATCTCCTGCGCGCCGGCGGCGCCCGACACCAGCGCGGCGACCACCGCGGCGAGCACCGGCTTCATCGTCTTCGTCATTCCTCGTCTCCTGTCTCGTTGAATCGGGATGCGCGAGTCTAGCCCGCCCGCGGGAATCGATGGGCGCACGGGCCGTGTCACTCAGGGTCATCCCGATGCCGGCCCGCGCCGCGACGCGATCGACCCCGGTTTGCTACCCTGTCGGCGCGGCATGTGCCGTTTCCGTCGAAAGGAGGTGATCCAATGTCCAATCGCCTATCGAGGTCCGTCGTCAGCCTGGTCGCATTGCCGATCACCGAAGGCGCCGTGGCCTGCACCGGCGCAACCGGGCGTCTCGTCGCCCGCTGAACCGCCGGGTCCAGGCGCGCTCGCCCGGCAGTCGCGGACGGCCTCGCCACCGCGGCGCGAAGCGCGTCGGACCGGCCGCGCAGACCCGGTACGATTCCCTGTGGGCCACCCCTGCGGTGGCCCTTTTTTTCTGCATGCACCGGACCGCACGTCGACGGCGGGCATGCCCCTGGAAGGAGACGAACCCTCGATGAAACTCGAACAACGCACCATCGTGATCACCGGCGCAGCCAGCGGCATCGGCCGCGCGCTCGCGCTGCGCTTCGCCGCCGAGCGCCCGCGCGCACTGGTCCTGGCGGATCTGCCGCAGCAGGCGGCGGCGCTCGACACGCTCGCCGCCGCATTGCAGGCGGGCGACGGCGCGGCACGACCGCCCGTCCCGGCCCTGGCCGTACCCACCGACGTCGGCTCGGAAGCGTCGGTGCAGGCGCTGGTCGCGGCGGCCGAGGCGCGCTTCGGTCCGATCGACGTGTTCTGCTCGAATGCCGGCCTGATCCGCGACGGCACCGAGGAGGCGCCCGACGCCGAGTGGGACCTGAACTGGCAGGTGCACGTGAAGGCGCACGTCTACGCGGCCCGCGCGGTGGTTCCGGGCATGCGCGCACGCGGCTCAGGCTACCTGCTGAACACCGCGTCGGCCGCCGGGCTGATCACCTCGCTGCCGTCGGCCACCTACGCGGTCACCAAGCACGCGGCGATCGCACTGGCGGAATACCTGTCGATCCGTCACGGCGCCCACGGCGTGCGCGTGTCGGTGCTGTGTCCGCAGGCCGTCGACACGCCGATGGTGCAGGGCCGGCCCGGCTCGTCCGCGGCCAAGAACGACGGGATCATCTCGGCCGAAGCGCTCGCCGACTGCGTGGTCGCAGGCATGGACGCCGAGTCGTTCCTGATCCTGCCGCATCCGCAGGTGCTGGAGTACTTCCAGCGCAAGGCGCAGGGCTACGATCGCTGGCTGGGCGGCATGCGGCGGTTCGCCGAGAAGCTGGGCCTGAGTTCCGGCTGACGCGCGGCGCGGTCGGGCGTCAGCCTCACTGCGCCCTCGGCCATCCGCCTCACTGCGCCCTCGGCCGTCCGCCTCACTGCGCGGTCCAGCCGCCGTCGACGACGAGGCTGGAGCCGGTGGTGAACTTCGACTGCGAGCTCGCGAGAAAGACGATCGCCTCGGCGATGTCCTGGGCATCGCCCAGACGCTTGAGCGGGACCGTCTTGCGCACGCGGCGCTCGAAGCGCTCGGCGCCGAGCGTGTCGGAGATCGCGCCGACCATGTCGGTGCGGATGTAGCCGGGGTGCACCGCGTTGACGCGGATCGGCGGGTCCATCTGCGCGCACTCGAGTGCCGCGCACTTGGTCAGCAGCAGCACGCCCGCCTTCGCGGGACTGTAGGCCCCGTTCAGCGGCATGCCGACCAGGCCGGCGACCGACGACACGTTGACGATCGCGCCGCCCCGGCCCGTCATCGCGCGGATCGCGTGCTTGACGCCGAGGAAGGCGCCGTCGAGGTTGATCGACATCACGCGGCGCCACTCGTCGAGCGTGGTCTGCGCCAGCGGCACCAGGGCGGGGGCCACGCCCGCGTTGTTGACCAGCACGTCGATCGGCGCGAAGCGGGCCGCGGCCTGCGCGAGCGCGGCTTCCCACTGCGCCTCCTGCGCGACGTCGAGCCGCAGGAACACGATGCGCCCGGGCGCCTGCGCCGACAGCCGCGCCACGAGCGCTTCGCCGCGCGCCACGTCGACGTCGGTCGCCACCACGCGCGCACCCTCGCCCAGCATCAGCTCGGTGGTGGCCGCGCCGATGCCCGAGGCCGCGCCGGTGAGCAGCACCACCTTGCCGTCGAGTCGTCCGCTCATCGGAGTCTCCTGTTCATGTCAGAGCGCCCGGATCGTGTAGCCGATGCGGGGGAAATGCATCATCACCGCGCCGAGCACGGCGTCGTCGC
>JAKOZZ010000213.1 GCA_029779755.1 Pseudomonadota bacterium
ACGCAGCCCAGCCTGCCGATGTTCATGCACACCAAGGAGCTCGGCGACTTCCAGCGCAAGGAGTACGAGCGCTTCAAGAAGGTGGCGGCGGCGGCGGGGATCCAGCCGAAGTGATCGCTGCGGCGGCCGGGTGCGAGCCGGCCGCCAGGACTTTCGCCGATCAGGTGCCGATCAAGCGCTGATCAAGGGCTGATCGATCAGACGATCCCTCGGACGATCGATCGGCCGATCCCTCTGAGCATCACCCCCCGATCGCCTGCCGGCGGATGCGGATGCCCGCCTTCTCGCGATCCCAGGTGTCGGCGGTGATGCCCTCGTTGCGCAGGATGTGCTTCTGCACCTTCTGCGTCGGCGTCTTGGGCAGCGCATCGACGATGCGCACGTAGCGCGGAATCATGAAGTGCGCCAGGCGCGGCACCAGGAACTCGATCAGCGCGGGCAGGTCGATGGTGGTGCCGGGCACGGCGGCCACGGCGCACATCACTTCGTCCTCGGCGATCTCGCTGGGCACGGCGTACACGGCCACCTCGGCCACCGCCGGGAACGCGGCGACCTCGGCCTCGACCTCGAACGACGAGATGTTCTCGCCGCGCCGGCGGATCGCGTCCTTCATGCGGTCGACGAAGAAGAACGTGCCGTCCTCGTCGACGCGGAACGCGTCGCCGGTATGGAACCAGCCGTTCCGCCAGGCCTTGGCCGTCGCCTCGGGGTTCTTGTAGTAGCCGCTGTTCATCGCCCACGGCTGGTCGGTGCGCACGATCAGCTCGCCGACGCTGCCCCGCGGCACCTCGCAGTCGTTGTCGTCGACGACGCGCAGCTCGACGCCGGCGCGCGGCTGACCGCACGACCCCGTCTTGTCCGGGTTGAGCCCCGACACCAGCGGCGTCGAGATCTCGGTCATGTTGTACAGCGTGTAGACCTCGACGCCGAAGCGTTCGGCGAACGCCGGGGCGTCGTCGGCCAGCGGCACGATGATCGCCTTCTTCAGCGGATGGTCGCGGTCCTCGGGGCCGGGCGGGCGTTTGACGATGAAGCCGGTCATCACGCCCAGCAGCAGCACGACGGTGGTCTGCGTGTCGCGCACCGCGGGCCAGAACTCCTCGGTGGTGAAGGACGTCACCAGGGAGATCGACGCGCCGCGCGCCAGCATGCCCATCACGGGGATGGTGCCGCCGACGTGGAACAGCGGCAGGTTGCACATGTAGCGGTCGTCGTGCCCCAGCATGTGGAAGGCCTGCGGCCCGCCCATCGCGTGCAGGTGCGCGTACGACGACATCACGCCCTTGGAGGGCCCGGTGGTGCCCGAGGTGTACACGATCGACTGCATGTCCCAGGGCTGGATCGGTTCGGCCAGCGCCGGCAGCTCGGACTCCGGGGCCTCCAGCGTGTCGGCCGGCAGCGTCTGCAGCGCGCCCAGCGGCATCGGAGCACCGCCCACCACCACCACCGTCTTCAGCGTGGCGGTGTTCACTTCCGCCAGGCGCGATGCCAGGTCGGCGTGCACGACGATCACCTCGGCGCCGGCATTGTCGAGCACGTGCTCGAGCAGCCGGCCGCGGTACGCCGTGTTGATCGGCACGTAGGTGGCGCCCAGCCAGTTGATGCCGAACCACACGCGCAGGCAGTCCACGCCGTTGGGCAGCCACACGACCACGTTCTGGCCCTGCTTCACGCCCAGTCGGTGCAGGCCGGCGGCGGTGCGCGCGGCCAGGTCGCGCATCTGGCGATAGGTGATCTCGCGCCCCGCGCCCTGGGTCACGAACACTTTGTCGGGCTGCCGCGCCGCCCACTTCTCCAGCAGCGGGCGCAGCACGCATTCGTCGGCGGGCGGAACGCCGAAGTGCGCAGTCGTCGTCATCAAGGTCTCCTCCGTGCGTCGCACGCGGTGCGGCGCGCGCGTGTCACTGCGTGCCCGCGCGGCGCTGCGTGTGGTCTTCGTGTCGGGTGCCCCGTGGCGGGCCGCGGGGCCCGCGTCGTTCAAGGCATCACACCATAGCGCATGGTGGGCGAGGGCGCCTGCGTGCGCCGGCTGCGCGAGAACTCGAGCGCATGGCGGATGCGGTTGCGCGTCTCGCCGGGCGTGATCACGTCGTGGACGGTGAAGCGCGCGGCGGCGTTGAACGGGTCGGTGCCGTCCTTGAAGCGGGCCTCGATCTCGCGCTGCTTCGCCGCGGGGTCGTCGGCGCGCTGGATCTCGTCCTTGAACGCGGCAGCCACCCCGCCCGACACCGGCAGCGAGGCGAAGTCTGCGGTGGGCCATGCCACCACCAGACTCTGCTCGCCGCCCCAGCCGCCCATCGCGCAGGCGCCGAAGCCGAAGGCCTTGCGCAGCACCACCGTCACCTTGGGCACGTCGGCCCAGGCCAGTGCGTACACCACGGCCAGGCCCTCGCGCAGCGTGCCCTCCTTCTCGGCGGCGGGGCCGGTCATCACGCCCGGCACGTCCTGAAGGAACACGAGCGGGATGTGATACGCCGAGCACAGGTCGATGAAGCGGCGCCCCTTGCGCGCGGCGGCGGCGGTGATCGCGCCCGCGTAGACCATCGGCTGGTTGGCGACGATGCCCACCGGGTGTCCGTCGATGCGTGCCAGGCCCGTCACCAGCATGCGCGCGTGGTCGGGCTTGAGCTCGAAGAAGCTGTCGGCGTCGACGATGCCGCGGATCACCTTCTTCACGTCGAAGGGCCGGCGCGGCTCCTTCGGGATGATGGCGTCCATGTCGACGGCTTCGGCGTCGCGCGCCTGCGTGGCCGGCGGGTACGCCCACGCGTTGGTGGGCAGGTACGACAGGAAGCGGCGCGTGAGCTCGATCGCTTCTTCGTCGGTCTGCGCGACGCGGTCGACGATGCCCGACTGCTTCGCGTGGATCTCGCTGCCGCCGAGCTCCTCCTTGGTGACGTCCATGCCGGTGGCGGCCTTCACCACCGGCGGGCCGCCCGCGGCCATCATGCCGGTGCCGGCGCGCATCACGATGAACTCGGTGGCGGCGCCGACCAGCGCGGCGTCGCCGGCGCACGGACCCAGCACCACCGAGCACTGGGGGGCGATGCCGGACAGCCGCGCGATCTCCAGGAAGTGCGTGACGTCGGGCAGGCCGTCGTTCATCAGCTCCTGGCCGCGCGCGCCGGCGCCGTCGAGCAGCCACACCAGCGGCACGCGCTCGCGGCGCGCCATCTGCACCATGTGCAGCTTCTTGCGCGCGTTGATCACGCCGTGCGATCCGCCCTTCACGGTGAAGTCTTCGGCCACCACCGCGGCGAAGCGGCCGTCGATCCTGCCGATGCCGCTGACGACGCCATCCGAGGGCGTGACCTCGTGGGTCTGCTGTGCGCCCTCCGACACGTGCGAGGTGAGCTGGCCGTATTCGCTGAACGAGCCGGCGTCCATCAGCAGGCCCACCCGCTCGCGCACGTTCAGCTTGCCCAGCGCGCGCTGGCGGGCCAGGCGATCCGGTCCGCCCATCTCGAGCGCGCGCGCGCGGCGCTCGGCCAGCTTCTTCAGTCCATCGTCGAGATTCATGCGCGCGCCAGCCTCATTTCTTCGCGACCAGCGGGCAGCCGCCCTCGGCCATCGACGCGAACGCCTCGTCGCCCGGGATCGTGGCGACCGCCTTGTAGTAGTCCCACGGGTACTTGGATTCGGACGGCTTCTTCACTTCGTACAGGGTGAGGTCGTGGATGAAGCGGCCATCCTCGCGGATGCGGCCTTCCTGGCCGAAGAACTTCATCGGCATGCCCTTCATCTCGGCGACGACGGTCTTGGAGTCGTCGGTCTTCGCCTTCTCGATCGCGCGCAGGTAGTGCACGACGGTGGCGTAGGTGGTGGCCTGCTGGCGCGTGGGCATCTTGCCGAAGCGCTTGAAGAAGCGCTGCGACCACTCGCGCGACTGCGCGTTCATGTCCCAGTAGAAGCCTTCGGTCAGCACCAGGCCGTGGGCGTTCTTCAGGCCCAACGCGTGGATGTCGGAGATGAACAGGATCAGGCCGACCAGACGCTGGCCGCCGGCCGTCAGCCCGAACTCCACCGCCTGCTTGATCGCGTTGATCGTGTCGTTGCCGGCGTTGGCCAGGCCGATCGCCTTGGCGCCCGAGCCCTGCGCGCGCACCAGGTACGAGGCGAAGTCGGAGGTGTTCTGCGGGTGGCGCACGCCGCCGAGCACGGTGCCGCCGTTGGCCTTGATCACCTTGGTGCTCTCGGCTTCCATCGCGTGGCCGAACACGTAGTCGGCGGTCAGGAAGAACCAGCTGTTGCCGCCGGCCTTGACCACGGCCCGCGTGGTGCCCACCGACAGCGCGGTGGTGTCGTCGGAGGTCTGGATGCTGAACGGCGAGCAGTCCTTGCCCGACAGCGAGGCGGCCGCGGCGCCCGAGATCAGGAACACCTTCTGCTTCTCGCGCACGATGTTCTGCACGGCGAGGGCGACCGACGACGTCGGCACGTCGGCGATCGCATCGACCTTCTCCTGGTCGAACCAGCGGCGCACGATCTCGGAGCCCACGTCCGGCTTGTTCTGGTGGTTGGCCGACACGATCTCGACCGCGGCGCCCGCCACCTTGTTGCCGAACTCTTCCGCGGCCATCTGCGCGGCCAGCACCGAACCGGGGCCGGCCAGGTCCGCGTAGGGACCGTTCATGTCGTTGAGGATGCCGATCCGGACGCGGCCGTCCGAGATCTGCGCGTGCGCGGCGAGCGGCGCGGCGAGGGTCAGGCAGGCCGCAAGGCCGAGTGCCCCGAGGGTCTTCATCGTGGTGTCTCCTGCTGGTTGTACTGGTGAGTAGAGCGAAACTACTATCGGGGCGGCACGATGTCAACGCGCGCGGACAGGGGGGGCGAAGTGCGGCATGATCCAGGGCGCACGATGGATTCCGAAGCGATTGCTCTCCGGTGGCGCCGTTGCCGGGTGTCGAAGCGAGGGGGCGCGGTGCCTCACGGCACGCGTCCACGGTGCGCCGTCAGGAGTTTGGCTGGGTGAAACGGGTCAGGATTCGAGAGGGCGGGCCGAGACCATCGTCAGCGCGAGTCGCGCCATGTCGTCGGCCATCTGTGCCGGGGTGAGCGGACCGTCGGGCCGGTACCAGTTGAACAGCCAGGTGGTCATGCCGGTGATCGCCTGCGTGGTCACGGACACGTGGGCGATGACGAATTCGCCTGCGTCCACGCCCTGTTGCAGCAGGCTGGACAGCGCACGATCGAACCGGCGCCGGTTGCTCGACAGCTTGCGGTAGGCGTCCGCCGGCAGGTGCATCTCCTCGCGGAAATACACGGCCAGGTAGACGCGGCCCTCGATCACCCGCAGGGTCAGCTCGCGCACCATCGCCGCGAGCCGCGGCGTGGCCGGGCCGGTCTGCCGCGCGTGGGCCTCCGCCGCGCCCGCCGCAAACGCCGTGGTGCGTCCGCACACGCCGGCGAGGATGTCGGCCTTGCCCTTGAAGTGCGTGTAGATGACCGGCTTGGCGACCGCGAGCCGGTCGGCGATCGCGTCCACGCTGGTGCCGCGGTAGCCGAGTTCGTAGAACAGTTCGCTCGCCACGTCCAGGATGCGGGTGTGCATCGGGTCGGGTGCGCGATCGTCCGTGTCCGGCATGTCAGGCCACGCTCACGCCGATCAGCTTGCCGATGCCGTAGGTCGCCGCCCCCGCCAGGGCGCCGATCGACAGCATCCGCAACCCGGAGAGGAGGGCGTTGCGTCCGGTGAAGAACGACAGGATCGCGCCCACGCCGAACAGCGCGGCCGCGGCGAGCGCGATCGAGACGACGAAGGCCTTCGGGCCGGCCGTGATCAGGTAGGGCAGCAGCGGAATGACGGCGCCGGCCGCGAAGGCCAGGAACGAGTACGTCGCCGCGCCCCAGGGCGATCCGAGCTCGTCGGGATTCAGGCCGAGCTCTTCGCGTGCCAGGGTGTCGAGTGCGCGCTCGGGATCGGCCACCAGATGCTGCGCCAGGCGCCGCGCGTCGTCCGCCGGCATGCCCTTGGCGGTGTAGATGAGCGCGAGCTCGTCGGCCTCGGCCTGCGGGTACTCGGCGAGTTCTTCGCGTTCGAGCCCGATCTGGTACTCGAACACTTCGCGCTGCGAGCGCACCGACACGTACTCGCCGGCGGCCATCGAGAACGCCCCCGCGAGCAGGCCTGCGATGCCGGTCAGCAGCAGCGTGCGGGGCTCGGCCGCGGCGCCGGCCATGCCGAGGATCAGGCTGGCGTTGGACACCAGGCCGTCGTTCACGCCGAAGACCGCCGCGCGCAGGTTGCCCCCGCCGGTGCGGTGCCGTCGCCCGATGTCCTCGACGGTGGCGGCCTGCGGATGGCCCGGGGGCGCCGCCGTGCCGTAGATCGACAGCCCGCGCACCTTCAGCGCGGCGAACACCGGGCGCATCGGGCGCACGCCGATCAGACCGGCCAGCGCGAGGGCGGCGCGCGCGCGGGCGCCGAGCGCGACCGTTGCCGGCGGCGCCTCCCCGGCGGCGCGCAGCTTGTCCGCCCAGACGCGCGCCTGTTCCTCGGCGGCCTCGCCGAGCCGGGCGAACAGCGCGGCGATCCGCGGGTCGCGCTCGATGCGAGCCAGTGCCCGGTACAGCCGGGCCGAACGCAACTCCTCGGCGTGACTGTCGCGCGCGCCGGCCAGCGTGGCGCTCATTGCGCGGGGCCGATGCGGCGCACCGCCGCCGCCATCACGCGGCTCTCGGCCTGGACGTACTTCTCGAACTCGGGCTGGTCCAGGTACTGGATGGGGCTGCCCGCCGTGCCGATCGTCTGCGTCACGCGGGCGTCGGAGGCCGCCTGCCGGGCGGCCTCGCGCAGCTTCAGCACGACCGGCTCCGGCGTGCCCGCCGGCACGAACAGTCCAGCCCATTGCGCGAAGGACACCGGCACGCCCAGCGCCTTCAGGCTGGGGACCTCGGGCAGGGCGGCCAGGCGGCCTTCGCCCCAGTGCGCGAGGGCCCGCAGGCGGCCCGACCGGACGTGCTGCACGATGGTTGCCGGGCCGGTGGCGAGCGAGTCCACCTGGCTGCCCAGCAGCCCCACCACGGCCGGGCCCGCGCCGGTGTAGGGCACATGAACCATGAAGGTGCCGCTGGCCGCCTCGAGCATCTCCATCGGCACGTGCATCGTGCCGTAGGTGCCCGACGAGCCGAAGGTCAGCGCACCGGGCCGGGCGCGGGCGTACGCGGCGAATTCGGCATAGGTCTTCCAGGGGCTGTCGGCGCGCACCACCAGCACGGTCGGGTCGGCGGTGAAGCGCGCGATCGGGCGCAACTGGTTCAGCTGGTACATCGGCGCGCGGCCGAGCACCTTGTCGGCCTCGGGGAGGATCGTGATCGACGACAGCGCGAGCAGCAGCGTGTACCCGTCGGGCTTCGCCTTCGCGGCCTGCGACATGCCCACGCCGCCGCCCGCGCCCGCGCGGTTCTCCACCACCACCGGCTGCTTCAGGATCCGACCGAGGGCTTCGGCCACTGGCCGGGCGACGGTGTCGGCCACGCCGCCGGGCGGGAACGGCACCAGCAGGGTGACGGGGCGCGCGGGATAGTCCTCCTGGGCGTGCGCGGGCGACACCAGGGTCAGCGGCGCGAGGGCCGTCAGGATCGCCAGGGCGGCGGCGCGGCGGCGCGTCGGGCGCGGCGCGTGTGGCGTGCGAATCGCGAGGGTGCGGTGCATCGGACACTTCCTTTCACGGGGAGGCGTGCGGACGGATGCGGGACGCCGAAGGGTGCGCCGGCGCCCCGAACCGGCTTCGACAGCATAGTCGAGTCGCGGGTCGTGAGGCGGATGTCGGCGCGTGTCGGCCGATATGCGCTGGACGCGGGTTTGCTGCTGTGCAATAATATTGGGCTTGTCTCGGCTGTCGTGGTGCGCTTCATGGCGCGACCGACGACTGTCATCGATCTCTAGCCCTCCTGTCGCAGCAATTCCTGTTCGACGATCGTTGGTTGGCATCGATGCTTGTGCAATGTGCCAACCCGATCCGGCTTCGCGTGCCTGCCGAGACGTGACGCGTCGCCCGAACCCACAGGAATGTCTGATGACATCAGCTGCCGCATTTCCCGTTTCCCATCTCGACACCGACGCGAACGTCTCCGATCGCGCCCTCGCTGCCGTGTCCCCGTCCGACGCATCGACGGCGCCGTCTTCGAACGACGCTTCGTCGCCTGCTGCGTCCGAGGGCAATCCCTTCGAGGCGCTGGGCATCGGTGCGCCCTTCGTCACCACGCTGAACCGCCTCGGGATCACGGCGCCCACCCCGGTGCAGTCCGAGGCCATCCCGGTGCTGCTCGAGGGCCGTGACCTGATCGCCTCGGCGCCCACCGGCACCGGCAAGACGGCCGCCTTCATGCTGCCGGCACTGCTGCGCATCTCCACCACCGAAGGTCGCCGCGGCCGCGGCCCGCGCGTGCTGGTGCTGACGCCCACGCGCGAGCTGGCCCAGCAGGTGGCGAAGGCCGCCCAGTCGTTCTCGGCCGGGCTGCAGCGCACGACCACCGTGTGCATCACGGGCGGCGAGTCGTACTACACGCAGAACAAGCTGCTGTCCGCGCCGCACGAGATCCTCGTGGCGACGCCTGGCCGCCTGATGGACCAGATGAAGGCCGGCCGCATCGACCTGTCGCGCGTCGACGTGCTCGTGCTCGACGAGGCCGATCGCATGCTGGACATGGGCTTTTCCGAAGACGTGTTCGCGATCGCCGGTGCGATCTCGCCGGAGCGCCAGACCGTCTGCTTCACGGCCACGGTGTCGCGCAGCGTGCGCGAGCTTGCCGGCCAGCTGCTGCGCGATCCGCACTGGCTGGAGGTTGAGCATCAGGTGGCGTCGAACGAGTCGATCGACCAGCACGTGATCTACGTCGACGACCTGGACCACAAGCGCAGCCTGCTGCAGCACTGCCTGAACGACGCCGCGATCGCGCAGGCCATCGTGTTCACCGCCACCAAGCGCGACGCCGAGCAGCTCGCGCGCGACCTGGGCGATGCCGGCATGCCCGCGCTGCCGCTGCATGGTGACCTGCAGCAGCGCGAGCGCAACCGCACGCTCAACCGCCTGCGCAACGGCGACTGCCGCGTGCTGGTGGCCACCGACGTGGCCGCGCGCGGCATCGACGTGGCCGCCATCTCGCACGTCTTCAACTTCGACCTGCCGCGCTTCGCCGAGGACTACGTGCACCGCATCGGCCGCACCGGCCGCGCCGGTGCGTCGGGCCAGGCGATCTCGTTCGTCGGCCGCGATGACGTGTTCGTGCTGCGCCGGATCGAGCGCTTCATCGGCGGCCCGGTGCAGGTCAGCGAGATCGAAGGCCTCGAAGCGCGGTTCCGTCCGGAAGAGCGTCGCGGGTTCGGCGGTGGCCGGCCGGGCGGCAAGCGCCACGGCGGCAAGCCGGGCGCGGGGCCGCGGGGCGGCCGCAGCTGGGGCGACGGTCACGGTGCCCGCGGGCAGGGCTTTGGCGGCCGTGCACCGACGGGCGATGCGCCCGCGGGTGGCTTCGGCACGCGTCAGGAAGTGCCGCACGAGCGTGCCGGCTTCGCGGAGCGCCGCTACGAAGGCGCGCCGCGTGGCGATGCGCCGCGGGCGCGGTTCGATGCGGCCGCACAGCGCTTCGACGGCCCGGCGCCGCGCTTCGACCGCGGTGACGCGCAGCCGCGCGGTTCGGGATTCGCCGCGCGCACCGGCTTCGGCGGTCGGCAGGACGGCCAGGCCGATCGCGGCAAGAGCTTCGGTGACCGCAGCGGGGGCTTCGGCGATCGCGGCAACGCGTACGCCGACCGCGGCAACGCGGGGTTCGGTGACCGTGGCAACACCTTCGGTGATCGCGGCAACGGCTTCGGCGATCGCGGCAACGGCTTCGGCCGGCCCGCCGGCAAGGGCTTCGGGCCGCGCGGTGGCGGCTTCGGCGACCGCGGTGCGCGTCCGGCCGGCGATCGCGCCGGGCAGGGCCCGCGCTTCGGGCGTCCCGCGCGCGATTTCGGTCGCTGATCCGGCGGCCGCACGGCTGCCCCGGCGGCTGCACGGCCGCACGGCAGTCGCGCGGTGCAGGGTCAGCGCGGCACGGCCGCCGCCCTGCGCCGCATCACCCGCGGCACCACCAGCACGGCCGCGGTCAGCAGCAGCACCGACAGACTGATCGGGCGTGTGACGAACACGCTCCAGTCGCCCTGGCTGATCGACAGTGCGTTGCGCAGCTGCTTCTCGGCCATCGGCCCGAGGATCATGCCCACCAGCACCGGTGCGGCAGGGAAGTCGAAGCGACGCATGCCCAGGCCGAGCAGGCCGATGGCGAACAGCAGCAGCAGGTCGAACCACGACTGACGCAGCGAATAGGCGCCCAGGGTGGCGAAGATCAGGATCCCGCCGTACAGCAGCGGCGGCGGAATGCGCAGGATGCGCACCCAGATCCCCACCAGCGGCAGGTTCAGCACCAGCAGCATCACGTTGCCGATGTAGAGCGACGCGATCAGTGTCCAGACCAGGCCGGCCGACCCCTGCATGAGCGTGGGGCCGGGTTGCAGGTTGTAGTTCTGGAACGCGGCCAGCAGCAGCGCGGTGGTGGCCGACACCGGAATGCCCAGCGTGAGCAGCGGCGCCAGCGCCGCCGTCACGGCGGCGTTGTTGGCGGCTTCGGGACCCGCCACCCCCTCGATGGCGCCGGGTCCCCCGTTGGAGGAGAACGCGTCCGGGTGCTTCGACAGCTTCTTCTCGGCCGCGTAGGACAGGAAGGTGGGGATCTCGGCGCCGCCCGCGGGGATCAGCCCGAAGGGAAAGCCGATCAGCGCGCCACGCAGCCACGCGGGCAGTGACCGCCGCCAGTCGGCGCGGGTCATACTGACCTGGCTCATGCGGTTCATCGTGCCCGCCGGCTGCAGGTAGAGCACGTTGTAGAGCGCCTCGCCGACCGCGAACAGCCCGACCGCCACGACGACGATGTCGATGCCGTCGTACAGCTCGGCGATGCCCAGCGCATAGCGGGTCTGGCCGGAGTTCTGGTCGATGCCCACCAGTCCGATCGCGAGCCCCAGGAACAGGCTGGTCATGCCGCGCAGGGCCGATGCGCCCAGCACGGCCGACACCGTGGTGAAGGCCAGCACCATGATCGTGAAGTATTCGGCCGGCCCGAAGCGCAGCGCGAAGTCGGCCGCGGCAGGGGCGACCAGCGACAGCAGCACCGTGGCGATCGTGCCCGCGACGAAGGAGCCGATCGCCGCCGTCGCCAGCGCCGGACCCGCGCGCCCATTGCGCGCCATCGTGTTGCCTTCCATCGCGGTGATCATCGTCGCCGACTCGCCCGGCGTGTTCATCAGGATGGACGTGGTCGATCCGCCGAACATCGCGCCGTAGTAGATCCCCGAGAACAGGATCAGCGCGGACGCCGGATCCACCTTGGCCGTGAGCGGCAGCAGCATGGCCACGGTGAGTGCCGGCCCGATGCCCGGCAGCACGCCGATCGCGGTGCCGGTGAAGCACCCGACGAAGGCCCACAGGAGGTTGACGGGGGTGAGCGCGGCGGCGAAGCCGGCTGCCAGTGCGGAAAGCGGGTCGCCCATCGCGCGTTCAGTGCTTCAGCAGCGGCAGCAGAGGCAGTGACAAGCCCAGCGCCTGGGTGAAGAGCAGCCAGATCGGGATCGTGACGGCCAGCCCGGCCGCGACGTCGCGCAGCGGCCGCCGGCTGCCGTACCCGCGAGCGACGCACGCCATCAGCAGCGCACCTGCCAGCACGAAGCCGATCGATCCGATCAGGGCCATGTGCAGCAGCAGGCCGCCGGCCACCCAGCCCAGCCGCGGCAGGCCTTCGTGCGGCGCCACCGCGGTGGCCGCGTCGTCGCAATGCTCGGGCACCGAGCCGCGCCGCAGCAGCAGCAGTGCGCACACCGCCAGCGCCGCGGTCACCAGCGACGGCAGGAAGCGCGGCGACAGCCCGGCGTATCCACCGCTCGAATCGAGGAACGGCAGGCCGGCACCCATGAAGGCCGCGGCCGCCGCGGCCGCCAGGCCCGCCGCGAGGTGCGGGCGCGTCACTTCGCGACGCCGATCTCGCGCAGGATGCCGCCCAGACGCGCCGACTCGGCCGCAACGAAGCGTCCGAAGTCGTCGCCGGTCAGCAGGAACGGACCCCAGTCATTCTTGCGTAGCGCCTCTTTCCAGCTGGGATGCTCGGTGGCCTTCACCACGGCGTCGATCAGCGCCTTCTGCTGCGCGGGCGTGATGCCGGGCGCGCCGTAGACGCCGCGCCAGTTGTAGATCTCGACGTTGACGCCCTGTTCCTTGAAGGTGCTGAAATTGCGCAGCTTGAAGCTGGACGAGATGCCCAGCGCCCGCATGCGGCCGGCCTCGACGTCGGCCGCGAACTCGGAGACGCCGGCCACGCCGACCGTGACGTGACCGCCGAGGATCGCCGCCTTGGCTTCGCCGCCGCCGGCGAACGGGACGTAGTTGATGCGGGTGGGGTCGACTCCGATCTCCTTGGCGATCAGTCCGACCATGATGTGGTCGACCGACCCGCGCGAGCCGCCGCCCCAGGAGACGGCACCCGGGTTCGCCTTGAACCGGTCGAGCAGGTCCTTCAGCGACTGGATCGGCGACGCGGCAGGCACCACCAGGATCATCGTGTCGGCGAACAGCCGTGCGATGGGCGTCGCGTTGCGCAGGGTGACCGGCGGCTTGTTCGTCTCGATGGCGCCGACCATCACCGCACCGGTCACGATCAGGGCCGACGGGTTGCCCTTGTCGGTGTTGACGAACTGCGCCAGGCCGATCGTGCCACCGGCGCCGCCCTTGTTCTCGTAGGTGGCGTTGCGCGCCACGCCCGACGCGACCATGGCCGCGCCCAGCGTGCGCCCGGTCTGGTCGAACCCGCCGCCCGGGTTGGCGCCGATCATCACCTTCAGGGTGTCGATCTGGGCGCTCGCGCCCCCCGCGGCGACGCAGAGCGCCGTACCGGCCAGCAGTCGTGCAAGCCAGCGTGCTGCACGGGTTGCGGCTGCGATCATCGAGGTCTCCTGGTGTGCTTTGGGAAGTCGGGCCGTGCGTGTGCGGCCGGCGCACGGCGGGCGTATGGGCGGCGCGCGGCCGCCGTGTGGCCGCGATTCTATGTGATGCCTGGTGCGGCCGGCAGTGCCAGCCACGGCAGCATGGCGTCGGGCGTGTGCACCAGCAGGTCGGCGCCCCATTGCTCGGGGGGCAGCACGTCGCCGCAGAATCCGTAGGCGGCCGCCACCGTGCGCATGCCGGCCGCGCGGCCGGCCTCGATGTCGCGCAGGTCGTCGCCGACGTACACGCAGGCCGACGGATCGACGCCGGCCAGGCGGGCGGCGTGCAGCAGCGGTTCCGGGTGGGGTTTGGTGAACGCAGTGGTGTCGCCGCCGATCGCCGTCACCGCCCGGTCGAGCACGCCCAGGTGCGCCATGATCGGGCGCACGTAGCGCTCGACCTTGTTGCTGACCACGCCCCACGGAATGCCGGCGCGCTCGATGGCCTCCACCACACCAGTCATGCCGTCGAACAGGCGCGTGTGCACGCACATCGCCTGCTCGTAGCGGGCCAGGAACTCGTCGCGCAGCGCGGGAAAGCGCGGATCGTCCTTGTCGATGCCCAGGCCGCGGCCGAGCAGACCGCGCGCGCCGGCCGAGGCGAAGGGGCGCAGCAGCTCCAGCGGGAGGGCGGGCAGTCCGCGCTCGATGCGCATGGCATTGACGGGCGCGGCGAGGTCGGCCGCGGTGTCGGCCAGCGTGCCGTCGAGGTCGAAGAAGACGGCCTGCAGCGTCGGCAACGGTGGGATGGCGCGTTCGGTCACGATTTGCGGAAGGCCACGAGGTAGTTGACCGACAGGTCGTCCTCGACCAGACGGTATTGCCGCGAGACCGGGTTGTAGGTCATGCCCGTCATGCGCACCGGCTCGAGTCCGCTGTGGCGGGCGTGGGACACCAGCTCGGACGGGCGGATGAACTTGTCGAAGGCGTGCGTGCCGCGCGGCAGCAGCTTGAGCACGTATTCGGCGCCGATGATCGCGAACAGGTACGACTTCGGGTTGCGGTTGATCGTGGAGAAGAACACGTGCCCGCCCGGGCGCACCAGACGCGCGCAGGCATCGATGCTCGACGCCGGGTCCGGCACGTGTTCGAGCATCTCCATGCAGGTGACGATGTCGAACGCCGCCGGTTCGCGCGCGGCGAGCTCCTCGGCCGCGATCCGCTCGTAGCGAACGTCGGCGCCGCTCTCCAGGCAGTGCAGTTCGGCCACCTTCAGCGACTTCTCGGCCAGGTCGATGCCGGTCACGTCGGCGCCCAGGCCGGCCATCGCCTCGGCCAGGATGCCGCCGCCGCAGCCGACGTCGAGCACCCGCTTGCCGGCCATCGGCGCGAGGCCGTCGATCCAGTGCAGGCGCAGCGGGTTGATCTCGTGCAGCGGGCGGAATTCGGAGCCGGGATCCCACCACCGGGCGGCCAGTGCCTGGAACTTCTCGAGTTCGGCGGGATCGACGTTGGTGCTGCGGGCAGCGGATTCGGTGGCCATCGGCATTCGGGTCCTGGGGACTGCAACAGCGGGGATTGTAGTCGCCGCGCGCAATAAAAAAGCCCCGCACGCGGCGGGGCTTCCCGAAGCGGGCCGGCTGGAGCCGGCCCGGATCGCCGAGGAGATCAGCGACGGGGGCGGGTGCCCACGACTTCGATCTCGACGCGACGGTTCTTCGCGCGGCCAGCGGCAGTCTTGTTGTCGGCGGCGGGCTGCTTCTCGCCCTTGCCTTCGGTGTAGACGCGGTTGGCTTCGATGCCCTTGCTCACCAGGTAGGCCTTGACGGCTTCCGAGCGCTTGACCGACAGGCGCTGGTTGTAGGCGTCCGAGCCCACGCTGTCGGTGTGGCCGACGGCGATGATGACTTCCAGGGTGATGTCCTTCAGCTTGCCGGTCAGTTCGTCCAGCTTCGCCTTGCCTTCGGGCTTCAGCACCGACTTGTCGAAGTCGAAGAATGCGTCGGCGGCGAAGGTGACCTTCTCGCTGGTGGGCGCGGCCGGGGCGGCAGCGGCCGGGCGAGCAGCCGGGGACGCAGGTGCCGGAGCGGGACGCGCCGGCGCCGGCGCCATCGGGGAGGCCGGAGCAGCCGGAGCGGCCGACTTCGGCAGCAGGTCATCGTCGCAACCCTTGATCGCATGCGCGGGGGCGAAGTAGCCGGTGCGCCAGCACAGGCCGGCACCGCTCTTGACGACTTCGTTGTTCGGGCTGATGACGTAGCCGCTGTTCTTCGGATCGGCCGTCTGTGCCGTCGCCGCTGCGGACAG
>JAKOZZ010000204.1 GCA_029779755.1 Pseudomonadota bacterium
GTCGTGTTCGAGCACGACAGCCATCTGCCGGACCCCTACGACGGCCTGATCGAGGTCCGACAGGGTCAGCCGCTTCCGGTGCACGACTGCATGGGCATCCGCCTGAGCCAGGACGGCCGGCCCTGGGGCGCATTGACGCTGGATGGCCTGACCCGCGGGCGCTTCGATGCGACGGCGCGCGCACGGCTCGCCCGGGTCGCCGTGCTGGTCGAGGCCGCCGTGCGGGTCACCCGCCTCGAACGCGAGAACCAGGCCCTGCGGCAGTCGCGCGTGACGGCCGCCCGCGCGCAGGAAGACCACGCGCCGTTGTCCGATGCCGACGACGCGCTGGACATCGTCGCGCACAGTGCGACCATGCGCCAGCTGCTGTCCGAAAGCCGGGTGGTGGCCGAGAGCGATCTGCCCGTGCTGCTGCTGGGCGAGACGGGCGTGGGCAAGGAGCTGTTCGCGCGGCGGCTGCACCGGTTGTCGGCACGCCGCGACCGTCCGCTGGTGCTGGTGAACTGCGCGGCCCTGCCCGAAACCCTGGCCGAGAGCGAGCTGTTCGGCCACGTGCGCGGCGCGTTCTCGGGCGCGACCAGCGAGCGTGCGGGACGCGTGGAGGCGGCGCAGGGCGGCACCCTGTTCCTCGACGAGATCGGCGAGCTGTCGCTGCCCATGCAGGCCAAGCTGCTGCGCACGCTGCAGAACGGTGAGATCCAGCGGCTCGGCTCCGACCGCCCGCGCAAGGTCGACGTCCGCTTCATCGCAGCCACCAATCGCGATCTGCGCGCCGCCGTGCGCGACGGACTGTTCCGCGCCGACCTGTATCACCGCCTGTCCGTGTACCCGCTGCCCATCCCGCCGCTGCGCGAACACCGCGAAGACGTGCTGCCGCTGGCCGGGCGCTTCCTCGAGATCAACCGGGCACGCCTCGGGCTGCGCAGCCTGCGGCTGGACGCCGACGCCGAACGTGCGATGCTCGCCTATGCGTGGCCGGGCAACGTGCGCGAACTCGAGCACGTGATCGGGCGCGCCGCGCTGCGCGCGGCCGGCGCCCTGGAGGACCGGCACCACCTCGTCACCTTGAGCGTCCGGCAGCTGGGACTCGACCCGGCGGGCGGCAGCCTCGAGACCGCCGCGGCCGCGGATGGGGGCGACGACCCGCACTCGGCCGGCGGGGACGGATCCGACCCCGAGCGCCTGACGATCGACGGCGGCAGCCTGCGCCAGATCACCGAGGCCGCCCAGCGCGCGTGCATCCGGCGCGCGCTGCAGCGCACGCGAGGCAACTGGTCCGCCGCCGCGCGCCTGCTCGAGATCGACCCCAGCAACCTGCACAAGCTCGCGCGCCGCCTCGCCGTGAAATGATGCGCGCCGAAGCGGACGCGCCCGACGTGACCTCCACCCCTGGACGCCTCCCCCCGATGACCCCCAGCACACCGATGGACCCGACCGACCTGCAGACGCGCACCCGCGCCATCCTCGACGTGCCGCTGAACCGTCACCTGGGCCTGGTCTTCGACGGCGTCGATGATGGCGTCGCCCGCGCGCACTTCGTCGCGACGCCCGCGACGCTGGCCTTCGGTGGCGTGCACGGAGGCGTGCTGTACGCGCTCACCGACGCCGTGTGCATGCTGGCGCTGCTGCCCGCGCTCGACGCGTCGCAGCACGCGGTCACGCACGACCTCTACGTGTCGGTGATGCGGCCGGTACCGGCCGGTGCGGTGTGCCGCCTGTCGGCACGCGTGCTGCGGCTTGGACGCACCCTCGCCTTCCTGGAGGCGACCGCCGAGGTCGAGGGCCGGATCGTCGCGTCGGGGCGCGTGACCAAGTCGATCGTCGCCGCACGAGCGCTGTCGTGAGCGTCGACGTCGCCCCGACCGGTCGGCAAAGTGCAGGAACTGCACGCGGATCGGGCGCCTTTTCCGGGGCTTGCATCCGCCGCAACGAGGGAAGATCGGCGCACTCGTTTCGATGGGAGCTCCCATGCGCTTCATCCACCAGATGTCGGTCGGCGGGCGCGTCGCGTCCGGCTTCGCACTCGCAATCACCCTGCTGATCGCCCTCACCGGCCTGTCCGTGGTCCAGGGGTCGCGCTCCAGCGCCGCCGTGCGGACACTGCTGGATGCCGACTTCGCGGCCAGCAGCCGCATGCAGGCGATCGACGGCGACGTCATCCGCATCCACCGCGCGATGAAGGACGTGGCCCTGTCGAAGACCCCGCAGGCGCTGGACGCAGCCGTGTCGTCGATTCCGGCCCTGGAGAAGTCGATCGACGACGACCTCGCGGTCGTGCGCAGCACGGGGGCGGTCGCGGCCGCTGACGTCGATGCGGTGCGCACGGCACTCGACGCGTGGCAGACGTTCCGCCGCCAGACCGTGCAGCTGATGCGCGAAGGCAAGGCGGACGAAGCGGCCGAACGCACACGGGCCGAGGGCGCCGCCCTGGCGAAACGCCTGATCGGCGCCGTCACGAAGGTGGTCGAATCGACGCAGTCCAGCGCCCGCACACGGGCCGACGCCGCGGTGGCCGCGATCGGCCTCACGGGGTCGATCATGATGGCCGCATGCGGCGTCACGGTGATGCTGACTCTCTTGTACGGCGTGCTGGTCGTCCGCAGCATGAAGGGGCCGATGGCGCGCGCGGTGGCGCTGGCCGAGGCGGCAGCGGACGGCCGGCTCGACACCACGATCGAGGCGCCAGAGGGGCGCGACGAGTTCAGCCGCGTGCTGCACGCACTCGCACGCATGAACGCAAGCCTGACCGACACGATCCGGCAGGTGCGCGCCGCCAGCGACAGCATCGCGACGAGCTCGGCGCAGATCGCCATGGGCAACGCCGACCTGAGTCAACGCACCGAGGAACAGGCCAGCAATCTGCAGCAGACCGCTTCCTCGATGGAGCAGCTGTCGGGCACCGTGCGAAACACCGCGCAGACGGCCGGACAGGCGAACCAGCTGGCTGCAAGCGCTTCGGCGGCAGCGGCACACGGCGGCGCGATGGTGGGCCAGGTGGTCGACACCATGCGTGACATCGCCGCCTCGTCCAAGCAGATCGCCGAGATCATCGGCGTGATCGACGGCATCGCGTTCCAGACCAACATCCTCGCGCTCAATGCCGCCGTGGAGGCGGCGCGCGCCGGCGAACAGGGGCGTGGCTTCGCCGTCGTGGCCAGCGAGGTCCGCAGTCTGGCGGGACGCTCGGCCGAAGCGGCCCGGGAGATCAAGGCCCTGATCGGCGGCAGCGTGCAGAAGGTGGACGCCGGCGCACGCCTCGTCGACGAGACCGGCGCCTCGATGGAGGCGATCGTCGCTCAGGTGCAGCGCGTGAGCCAGATGATCGGCGAGATGTCGCATGCCGCCGACGAACAGGCGACCGGGATCGGGCAGGTGAGCCACGCGGTCGCCCAACTGGATCACGTCACGCAGCAAAACGCGGCGCTCGTCGAGGAGGCCGCTGCCGCGGCCGACAGCATGAAGGCCCAGGCGGCAGCCCTGTCTGCACTGATGGACGTCTTCCGACTGGAGGGGGGCACCGCCACCGGCACGTCGCAGGGTCGCACGGCGGCGTCCGGTGCGCAGCGCACGTGGGCGTCAGCGCACGCCTGAACTGCGGACCCGGCGTGTCGGCGACAATGGCGCTTTCGACCACGTCCCCCCTCATGTCCAGCGCACCCGACCGCATTCCGATGTCCGCCCCCCGGCGGATGGCCCTGCACACGATCGCCGCAGGACTGCTCGGCGCAGTCGGCGCGCGCGCACGCGCCGACGATTCCGTGCCCCTCGAAGCCGCACGCGACGCCCTCGCATCGACGCGTGCGATCGTCATCGACATCCGCGAACCGGAGGAGCACGCGCGGGGCGTGGCCTCCGGCGCGCGTCTGCTGCCGATGTCGCAGTTGCGCCAGCGGCTCGCCGAGATCCCGACCGACCCGTCACGGCCCGTGCTGCTGATCTGCAACACACAGAACCGTTCTGCCGCGACGCTCAAGGCGCTGCGGCAGCACGGCTACGGCCACGTGCGTTACGTCGAGGGCGGCATGTCCGAGTGGACGCGTCGCAACTGGCCGGTGGTGCGGCCAGGGCACTGAACTCGGACGTTCAGTCCTCCAGCAGCACGCGCAGCATCCATGCCGTCTTCTCGTGCACGTCCATGCGCTGCGTGAGCAGATCGGCGGTCGGCTGATCGTTCGCCGCGTCGGCCAGCGGAAACACCGACCGGGCGGTGCGCGCGACGGCCTCGTGGCCGTCGGCCAGCAGGGCCACCATCGCCATCGCCCTGGGCGGCACGGCAGGCGCATCCTTCAGCGAGCTCAGCTTCGAGAACTGCGCATACGACCCGGGCGCCGCGTGTCCGAGCGACCGGATGCGCTCGGCGATCGGATCGACGGCATTCCACAGCTCGGTGTACTGCAGCATGAACATCGCGTGCAGCGAGTTGAACATCGGCCCGGTCACGTTCCAGTGGAAGTTGTGCGTGGTCAGATACAGCGTGTACGTGTCGGCCAGCAGACGCGCCAGCCCATCGGCGATGGCCTGGCGGTCCTTGTCGCCGATCCCGATGTTGGGGACGTGGACGGACCGTCTGGCGGGATTCGAACGGCCGGAGGGCTTCGAGGTGTCGGACTTCTTTGCCATGGTGCGTACCTCATGCGATGCACTGACCCCTCATGATACCCCATTGGGTATAATCATGACTCGATGCGTGCCCGGTCCTTGACGGACGCGTGCCGCGTCGTGCGTGCCCCTCAGTCGTGGACCGCCCAACATGAACGAACCTGCCCGTCTGCTCGTCGAATCGCTGTTCGACGAGAACACCTCGACCTTCAGCCACATCGTGCTCGACCGGTCGAGCGGAATGTGCGCGATCGTCGACAGCGTGCTCGACTACGACGCCGCCGCCGGCCGCACCGCGACGGCCGGCGCCGACCGGCTGATCGGGCGTGTGCGTGCGCTCGGCGCCACCGTGCAGTGGATTCTGGAGACCCACGTGCACGCCGATCACCTGTCGGCCGCGCCCTACCTGCAGCACGCCCTGGGGGGACGCATCGCCATCGGCGCGCACATCACCACCGTGCAGCAGACCTTCGGCGCGCTGTTCAATGCCGACGGTTCGTTCGCACGGGACGGCAGCCAGTTCGACCGGCTGTTCGAGGACGGCGACCGCTTCGAGATCGGCAGCCTGCCGGTCACCGCGTGGCACACACCGGGACACACACCGGCCTGCGTGACCTACGTGGTGGAGGACGGGGATGCGCGGGCGGCCTTCGTCGGCGACACCCTGTTCATGCCGGACTACGGCACCGCACGCTGCGATTTTCCCGGTGGAGATGCCGGCGCGCTGTACCGGTCGGTGCGCAGGGTGCTCGCACTGCCGCCGCACACACGGCTCTACCTGTGTCACGACTATGCGCCCGGCGGCCGTCCGGTGGAGCACGTGACCACCGTTGCGCAGCAGCGCGCCGCCAACGTGCACATCCGCGACGGCGTGTCCGAGGCCGAGTTCGTGGCGATGCGCCGCGCACGCGACGCCACGCTGAAGATGCCCGCACTGATGTTGCCCGCGGTGCAGGTGAACATGCGGGCCGGGCACCTGCCAGCCAGGGAGTCGAACGGCGTGCGCTATGTGAAGATTCCGCTGGACGCGCTTTGAACCGCCACGCCCGCGAGGCCCGCTGCACGGACACCGTCGAGGCCCGCCACACGGACACGACGGTGACGCGCGATGCCGACGCGGCCGTCGTCGCGTTGGGCACCGCCACGCGACACCGAGGCCCCGCGCTCGCGAGCGCAGCCGCACGGCTCGTGCGGCCGCTGCTGCATCGAGCACTGCTGTGGGGGCTGCGCCCCCCCCGCATGCCGCACCGCCCCGCCGTGGCGTCCCTGCCCAGGGTGCGGTCCGAACTGCGC
>JAKOZZ010000221.1 GCA_029779755.1 Pseudomonadota bacterium
CTATGCGCGGTGCCGCTCGGAGGCACGTGCCGCGTTCGGGCGCGACGAGGTCTACGTGGAAGCGCTGATCCGGCATGCGCGCCACATCGAGGTGCAGATCGTCGGGGACGGACGCACGGTCGTCGCGCTCGGCGAGCGGGACTGCAGCGTGCAGCGTCGCCACCAGAAGATCGTCGAGATCGCACCGAGCCCGTCGCTGTCGCAGGCGATGCGCATGCAGCTCGCGCAGGCGGCCACCCGCATGGCCGGCGCGGTCGCGTATCGCGGTGTCGGCACCTTCGAATTCCTCGTCGATGCCGACACCGACCGCTTCGTGTTCATGGAGGCCAACCCGCGCATCCAGGTCGAGCACACCGTCACCGAGGCGGTGATGGGCGTCGATCTCGTGCAGTGCCAGATCCGGCTGGCGCAGGGGGCGACGCTCGCCGACGTCGGCCTGCATCCGGATCACCTGCCCACGCCGCGCGGCATGGCACTGCAGCTGCGCATCAACATGGAGGCACCGGGTCCTGCCGTGGGTGCAACGGGCGCCGCCCCGGGCGCGGCGGGCGCCGACGGCGCGCCGGGCACGCTCACCGTGTTCGACCTGCCCAGCGGCCCCGGCATCCGCGTCGACACGTTCGGCTACAGCGGCTTTGCACCGAGCCAGCGCTTCGACGCGCTGCTCGCCAAGCTGATCGTGCATCACCCGTCGACGCGGTTCGAGGACGTGGTCGATCGCGCCTATCGCGCGCTGTCCGAGTGCCGCATCGCGGGGGTGGCCACGAACATCGGCTTCCTGCAGAACCTGCTGCGGCATCCGGTGTTCCGTGCCGGCGCCGTCACCACGCGCTTCGTCGACGAGCACCTCGCCGAACTCGCCGCGCACGACGACGGCCGGCACCGCCGGCGGTACTTCGAGCCGGCGCCGTCGGGCGCGGGGACCGGCGTCGGCGCGGGCGCGGGGCAGGGGAGCGGGTCCGACGCCGCACTGCGCCGCGCGGCCGGCGCCGCGCACGCGGTCGATCCGGACTGCGTCGTCGCGCCCACCCGCGGCTCGGTGGTGGAGATCAGCGTGACGGTGGGCGAGCGCGTGCGCACCGGTCAGCAGGTGGCCGTGCTCGACGCGATGAAGATGGAGCACGTCGTCGAGGCCCCGCACGCAGGCATCGTGCGCGAGATCCTGTCGGAACGCGCACAGGTGCTCGAGCCCGGTGCGCCGATCGTGCGCGTCGAGCGCGACGACGCGGACGACGGCACGCGTCTGGAGGCGGACGTCGAGACGCCGGCCGGTGCGATCCGCACCGACCTGCAGGACGTGATCGCACGCTACGCGCGCACGCTCGACGCTGCGCGGCCGGCCGCCGTCGCGAAGCGCCGCAAGACCGGCCAGCGCACCGCACGCGAGAACCTCGAGGACCTGTGCGATCCCGGCACGTTCGCCGAGTACGGCGCGCTGGCCGTCGCCGGTCAGCGCAGCAAGCTCAGCTACGACGAACTGCTCGACATCAGCCCGGCCGACGGCTTCATCTACGGGCTGGCGAGCGTCAACGGTGCGCACTTCGGGCCCGAGCGCAGCCGCTGCATGGTGGCGTCCTACGACTACACCGTCTTCGCCGGCACGCAGGGGTTCATCGGCCACAAGAAGCACGACCGGATGTTCCAGCTCGCCGAGTCCGCGCGCCTGCCGGTGGTGGTCTTCACCGAGGGGGGTGGCGGCCGCCCGGCCGACACCGACAACATCGGCGGCGTGAACCTCGCCAACCCGACGTTCTGGAACTTCGGCCGGCTCAGCGGCCTGGTGCCGCTGATCGGCATCGCGTCGGGCCGCTGCTTCGCCGGCAATGCGGCGCTGCTCGGCCTGTGCGACGTCGTGATCGCGACGCGCGACGCGTCGATCGGCATGGGCGGGCCGGTGATGATCGAAGGCGCGGGCCTCGGCGTGGTGAAGCCCGACGAGGTGGGGCCGGCGCGCATGCATGCCGAGACGGGTGTCGTCGACATCCTCGTCGACGACGAGGCCGAGGCGGTCCGCCAGGCGAAGAAATACCTGTCGTACTTTCAGGGGCCGCTGGCCGACTGGACGTGCGCCGACCAGGCACGGCTGCGCGACGTGATCCCCGAGCGGCGCACGCGGGCCTACGACATCCGGCGCGTGCTGGACCTGCTGGCCGACGACGACTCGGTGCTCGAGCTGCGGCCCGCGTTCGGTGTGGGCATCGTCACCGCGCTGGTGCGCATCGAAGGGCGCCCGATCGGCGTGATCGCGAACAACCCCAAGCATCAGGCCGGTGCGATCGGCGCCGACGAATCCGACAAGCTCACCCGCTTCATCCAGCTGTGCGATGCGTTCGACCTGCCGATCGTGTCCTTGTGCGACACGCCCGGCATCATGGTCGGCACCGACGCCGAGCGCACGGCGCTGGTCCGCCACGCGTCGCGCATCTTCGTGACGGCGTCGAACATCACCGTCCCGTTCTTCACGATCGTGCTGCGCAAGGCCTACGGACTGGGGGCGATGGCGATGGCCGGCGGAAGCTTCCACATGTCGTCGTTCTTCACGGTGTCGTGGCCCACCGGCGAGTTCGGGTCGATGGGATTCGAAGGCCAGATCCGGCTCGGGTATCGCAACGAGCTCGAGGCGATCGCCGATCCGGTCGCGCGCCAGAAGCGCTTCCAGGAACTGGTCGACGGTCTGTATGCGCACGGCAAGGCGCTGAACATCGCGCCGTTCCTGAGCGTCGACGCCGTGATCGACCCGGCCGAGTCGCGCCGCTGGATCCTGCGCGGGCTCGACGCGTTTCCGCCGGCGCCCAGGCGCGAGGGCCGCAAGCGGCCCAACATCGACGCGTGGTGAGGATCCGGCCGCGTGCTCTAGAATCCGCGGCTCCAGCAGTCATTCTCCGAGGAGAAGCCCATGCCGCATCGAACGCACGACCTGTCCCCGCACTCGCCCGACCCGTTGCGCCGCACGCTGTTGCGCGGTGCCGCACTGGGCGCGGCGGCCGCCGGTCTCGGCGCATCCGCCAGCGCATTCGCGCAGGGCGCGTATCCGACGAAGCCCATCTCGCTGCTCGTGCCGTTCCCGCCGGGCAGCGCCACCGACGCGATCGCGCGTGCGCTGTCCGCGGTGGTCTCCCAGAAGCTCGGCCAGCAGGTGCTGGTCGAGAACCGGCCCGGGGCGGCCGGCACGCTGGCGTCGGGCATCGTTGCCCAGTCCAAGACCCCGGACGGCTACCAGATCGCCATCGCCCCGGCCACGCTGTTCAAGGTGCCGCACATGCAGAAGGTGCCGTACGAGCCGCTGAAGGACCTCACCTACATCATGGGCTTCTCCGGCTACACCTTCGCGCTGGTGGTGCCCGAGTCGTCGCCGTGGAAGACCTACGACGAGTTCATCGCCTACGGCAAGGCCAACCCCGGCAAGATCAGCGTGGGCACCAGCGGTGCGGCCAGCACGGGGCACGCCGCGACGATGCGCCTGGCGCAGAAGACCGGCGCGGACCTCAACCACGTGCCCTTCAAGGGCGGGGCCGAAGTGCTGCAGGCGTTCGTCGGCGGCCACATCAACGCGGTGATCGACGGTGGCTGGGCGCAGATCGAGAAGCAGGGCAAGGGCCGGGTGCTGATGGCCTTCACGGCCAAACGCATGCCGCGGCTGCCCAACGTGCCGACCGCGGTCGAGTCCGGCATCGACCACATCGCGCGCAGCCCGATCGGCCTGGTGGGCCCCAAGGGCATGGACCCGAAGGTGGTGCAGACGATCCACGACGCGTTCAAGGGCGCGCTGTCGGATCCGGCGTACCGCCGTCATCTCGAGACGTATGACCTCGAGGACGCCTATCTCAGCGGCGCCGACTGGTTCGCGCTCGCGCAGCGCATGTGGGTGGACGAGCGCAAGATCCTCGAAGACCTGAACATGATCCCGAAGGGCTGACGCACGGCGCCGTGGCCGGGCGGGTCACGCGCGCACCACCGGTGACGCGCGTGGCGCGCGGGCGAACAGGTCCGCGTGGCCCACGATCAGCGTCAGGCCGGCGCGCGCGACCTGATCGCGCCGCAGCGCACGCCAGTCGTGCACGCGCCCGGCGACGGCGGGCATCGTCTCGCGGGCGACGTCGGCCGCCTCGTCGACCATCCTGAGCAGCATCGCCGCGTCGTCGGCCGGGATCCGCCAGTCGGCCGGGGCCGTGTCCACCGCGTACCCCCGTGCCCTCAGGCACCCCGCCAGCGCTGGCGTCGCGTCCGGACCCAGCGAGGGTCCGAAGCCCTTGTCCCCCGCCTGATGACGACGGAACGCATCGTCGATCAGCGCATCGTCGGCGCACGCGGGCTGCCAGAGGCGGCGTCCGTCGACGGTGAGCGTCGCGAGTACCGGCCTGCCACTCGCCACCAGCCACGCGGCGAGCCGCGCCAGCCACGCCTGCGACACCAGATCGAGGAAGGCCGTGGTCGTGATGCCGTCGAACGCCGCGGCGTCGAGCGACTCGAGCGCGCCGGCCAGGTCGAGCTGGCGCGTGCGCACGCACCAGACCGTCCCCGCGTCGCCGTGCACCCGCACGCCGTCGCGCAGTGCCTCGCACCGCCGGCCGCCGTGCCGTGCCCACTGCATGATCTCGTCCGGCAGCCGCGCGAGCAGCGTCGCGTCGTGGTCGACGAGCAGCCAGTCCTGGTCGTGCACGATCTGCGGCGCGAGCGCGCGGAAGTTCGCGCCGGTGCCGGCGGCGAGGTCGAGCAGGCGCAGCGTCGCCGACGTGCGCGGACCGAGTGCCGCCACGAAGTCCGCCGCAAGGCGCGGGCTGCGTGCCGCCGCGTCGTAGGGCGCGCGCTGGCGCAGCCACTGCGCGTCGAACCCGTTCATGCGGCACCCGCGTCGGGGCGGACACGTCCGTCCGCGCGGGCGTGTCCGTCCGGGCCGGCGAGTCCATCCGGGCCGACGCGTCCATCTGCGCCGACGTTTGCGTCTTCGCCGGCGAGTCCATCCAGGCCGGCGAGGACGTCCAGGCCGGCGAGCCAGCGGTCCACGGCCGCGGGCCAGTCGGGCAGCCTGCGCCCGGCCCGACGTGCAGCGGCGGCGAGCCGTGTCCGCAGCGCCGTGTCCTCGACGACGCGCCGCAGCGCCTCGGACAGCGCACGCACGTCACCGGGGGGCACGAGCAGCCCGGTGTCGCCGGGCACGGTGTCGGGAATGGCGCCGGCCGTGGTGGCGACGATCGGCAGCCCGTGCGCCAGCGCCTCCGCGAAGACCATGCCGTAGCCCTCGTGGAACGAGGGCAGCACGAACACGTCCGCGTCCCGCAGCGCGGCGGTCACGGCCTGCGTCGGCAGCTCGCCGCACAGCGTGATGCGTGCACCGAGCCGATGGGCGTCGATGGCCGCGCGCACGGACGCGGTCGTCTGCGGATCGCGCGTCAGGCTGCCGATGCAGTCGAGCCGCCAGTCCAGATCTTCCAGCGGCGCCAGCGCCTCGACCAGCAGCCGATGGCCCTTGCGCGGCGTGACGGTGGCGATGGTCAGCAGACGCACGGGTGACGGCACGGCATGCGGGTGGTTGCCGTGCGCCCCGGTCGGCGGCCGCGTCGCCGGCCGATCCTTCGGCGCCGCGTGGTCATGCGGCACCGCCCGATCGTCCGGCGCCGCATGATGATCCGACGCCGCGTGGTCATCCGACACCGTCTGCAGCGTGCCAGGGTCCGCCGCGGGGCGATCGACGCCGGGCGGGGCGATCACGATGCGCGCCGTCTCGATGCCGGCGGCCGCGACTGCACGTGCCGTATGCGCGCTCGGGCAGAGCACGCCGCGCAGCAGACGCCAGAGGCGGGCCTCGAGCAGCGCGACCCGTTGCGATGCTTCGGCTGACAGGCCGGTCTCGAGGGCGAGCGGGTGGTGCACCAGACCGGTCAGACGCAGGCGGTGCGCGTGCGCAGCCAGGCAGTGCGCGAAGGCGGGCAGCGCGAGTCCGTCGATCACGACGACGTGCGCGTCGGGCAGTCGGGCGAGCGCATCCGATGCCGCGGCGCGGGCGATGTCGTCGGTATCGGGGAACGTGCCCGGCAGCTCGATCACGTGCACGCAGCGGCCCCGCGCACGCGCACCGTCGACCACCCGGCGGTCGAACAGGTAGCCGCCGGTGAACTGGTCGAGGCGGCCCGGTACGACGAAGGCGAATCCGGCCACGCGGGTGTCAGCCGAGCGGACCTTCATAGCTGGCCCAGGCCACCGGCGACTCGCGCAGCACCACACGCATGGACGTCAGCGCCCCGGCGGTGCCCGGGCCGACCGCACCCTGTGCGACGCGCAGCGCCATGCGCCGGAAGATCTCGCCCGCCATGAATTCGGTCGTCGTGTTGCGGCCGCGCAGTTCCGGCAGCTCGTCCAGGTTGCGATAGTTGAGTTCGCCCAGCACGTCCTTGAGCGTGGTCAGGGCAAGGCCGATGTCGCAGACCAGGCCGTCCGCGTCGAGCGACGCGCGCCGGAACTCGACCTCGACGCCATAGGTCGCGCCGTGCAGCTTCTGCGCGGGGCCGAAGATCGCGCCGCTGAAGCTGTGCGCGATCATGATGTGGTCGGAGACGGCAAGGGTGTACATGGCGGCGGTGCTTTCGTCGAAGAGTGGGGGGCGGCGCGCGTGGCTTCAGTGAGGACGTGGTGAGGGCTTCGGCCGCCGAGTGCACGTCAGGGATAGGTGATCACGTGGCACAGCGCGCCATCGGGCGCTTGCGACAGTCGCGCCAGGGTGTCGGGCAGCGTGTCGAAGGGGCTGGTGCCGGTCAGCAGCACGTCGAACACGGGATCGCCCAGCAGGTCCAGCGCAAGCGCCATGCGCTGCCGGTGCGACCAGCGCGCGCGCCGGGCGTCGGAGACGGCGCCCACCTGCGACGACCGGATCGTCAGCCGTCGCGCGTGGAAGGCTTCGCCCAGCGGCACGGTGACCGGGCGCGTGCCGTACCAGCTCATCTCGAGCACGGTCGCCTCGAAGCCGGCCAGCGTCAGCGCCAGGCCGAGCCCGTCCGGATGACCGCTCGCGTGCACGACGAGGTCGACGTCGGCACGGGCCTGGTCCGGCAGTGCGAAGTCGCAGCCGAGCCGTGCCGCGACGGCCGCACGCCGTGCGTCGACGTCGACGAGCTGGACGCGCGTGCCGGGCATGCGTGCCGCCAGTGCGGCGACCAGGCAGCCCACCACACCGGCGCCGACCACTGCGACGCGATCGCCCACGCGCGGCGCGGCGTCCCACAGCCCGTTGACCGCGGTCTCCATGTTCGCGGCGAGCGTGGCGCGGGCATCGGGCAGGTGCTCCGGCAGCACGTGCACCCGGTCGGCCGGCACCACGTAGCGGTCCTGGTGGGGATGCAGGCAGAACACCCGTCGCCCCCGCAGGGCGTCCGGTCCGGCGTCGACGACGCCGACCGACGCGTACCCGTACTTGATCGGGCCCGGGAAGTCGCCTTCCTGGAAGGGGCAGCGCATGGCCGCGTACTGGCTCTCGGGCACCTGTCCGCGGAACACCAGAGATTCGGTGCCGCGGCTGATCGCGCTGGCCCGTGTGCGCACCAGGACGTCGTGCGCGGTGACGGCGGGCAGCGCCTGCGTGCGCACCGCGCCGCGGCCGGGCGCCTCCGTCCAGAACGCGCGCGCCTGTTCAGTCATGGAAGATGCACTCGAACATCGTGTCGTCGCCCAGGGTCACGCGTCGCGTGCGCGGGCGCAGGCAGTGGCGCAGGTCGCTGATCTCGGGCAGCACGAGGCCCGGCCGGCCCGACCCGATGATCACGGGCGCCACCGTCACCTGCAGGCGATCGAGCGCCCCCGCCGCGAGGAAGCGCGACACGGTCGTGCCGCCGCCCTCGATGAACAGCCAGGTCAGGCCGCGCTGCGCGAGGGCCGCCCGGATGGCGATCGGGTCGAGGGTGTCGCCGGTCCGCGGGATCGGCACCACGTCGGCGTGGCCGTGGCGTGCGCCCCCGTCGTGCGCACGCCCGGCCGCCACCAGCAGCAGCGTGGGTGCCGCGCCGTCCCGGAACACGCGCTGACTGCCGTCGAGCCGGCCGTCGGGGTCGATCACCACCCGCACCGGATTGCGGCCGGTGCAGCGCCGCACCGTCAGCTGGGGGTCGTCGTGCAGCACCGTGTTGACGCCCACCACCACCGCGTCGCTCAGCGCGCGCATGCGATGCGTATGCAGCAGGTCCGCGTCGCCGCTGAGCCACTTCGACAGTCCGCCGGTGGTGGCGATGCGGCCGTCGAGGCTCTGCGCCAGGTGCGCGACGGCGAACGGGTGCGCGGCATCCGCATCGCACAGGGGGCCGTACAGATCGGCGAGCGCGGACGGGCCGGGCGGTCGCGTGCGTGCGCGCCGCGCCTGCAGCACGGCCTGCCAGGCGGGCTCGTCCGCCGCCGGGGGCGGCGGGACGTCGTGCGGTTCTCGGGGCGCCATCATGTCGATCAGTGTGCAACGGCCGGCGCGTCAGCGTGACGGTGCCGTCTCGAATGCCTCGAAGACGACGTCGGGTGCGCTCAGGTTGTGCCGCGACGGGACGAGTCGCCCGAAGCGCGCCGCCGGCGCGGTGAAGCGGCCGAAGCCGAGGATCGGTCGCGTCACGGCCTCGCCCGCGGGGGGCTGCCAGCGTGCGATCGCCACGTCGGACTGGGCGGGGGTCACGAACATCGAGCGAAGCGCCGCGAAGGGCCGCGATGCGCGCGCGGGCAGATCGAGCGACAGCGCGAGTGTCAGCCGTTCGTGCGTGGCGGCGCGCACGTCGAGCGTGCCGCGGGAACCGTCGCGGAAGGCGATCTCGAAGCGCAGGGCGGCGGGGTCGAAGCGGATGTGACGGATGCGCACGAGCGGCCGGCCGTCCTCCTCGATGGGGCCGAACAGGAACGAGTTGCCGTACGCACTGTCGGCCAGCCCGGGCGGCGGCAGCGGCTTCGGGCGCCAGTAGCCGTCGGACGGATAGACCACCAGGATCTCGATGTCGCGCGTCGGGGCGCGGCCGTCGTGTCCCGGCAGCCGGCGCAGCAGTTGCACCAGGTGCAGCCCCTGCTCGGTGCGGCCGCCGACCTCGAAGCCGACGACCTCGGGGCGCCAGAACGACGCGAACGCGTGGCCGACGAGGCGGATGTCCGTGTCCTCGTACAGCACGACGGTGCGCGGCGTGAAGCCGAAGCGCGGATCGCCGGACATGTCGCAGTGACTGAAGTCCGGTGCCGTGCTGTCCTCGACGATGGTGGCGGCATACGGCGGGTGTTCGGCGACGATCCGGAAGCGCGTGATGCCCTCGCCGATCAGCTGCACGTGGACGTTGTCCTCTTCGGCGCAGCGGGTGGGGCGGCTCGCGTCGACGAACGCGACGCCGGCCGTGGCCCCGGCATCCGGGCGGGCCATCCCTGCGTCCGCTCCGGCCGCCACCGCGTCCGGAGCGGCCGTCCCCGCGTCCGCGCGGCCGGCCGTCGATGCGACCGCGAGGCAGATCGCGAGCGCACGGAGGGTCCGCTTCATCGGGACGTGCCCAGCGCGCTGCGCCGGCGGTCGCTGCGGCTGCCATGGTCCAGGCCCTCGGCGCCGAGGGCGGTGTCCGGCCGCGGGACTTGGGCGGTTTCCTCGGGAATCAGGCACAGGCCGAGGGCACGCAGGCGCCGCCCGGCGCGCGGCTCGGCGCTGACCAGGGCCAGCGGCACGGCGCCTGCCAGGCCGAGCAGGAAGGGCGCGGCGATCCAGAGCGCGCCCGGCGCCACCGCCCAGATCCACACGCCGAACCCGACCCCCGCCACCGTGTGCGGCCACAGCCTGCGCACCGTCGGCCCGAACGGCAGGCCGCCGGCGTCGCGGTGCTGCGCCGTCCAGCCCACCTGCCGCCCGAACGGCAGACCGAACAGGAACAGCGTGACCGACAGCGCGCAGATCGGCGCGATCAGCATCGAGAACAGCATCTCGAGCAGGGCCCCCGCCGCCACCCGCGGCCCCCCGCCGAAGGCACGCCGCAGCGCGGGGCGTGCCAGCACGTCGGCCAGCGTCGCGAACTTGGGCGCGAAGCTCATGAACAGGCTCAGCGCGAGCAGCGTGGCGCCGAGGTCGGCGCGGATCGGACCCTGCCGGATCAGGCCGAGCACCATGAACCCCAGCCAGCCCGGCGCACCCAGGTACATCGCGATCGCCAGCCACAACTGGAGGCGGCTGACGGGCATCAGACCGGGCAGCCCGAGCAGCTTCAGGTACTGCATGTTGCCCTGGCACCAGCGCAGGTCGCGCCGGATGAATTCGAGCAGGCTCGGCGGGTTCTCCTCCCAGCTGCCATCCTCGACGGGCAGCACGCGCACCTCGTAGCCGGCGCGCCGCATCAGCACCGCCTCGACCTGGTCGTGGCTCAGCACGTGGCCGCCCATCGGCGGCGTCCCCGGCAGCACCGGCAACGCACAGTGCTCGGTGAACGGCGCCAGCCGCAGGATGGCGTTGTGGCCCCAGTAGGGGCCGCAGTCGCCCTGCCAGCTCGCGGCGCCCAGCGTGTACGAGCGCATGCCCAGGCGCATGCCGAACTGGAACACGCGTGCGAACGCGCTGTCGGTCGGCAGACCGGTCACCAGCGTCTGCAGGATGCCGATCTCCGGGCGCGCCTGCATGATGCGCACCAGGCGCAGGATCGCCTGCGGGGTCATCACGCTGTCGGCGTCGAGCACCACCACGAACGCGTGGTCGGCGCCCCACCGCGTGCAGAAGTCGCGCAGGTTGCCGGCCTTGAAGCCGGCACCGCGTTCGCGGCGCCGGTACGTGACCGGCACCGCGCCGTCGAACCGCGCCGACAGGTCGGCCGCGAGCGCCGCTTCGTCGGCGGCGACGTCGGGGCGGTCGCTGTCGCTGAGCACGTACAGGTGGAAGTGGCGCGCCTCGCCGGTGGCGACGAGACCGTCGAGCATCCAGGCCAGGTTGCGCGACAGCCGTCCCACGTCTTCGTTGCGCACGCAGATCGCCAGCGCAGTGCGGCTCGTGATCGGCGCGTCACCGCCGATGCTGCGCAGATGCGGCGCGACCGCACCCTCGGGGTCCCGTGCGCAGCGCATCAGCAGCAGCCCGACGACGGCGTTCCAGAAGCCGATCGTGGTCCAGGGCAGCGTCAGCCCGAACATCAGCAGCATCGCGATCCCGAGCGGATCGGGCCCCTGCGGGAAGAGCGCCAGGGCCATCAGCACGAACAGCACGGCCGCACTCGCAGCGACGAGGGCGGCGAAGCCGGCGCGGCGTGCGCGCAGCGACAGGCCGGAGTCGGGCGGTGGGGATGCGTGCGGCGTCGATCCGCTGGCGTTCATTCGGAGTGGAAGGCTCGAGCGCAGCGTGCAGGAGCGCGGGGGCGGGCAAGCCGCGAGGTTAACCGAGTTGCAGTGCCCGACGCCGCGGCGAGGTCATGGCGCCATCGCGGCGGGTTCATGACGACGGTGCGACGGGATCACGGCACTGCTTCGCGCAGACGATTCCCCATGTCGCGACGCCGCACGGCAGACTTACAGTCCGTCTCGCAACCGCATCGTCACGCCTACAGCATGCGACGCAGGATGCCGTCACGGCGGACGAACTGGTGGTACAGCGCACCGGCGACGTGCGCGGCGATGAACGTGATGATCGCCATGGCACCGATCCAGTGCAGCAGCGAGAGCACCTTGGCCAGCGCCTCGTCCTTGCCGACCGGCGAGGGCAAGGGCAGCACCCCGAACACCTTCAGCGGAAAGCCCCAGGCGTTGGTCGCCAGGAACCCGGTGATCGGCATCAGCACCAGCAGCACGTACAGGCAGACGTGGGTGGCGTGGGCCGCGACGCGCATGCTGCCCGGCAGGTCGGCCGGCAGCGGTGGCGCCGGCCTGCGGTGGCGGTTCCACAGGCGCAGCAGTGCGATCACGAACACGCACACGCCGAAGCTCTCGTGGATGTTGTAGAGCTGCAGCTTGAACGCCTGGTCGGCCGGCTCGAAGTAGTGGATCCAGATGCCGGCGGGCACCACGATGGCGATCAGCACGGCCGCGGTGATCCAGTGCAGGCAGCGCGCGATCAGGTCGTAACGCGATTCGGCGATCATGCGTGGGCTCCCGTGGACGGTGGCGTGCGCCACGCGACGTGCGCAACGCTGCACCGGATGCTCACGCATCGGAATCGGCCGCGTCAATCCGGGGGCCCCGCGCCGCCTTGACCGGGCACTGCGCGCCCCGCACCATTGCGCACGATCCGACCCCCACTGGAGCCCCCGATGCTGCCCCTGGCCGGCTACGCCGAACGTCTGTCCGTCCGACCGGGCGCCATGCTGCGTTTCCACGTCGCCAATGCGACCGGTGCCCGGGTGTCGGCACGCGTGGTGCGGGTGGTGTGCGCCGATCCCAACCCGCTGATCGGCGGCGTCGCGACCGAGCCGGTGCCGCTCGAGGTCACGACGCTCGTCGCGCCGAAACCGGAAGCCGTGCCCGCCGGCTCCTACGGGATCGTCGGGACCGGCGGCATGCTGCGCGGCGTCACCGACTGCACGTTCACCGTGCGCATCTTCCCGACGCTTGCGCTCGCCCGTCGCCAGGTCATCGTCTCCTGCCACGACGACGACGGCCGCGGGTTCGCGCTGGAACTCACCCCGGCGCGCACGCTGCGTGGCCGGTTCGGCACCGCGTCGGGGGACGTTGCCGTCGAGACCGGCACGCCGGTGCCGCTGCATGCGTGGACAACGGTCACCGTGACCGTGGACACCGCCGCCCGAACGCTCTCGCTGACTGCCGCGCCCGTCGCGCGCCATGCCGACGTCACCGTGGCGACGATGTCGCTGCCGGCCGCACCCGTGCTCGATGCACCGTCGCGGCGGATGAGTCTTGCGAGCGGGTCCGACCGTGCGCCCGTCGACACGTTCAACGGCCGCCTCGAGCGTCCGATGCTGTTCGCACGGGCGATCGCCGGTGGCGCCATCGCGCGCGCGTGGGCCGATGCCCTGGCCGGCAACATGCCGGACGGGCTGATCGGCGCGTGGGACTTCTCCCGCGACATGCATGGCCAGCGCATCGTCGACACCGGTCCCGGCGGTCGGCATGGCGAACTCGTCAACACGCCGACCCGTGCGGTGCGTGGCGCCGACTGGACCGGTCACGAGCACTGCTTCCGTCATGCGCCCGAGCAGTACGGCGCCATCCATTTCCACGACGACGACCTCGACGACTGCCGCTGGCCGGCCACGCACGCGATCACGATCCCCGAGGGGTTCCGGTCGGACGCCTACGCGCTGATCCTCGAGGCGGGCGACGCGCGGGAGAACATCCCGTTCTTCGTCGTGCCGCCGCAGGGCACGGCGCGCGCGCGCATCGCCGTGCTGGTGTCGACCTACACGTACACCGTGTACGGCAATCACGCCCGGCCCGAGTGGCTGACCGATCCGGCGTGGCGGGACGCGCACGTCGCGCAGACGAAGGCCTGGAACGCCTACCCCTACAACCCCGGCGCGCACCGCGACTACGGCCTGTCGACGTACAACTATCACAGCGACGGGTCGGGCATCGCGATCGTCACGTGGCGACGCCCGATGCTCAACCTGCGCGTCGGCTACTTCACCTACCCGTATCCGGAGATCCGCGGATCGGGGCTGCGCCACTACCCGGCCGACAGCCACCTGCTGATGTGGCTCGCCCGCAAGGGGCACGACGTCGATCTCATCACCGACGACGAACTGCACCACGAGGGCGCGGCGCTGCTCGCGCGCTACAAGACGGTCGTCACCGGTTCGCATCCCGAGTACCACACGCAGCCGATGCTCGATGCGCTGCAGACGTACCGCGACAACGGAGGCCGGCTCGTCTATCTCGGTGGAAACGGCTTCTACTGGAAGATCGCGCTGGACCCGTCGCGCGAGGGCCTGATCGAGGTGCGACGCGCCGAAGGCGGCATCCGCGCGTGGGCGGCCGAGCCTGGCGAGTATTACCACCAGTTCGACGGCGAGTACGGCGGCCTGTGGCGGCGCAACGCGCGGCCCCCCCAGAAGCTGGTCGGCGTCGGGTTCACCGCGCAGGGCAATTTCGTCGGCTCGTACTACCGCGTCCGGCCCGAGGCGCGCACGCATCCGAAGACCGCCTGGATCCTCGACGGCGTCACGGCCGACACCGTCGGCGGCGAAGGGTTCTCCGGGCACGGCGCGGCCGGGTTCGAACTGGATCGTGTGGACACGCGCCTGGGCTCGCCCGAGAACGCCGTCGTGATCGCCGCCTCGGAGGACCATCCGCCCGACGCACCGTGGGTGCTGGTGCCCGAGGAGCAGCTCACGCACATCACCACGATTCCCGGCGAGACGCACAAGCAGCTGATCCGCGCCGACATGACCTACTTCGACTGCCCGGGCGGCGGCGAGGTGTTCGCCGTCGGTTCGATCACGTTCTGCGGATCGCTGCCGTCCAACGACTTCGACAACGACGTCTCGCGCATCCTGGACAACGTGCTGAAGCGCTTCAGCCGCTGAGGCCGACCGCCGTCGAGGACGACCGCCGTCGAGAATGCGCGGCGGGTCAGCGCCGCAGATAGAAGTCGCCGACGATCTGGTCGTAGATTGCGGGCACCTGTTCGTGACCCACGGTACGGGCCAGGTCGACGACCTTCCGGCGCACGTTGCGGATCAGGCGGTCGACCGTGACCCCCGGGACGCGCATCTCCTGGAGCAGCACACGCGTGAACAGGCTGTTCGGGTCACGGTCGCCCGGACCGAGGCGGTCGAGCGCCTGCTGTCCGGTGCCCGCCGAGAAGGCGATCATCTGGCCGGTCGCGGCACTGGTGGGCGCCAGACCGCGCCCGGCGATCGCACGCGTTCCCCGTGAGAACGGATTGTCGCGACACGCGTCGATGATCGCGAGGGCGAGATCGACGCGGCGTTCGCTGAGCCCGTCGAGAATGCGCTGCAGCTCGATCGACTCGTCGCGCACCTGATCCTCGCTGCCGTCGCGTACGTCGGTGGGCAGCAGGAAGTTCGCATTGCCGATCTGCACGCCGTGTCCGGCATAGAAGAACACCACTTCGTCGCCGCGCGCCAGCGTTGCGCGGAATTCGCGCAGCGCCGTCTTCATGCCGCGTTCGTCGAGATCCGTGCGGACATCCACCGTGAAGCCCAGTTCGGCCAGCGCCTCGCCGATGGCGCGCGCATCCTGTCGCGCATTGCGCAGGCGCGGAATCGCGGTGTAGTCGTTGTTGCCGATCACGAGCGCTCTGCGCTGCCCGGTTCGCGTCACGACCGGATCCGCGGGGCGCGGCGCCGGGTCCTCGGGGCGTGCGACGGCGGCCGCGTCGGTGCGCCCGGCGATCTGGGGCACGGACGGCGCGGCGGCCAGGGCCGGGGCCGGCGCGG
>JAKOZZ010000256.1 GCA_029779755.1 Pseudomonadota bacterium
ATGTCGGGCGGCGAGCAGCAGATGCTCGCGATGGCGCGGGCGCTGATGTCGCAGCCGAAGCTGCTGCTGCTCGACGAACCGTCGATGGGCCTGTCGCCGATCATGGTCGACAAGATCTTCGAGGTGGTGCGCACGGTCTCCGCGCAGGGCACGACCATCCTGCTCGTGGAGCAGAACGCCCGGCTGGCGCTGCAGGCCGCCAACCGCGCGTACGTGATGGAGTCGGGCCTCGTCACGCTGACCGGCGAAGCGCACGCCATGCTCGACGATCCGAAGGTGCGCGCCGCCTATCTGGGCGAGGAGACCTGAGCGCGCGCCCGGAGCCGGGCCCGCGTTCGAGTGGGCCCGGGATGATCCGGGGACCGGATCAGGCGGGTGTGCTGCGCGCTCAGGCGAGCCCCAGTTTTGCTGCCAGACCGATCCGCTGCAGCTTGCCGGTGGCGCCTTTCGGGATCTCGTCCAGGAACAGCACCTTGCGCGGCACCTTGAAGTCGGCGAGCCGCTCCGCGGCGAACGCGCGCAGTTCCTTCTCGGTGAGCGACGCGCCTTCGCGCAGCACCACCGCCGCCCCCACGTCCTCGCCCAGCTTGTCGTGCGGCACGGCGAACGTGACCACCTGCGCGACCGCCGGATGGTCCATCAGCACCTCGTCGACCTCGCGCGGCGACACCTTCTCGCCGCCGCGGTTGATGATCTCCTTCAGCCGGCCGGTGATCGTCAGGTAACCGTCGACGTCCATCACGCCCTGGTCGCCGGTGCGGAACCAGCCGTTGGTGAACGCCTCGGCGTTGGCCTTCGGGTTGTTCTCGTAGCCGCGCGTGACGTTCTCGCCGCGGATCACGATCTCACCCGTCTCGCCCGCCGGCAGCAGCGCGCCCTGCATGTCCATGATCGCGACGTCGGGACCCGCGGCGATGCCCACCGTGCCGGGTTTGCGCACCGCTGGCGGCAGCGGGTTGGCCGCCATCTGGTGGGCCGCCTCGGTCATGCCGTAGGACTCGACCAGCGGCGCACCGAACGTCTCCTCGATCTCGCGGATCACCTGCGTCGGCATCGCCGACGACGAAGAGCGGATGAAGCGCAGCGGGTTCGCCTCGATGACCGCGCGGTTGTTGGCCGCGCGCGCGAGGATCGTCTGGTGCATGGTCGGCACCGCGGTGTACCAGGTGGGACGCGCCTCCTCCATCCACGCGAAGAACTTCAGCGCGTTGAACCCCGGCGTGCAGCACACCTGACCGCCCGCCGACAGCGGTGCGAGGATGCCCGCGATCAGGCCATGGATGTGGAACAGCGGCATGATGTTCAGGCCGCGGTCGGCCGCGCTCAGCGACAGGAACCCCCGGATGTTGCGGGCCGACGCGCAGACGTTCGCCTGTGACAGCGGCACGATCTTCGGACGCGAGGTGGTGCCGGAGGTGTGCAGCACCAGCGCGACGTCGTCGGGCTGCGCCGGACCCGGCTGGGCGGCGGCCGCAGCCGGCGCGCCGGAGGTGTCGCGCAGCGTGAACGCACCGGCGCCGCGCGCCGGCAGCGGCTGCAGCTCGATGATGCGCACCCCCAGCCGCCGCGCGACCACGATCGCCGCCGACGTGCTGCCCGCCTCGACGACCAGGCCGCGCGCGTTCAGATCGGACAGGTAGAACTCGAACTCGTCGGCCCGATAGGCCGGGTTCAGCGGCGCCGATCCGGCGTACGCGGCCACGGCGATGAAGGCGGTCGCCATCTCGGCCCCGTTGGGCAGCACGATGGCCACCCGGTCGCCCCGCCCGATGCCCATCGCGTTCAACGCGCGGCCGGTGTCGGCGACCAGGGCGCGCAGCCCGCCATGCGTGAGGGGCACACCACCCGGTGCGGTCAGGGCCGGCGCCGCGTCGGCGCCGGTGCTCAGGAGGTCGATCAGGGTGCGTTGCGGGGTCATCGTGAATCCTGCGCCAAAGGGGTTGAAGTCAGACACCGGGCGTTCGAGGCCAGGCACCGGGCGGTCCGGGTCAGGCGTCGCGCGGCCGGATCTCCAGCCGGCCCTGCTGCGAGTCGAGCGTGTGCGCCAGCAGCGCCGCGCACGCGTGGATCGCGTCGATGCGCGGGGTGTCGGTACCGGTCATGCGGGCCAGTTCGACCACCGATCCGAGCAGCGCGTCGAGCTCGAGCGCGCGTC
>JAKOZZ010000267.1 GCA_029779755.1 Pseudomonadota bacterium
CGCGTTCCGCGCCACGGTCACGACGCGGCTCACGGCCGGGGCGACCGCGCGGGGCGCCGGCCGCTTCGGCGGCCGCGCCGGTGGCCGGTTCGCCATTCGGTGTGCGGACATCGGTCCGCTCTTCGCGGCCGCGTCCTTCGCGTGCACCGCCGCGCTCGTCGCGCGGCCGGCCGTCACGACCGCGTTCGTCGCGCGGTCCGCGGCCCTCGCGTCCGCGGCCTTCGCCGTCACGGCCGCGTCCTTCACCGTCGCGGCCGCGGCCACGCGTGCCGTCCCGACCCTCGCGGCCACCCTCGCGGGGGCGACGCGGCGGCACGCCAGGTTCGCCGGCCTCGGGTGCGCCCGGCGGCGTCGCCGGAGCTACCGTTGCCGTGCCGGCCGCTGCCGGCGCCGCTGCAGGTGCAGATTCGTTGGCGGCCGGGCCGCGGAACAGCCGCAGCAGGCGACCGAAGAACCCGTCCGCGGCAGGCGCGGGCGCGGGCGCGGGACGCGGTGCGAGCGCGGCGGCCGCCGCCTCGGGGGCCGGGGCGTGCACGGTTTCGACCGGCGCCGCCGGCGTCGCGACCGGCGCGGGCTGCGACGGCGTGATGCCCTTGACGACCGCCTCCTGACGGGGCTTCTGCGGGGAGAACTTGGCTTCGAGGTACGAGCTGTCCTCGCTCGGGCCTTCGACCACGGCGTAGCTCGCGCGGTAGTTGTTCAGGCGCTCGTCATCGTGGCGCAGGCGCTCCAGCCGGTAATGCGGCGTCTCGATGTGCTTGTTCGGGATCAGCACGATCTCGACCTTCAGCCGCGCTTCCATCTTGGCGATCTCGGCGCGCTTCTCGTTCAGCAGGTAGGTGGCGACGTCGACCGGCACCTGGGCGTGCACGGTGGCCGTGTTCTCCTTCATCGCCTCTTCCTGGATCACGCGCAGCACGTGCAGCGCCGACGACTCGACGTCGCGGATCACGCCGGTGCCGTTGCAGCGCGGGCAGGTGATGTGCGTGCCTTCGTTGAGCGCCGGGCGCAGCCGCTGGCGCGACAGCTCCATCAGGCCGAAGCGCGAGATCTTGCCCATCTGGACCCGCGCGCGGTCGTAGTGCAGGGCATCCTTGAGCCGCTGCTCGACCTCGCGCTGGTTCTTGCTGTTCTCCATGTCGATGAAGTCGATGACGATCAGGCCGCCGAGGTCGCGCAGGCGCATCTGGCGGGCCGCTTCGTCCGCGGCTTCGAGGTTGGTGCGCAGCGCCGTCTCCTCGATGTCGCCGCCCTTCGTGGCGCGCGCCGAGTTGACGTCGATGGCGACCAGCGCCTCGGTGTGGTCGATCACGATCGATCCGCCCGAGGGCAGGGGCACGATGCGCGAATAGGCCGTCTCGATCTGGTGTTCGATCTGGAAGCGGGAGAACAGCGGGATGTCGTCGCGGTAGCGCTTCACCCGGACGACGTTGTCGGGCATCACGTGCGCCATGAACTGGCGGGCCTGCTCGCAGACGTCCTCGGTGTCGATGAGGATCTCGCCGACGTCCGGCGTGAAATAGTCGCGGATTGCGCGGATCACCAGGCTGGACTCCTGGTAGATCAGGAACGGCCCCGCGGCGGTGCCCGCGGCCGATTCGATCGCGCGCCAGAGCTGCAGCAGGTAGTTCAGGTCCCACTGCAGTTCCTCGGCGTTGCGTCCGATGCCGGCGGTGCGCGCGATCATGCTCATGCCCGAGGGGATCTCGAGCTTGTCCATGGTCTCGCGCAGTTCCTGGCGGTCCTCGCCCTCGACGCGGCGCGACACGCCGCCGCCGCGCGGGTTGTTCGGCATCAGCACCAGGTAGCGGCCGGCCAGCGAGATGTACGTGGTGAGCGCCGCGCCCTTGTTGCCGCGCTCTTCCTTGTCGACCTGGACGATGACCTCCTGGCCTTCGGAGATGGCGTCCTGGATGCGCGCCCGGCTGTCCGCGCCGGCCTTGAAGAAGGCCTTCGAGATCTCCTTGAACGGCAGGAACCCGTGCCGCTCCTCGCCATAGTTGACGAAGCAGGCCTCGAGGCTGGGTTCGACCCGGGTGATGACCCCCTTGTAGATGTTGCTCTTGCGGGACTCGTGACCCGCCGATTCGATGTCGATGTCGATCAGCTTCTGACCATCGACGATGGCGACCCGCAATTCCTCCGCGTGGGTCGCGTTAAACAGCATCCGCTTCATTCGTTCTGCTCCATGGCGCCAAAGGCACGGCGGGCGCCAGCCGGCGGAACGTGCCCCGGGAGGGGCGAACGGATGCGAGCCACCGACCGATCAGAGGCGGATCGGTACGGGGGGCGAGACGCTTGGTTGCTTCGAAAGGCTGAGGCCGACGCACCAGGTTCCATCGCGACGACACGCGGGGGCACACTCGAAGCGAGTGGCATCGCGCCGCGGGGTCGGGGACGTGGGGGACGGCCGCATTCTTCTGTCGCTCCGGCGCCTGCGAGGGCGCCAGGCAGTTGTCTGAGCTGGCTCGGAATCCGTGTGTTCCGCGCTCCCTGTGACGGGAGCCGCGATCAAAATTCGGGTGTCACCAGGCTGCGCACGACCCGGATCCGGTGGATCGGATCGTTACAATCGGCGCTGTGCGTTGCCGTACCGGTAACCGACAAAGTATAGCAACATGAACGCCTTATCGACAAAAGCTGATGCGCCGTCTGCAGCCCCGGAGCGGCCGGCCGACCGTCCGGCGGTCCGTCAGCTGACGGTCGACGAGGATGCCGGCGGCGGTCAGCGGCTCGACAACTTCCTGATCCGGCATTGCGCGGGCGTGCCGAAGAGCCATCTGTACCAGCTGATCCGCAGCGGACAGGTGCGGGTGAACGGCGGGCGCTGCCGGGCGGACGACCGCCTGGAACCCGGCGACGTCGTGCGCGTGCCGCCGATGCGCACCGGCCAGACACCGACGGCACGCGCCGCCGCGCCCGGTGCCGGAGACGCGCGGCGCGCGCCGGCGGGGCCGGCACCGCTTGGGGCCCGACCCGTGCCGCCGGCCGATTTCCCCATCCTGTACGAGGACGAGTCGCTGCTGGTGATCGACAAGCCGGCGGGGGTTGCCGTGCACGGCGGCAGCGGCATCGCGTTCGGCGTGATCGAACGTCTGCGCGCGATCCGCCCTCAGGCACGGTTCCTGGAACTCGCCCACCGGCTCGACCGGGAGACCTCCGGCATCCTGATGATCGCCAAGAAGCGGCGCGCGCTGGTCGACCTGCACGCGCAGCTGCGCGATCGCCGCACCGACAAGCGCTATCGCGCCGTCGTCTGCGGTCGCTGGCCGCTGCGCACCAAAACCGTGCAGTTCCCGCTCCTCCGGTTCCTCACCCCGGAGGGCGAGCGGCGCGTGCGCGTCGATGCGCAGGGCAAGGAGGCGGTCACCCGGGTGACGGGGCTGCGTCACTTCACCCTCGCCGGCGGGCGGGAGTGCACGCTGGTGGAAGCGAAGATCGAGACCGGTCGCACGCACCAGATCCGCGTCCACCTTGCCCAGAGCGGCTTTCCCATCGTCGGCGACGACAAGTACGGCGATTTCGAATTCAACCGACAGCTTCAGAAGACAGGCCACCGACGTATGTTCCTGCACGCCTTCTCGCTCGTGATCCTGCACCCCGTCGAGGGCACGCCGCTGCGGCTCGAGGCGCCGCTGCCGGCGGACTTCGTCCGGCTCTGGGAGCCTGCGTCGTGAGCCGCACCGCAGCCGAACCGACGGGCCCGCGGGGCGATCGGCTGGCCCTGGTCGTGTTCGACTGGGACGGCACGCTCGTCGACTCGACCTCGGCGATCACCGACGCGATCTGCCTGTCGGCGGCCGACCTCGGGCTGCCGGTGCCGACACGCGAGCGGGCCCGCCACGTGATCGGCCTGGGGCTGCTCGAGGCGATCCACTATGCGGTCCCGCAGATCCAGCGCGCGCAGATGCCGGCCTTCATCGAGCGGTATCGCCATCACTTTCTCAAGCGTGACGAGTACCTGATGCCGTTCGACGGGGTCCCCGCGCTGCTGGCCGAACTCGCGGGCCTGGGCGTGCCGCTGGCGGTGGCGACCGGCAAGTCGCGCGCAGGACTCGACCGGGCGCTGGTGCAGACCGGTTGGGGGCGGCTGTTCGTGACCACGCGCTGTGCCGACGAAGGCGCGCCGAAGCCCGATCCGTGGATGCTGCACGACATCTGCGAGGAGCTCGACGTCGATCCCGCGCGGCTGGTGATGATCGGCGACACCACGCACGACCTGCGCATGGCCACCGCGGCCGGCGCCCGATCGGTGGCGGTGACCTACGGCGCGCATCCGGTCGCCGAACTCGAGGCCTGCGCACCCGAGGCCATCGTGCGTTCCGTCGGCGAACTGCGCGACTGGCTGCTGCCGCGCGTCGCACCCGCATGACTGCGCGCACCTGGCGCACCGTGTGCCCGTCCGACGCCCTCGTCGAAGGCGGCGACGGCTTCCGCTTCGAGGCGCGGGTGCAGGGCGGCGTCGAGCCGGCGTTCGTCGTGCGCTTCGACGGCGGGGTCCACGCGTACGTGAACCGGTGCCGGCACATCCCGGTCGAGCTCGACTGGCAGCCGGGCCGGTTCTTCGACGACAGCGGCCTATACTTGGTGTGCTCGGTGCACGGCGCGCTGTACGACGCGCAGAACGGGCTGTGCGTCAGCGGTCCGTGCCGCGGCCGCAGCCTCGTGGCGCTGCCCGCACGCGAGTCGGACGGATCCGTGCAGGTGGAACAGGAAAGCGAAGACGAATGAATCAGGATCCTGGAAGCGTGCCGTCGTCGCCCGATGGCAACCCGCCGCCGCCCGATGGCAACCCGTCGCCGCCCGCGGCGGGGCGCACCCCGGCCGGCGGCGCGGCCGGAGAGTGGGAGCGCACCGTGCTCCATGAGCTCGCCATGGCGAGCGTCGTCGAGCGGCGGCGCGCGCGTCGATGGGGCATCTTCTTCAAGCTGCTGGGCTTTGCCTACCTGACGGTGGTGCTGCTGGCGTTCGCGGGCTTCTGGCCGATCTCGTCGCAGAAGCTCGCCGAGCGGCACACCGCGCTCGTCGACATGAACGGGGTGATCGAGGCGCAGGGCGAGGTCTCGGCCGAGACGGTGATCACCGCGCTGCGCGCAGCCTTCGAGGACACCAAGACGGCGGGCGTGGTCCTGCGCATCAACAGCCCGGGCGGCAGTCCGGTTCAGGCCGGCATCATCCACGACGAGATCCGGCGCCTGCGTGCGAAATACCCCGACACGCCGCTGTACGCGGTGGTCGAGGAGGTGTGCGCGTCCGGGGGGTACTACGTGGCGGTCGCCGCCGACCAGATCTTCGTCGACAAGGCCTCGATGATCGGTTCCATCGGCGTGCTGATGGACGGGTTCGGGTTCGTGGGGGTGATGAACAAGCTGGGCGTCGAACGACGCCTGTTCACCGCCGGGCGCAACAAGGGGTTCCTCGACAGCTTCTCGCCGCTGGCCGACGAGCATCGCGTCCACGTGCAGCAGATGCTCGGCGAGATCCACGAGCAGTTCATCGACATCGTGCGCAAGGGGCGCGGGGATCGCCTGAAGGAGAGCAAGGACACGTTCTCCGGTCTCGTGTGGACGGGCGAGAAGGGCGTCGAGCTCGGGCTGGCCGACGGCCTGGGCACCCTGGACAGCGTGGCGCGCGACCTCATCAAGGCCGAGGACGTCGTCGACTT
>JAKOZZ010000274.1 GCA_029779755.1 Pseudomonadota bacterium
GCCGTCGGTGCGCGTCGGCGAGATCGTCACCTGCCGCGTCGATCTGGCGATGTTCCACGACTCGTCGGGCCCGCGCCGGCTCAAGCCGATGCTGGAGGAGCTCGGCGCGTCGATCTGGGACAAGTCAAAAGTCGTGCTGGTGATGGACCACTACGTGCCCGAGCGCGACGACGCGGCGCGGCGTATCGTGCGCATCGCGCGCGACTGGGCGCTCGAGCAGCAACTGCCGCATGTCTACGACAGCCAGGGCATCTGCCACGTGGTGGTGCCCCAGCACGGCCACATCCGCCCCGGCCTGTTCTGCGTCGGCGGCGACTCGCATTCGCCCACGGGCGGTGCGTTCGGCGCCTACATGTTCGGCATCGGCAGCACCGAGATGCTCGGCGTGGTGGTCACGGGCGAGATCTGGCTGCGCGTGCCGCAGACCATCGCCATGCACTGGTCCGGGCGGCTGGCCGCGGGCGTCTGCGCCAAGGACATGATGCTGGCCATGATCGCGCGCTTCGGCATGAACGGGGCCGACTACCAGGCCGTGGAGTTCACCGGCGACGCGGTGCGGGGCCTGTCGATGCAGGAGCGCATGACCCTGTGCAACATGAGCGCCGAGCTCGGCGCGCAGACTGGCCTGGTGGCGCCCGACGACGTGACTTGGCAATGGCTTCGCGAGACCGGCGTGGCGCCCTTGCCCGGCGACGGCGATGCCATGGACTGGGCGTCCGACCCCAGCAGTTTCGACGTGCAACACGACTTCGACGCGGCCGCCCTCAGCCCCCAGCTCGCCGCGCCGCACAGCCCGGCGCACGGCGTGCCGTTGGCCGCGCACGCCGACACGCGCATCGACGTGGCCTACATCGGCGCGTGCACCGGCGCCAAGCTCGACGACCTGCGCTTTGCCGCGCAGGTGCTCAAGGGGCGCCGGGTCGCCAGCGGCGTGCAGTTCCTGGTCGCACCGGCCAGCCTGAAGGACCGCGCGCAGGCCGAGGCCGAAGGCACAATGCAGATCCTCACCGACGCGGGTGCCGTCGTCCTGCCCAGCGCCTGCGGCGCCTGCGCGGGCTACGGCGACAGCTT
>JAKOZZ010000291.1 GCA_029779755.1 Pseudomonadota bacterium
GCTCGAGGCGCTGGTGTCGGGCGGATGCGTGATCTTCGCCGCGGTGATGCTGGTGTCGGCCTGGTCGTCGTGGCCGGTGCTCGTGTATCCGGCGCTGGTGCTGGGCGGCGGCGCCTGGATGGCGGTGATGGCCACCTTCAACACCGCCACCCAGACGAGTGCGCCGCCCTGGGTGCGTTCGCGGGCGGTGGCCATGCACACACTGAGCGCGCTGGGCGCCTTCGCGCTGGGGTCGGCGTTCTGGGGGGCGCTGTCCGGCGTCGCCGGGCTGTCGGCGGCGCTGACGGTGGCGGCCGCGGCGATGGCGGGCGGGCTGCTGCTGTCGCGCCCGTTCCCGCTGCGCATGGGCGAGTCGCACGACGTCACGCCGGCCGCGCCCTGGGAGGAGCTGTTCGTCGCGGAAGAGCCCGAGCCCGAGGCCGGGCCGGTGGCGGTCGAGATCGCGTACCGCGTCGCGCCCGGCAGCGTCGAGGCGTTCCTGGACGCGATCGGTCATCTGCGCGCCCCGCGGCGCCGCGATGGCGCGACGTTCTGGCGCGTGTACCGGGACCTGTCCGATTCATCGCGCTACGTCGAGCGCTTCATCGTGACCTCGTGGGCGGATTACCTGCACCAGCGCGCCCGGGCCACGGTGGCGGACCAGGAGCTCGAGGCGCACGTGCGCAGCTTCCTCGCGCCGGGCACCTCGGTCACGGTCGAGCATTTCATCGCCGAGCGCTGACGCGGGCGGGCGCACCGCACCGGTTTCGCTGGCGGATGCGCTGTGCCGGTTTCGCAGGCCGCCACCTGCGATCCGGCCGGCGCGATCGGCCCTGCCGTCCCGGGGGCGCTCGCGCCGCCGTCGCACGGGGGGCAATCTCGCCCCGGCGCTGGTATTCTCGACCGGATGTGCCGGCGCCGTCGATGCCGCACCGCGCGTCGCGGTGCCCGGTGTCGCGTTTCGCCGATCGAACCTTTCCCCGAAGGATGCTGTCGATGACCTCTGCTCCGCCGCTCAAGGCCTCTCCCCCGTCCGCGCTGCCCGGTGCCAATGCCGTGGCCCGCACGGCGGCCACCCTCGTCGTGGTGCGCGACGGCGCCCAGGGCATCGAAGTCCTGCTGATGCGCCGGGCCGAGCGCGGCGACCACAGCAGCGGCGCGTGGGTGTTCCCGGGCGGCGTGCTCGACGCCCGCGACCGCGAGTGGCACGCCTGCTGCCATGGTGTCGACGACTTCACCGCCAGCACCCGGCTGGGGCTGCCCGAAGGGGGGCTCGACTATCACGTCGCCGCGATCCGGGAGTGCTTCGAGGAGTGCGGGCTGCTGCTCGCCCATGGCGCCGACGGCGCGATGGTGGCGCTGGACGCCGACGCCGGTGCGGCGATCGGTGCCTGGCGCGGCCTGCTGCACCGGGGCGAGCGCACGCTGGGCGAGTTCTGCCGGCATTTCGGGCTCACCCTCGCGGTCGACCAGATGGTGTATTTCAGCCGCTGGGTCACGCCGCTGGCGCGCGCCAAGCGCTGGGACACGCGCTTCTTCATCGCCCGGGCGCCCGAGGCCCAGGCGTCCGCGCACGACGAGGTCGAGCTCGTCGAGCAGCGCTGGCTGCGCCCGTCCGAGGCGCTGGCCCAGGGGGACGCGATGAAGATGCTGACCCCGACGCGTTCGACGCTCGAGGAACTGGCGCGCTTCGACAGGGTCGACGCGCTGCTCGAGTACGCACGCTCGCCGCGGCCGCTGCCGGCGACCGCGCCGCGCATCGCCACCGGCCGGATCGGCGCGGTGCCCATCACGCCCGAGCATCCTGCGTGGGCGGAGATCGGCAAGCTCGATCCGCAGCGGCGCGGGGATGCGTCGTACGACATCGTGCCGGGCACGGCGGTGCGCCTGTCGCCGCACGTGATCCGCGTCACCTGCGGCAATCCGGGCATGATGACCGGGCCCGGCACCAACACCTACCTGGTGGGGGGCGGCGCCCGCAACGAATGGGCGGTGATCGATCCGGGGCCCGAGGATCCCGCGCACATCGAGCGCATCCTCGCCGCCGCCCCGGGGCCGATCCGGCAGATCCTGGTCACCCACACCCACCACGACCACTCGCCCGGCGCCGTGATGCTCAAGGCGCGCACCGGTGCGCCGGTGGCCGGCCGGGTCGCCGACCACACCCAGAACCAGGATCCGACCTTCGCGCCGGCGCGCGTGCTGCAGCACGACGAGCGGATCGAGATCTCCGACGGCGTCGCGCTGCGGGTCGTGCACACGCCGGGCCACGCGTCCAACCACCTGTGCTTTCTGCTCGAGAGCGAACGGCTGCTGTTCACCGGCGATCACCTGATGCAGGGCTCCACCGTCGTGATCGGCCCGCCCGACGGCGACATGGGGGCGTACCTGGCGTCGCTGCGCGCGCTGCTCGCACTCGACCTCGAGTGGCTGGCGCCGGCGCACGGCTTCCTGGTCGGTCAGCCGGCGCAGATGATCGAGCGCACGATCGCGCACCGTCTGGCGCGCGAGGCCAAGGTGGTCGATGCGCTGCGCGCGCTCGGTCCCGCGCCGCTGCCGACCCTGCTGACGCGCGTCTACGACGACGTCCAGCCCCACCTGCACGCGATGGCCACGCGATCGCTCACCGCGCACCTCCTGAAGCTGCGCGACGAAGCGCGGGCCGTCGAGGCCGACGGTGCCTGGGCGCTGGCGGCGGGCGCCGCCTGATCGCATCGAAGCCGACGCGCCCGACCCGGGCGAACGACCCCGGCGAACGACCCCGGCGAACGACCCCGGCGAACGACCCCGGCGAACGACCCCGGTGAGCGCCCCCGGGGACACGTCCGGTGTTCAGCGTTGCGCGGCGTCCCGGTAGCGATTGACGTCGTGCGCGCTCAGCGGGCGCGCCCGGTTCCCCCACGACGTGCGCACGTGCGTGAGCACCGCGGCGAGTTCGGCGTCGTCCAGCACGGTGGCGAACGGCGGCATGCCGAAGGGCCGGGGGTTGCCCGCGGTGACGGGCGGGAAGCCGCCGCCCAGGGCGATGCGCACGAGATTCGCCGGTGGTTCGTGCAGGACCGAGCGGTTGCCTGCCAGCCGCGGGTAGATCCCCGGGACGCCTTCGCCCTGCGCCCCATGGCACTGCGCGCAGTGGTCGTCGTACAGGCCGGCTCCGAGGCTGGCCGCCGGCGCGGCGGCCGATGACGATGTCGCCGCCGATGTCGACCCTGGTGTCGGCTCCGATGACGATCCCGATGACGACGCCGAGGCTGCCGCCGGATCCGCTGCCGCGGGGGCGCTGACACTGCGCGTCGCGGTGCTGCCGTCCGCATCGGGCAGCGCCCGCAGGTACACGGCCAGCGCGTGCAGGTCGGCCGCATCGAGGTGCTGGGTGCTGTTGCGCACCACCTCCCCCATCGGACCGAGGGCCGATCCGTGCCGGGACACGCCCGTGCGCAGCAGCGCGATCACGTCGGCCTCGTCCCAGTGCGCGACGCCTGCCTCGCTGCGGCGGTTCAGTGCAGGGGCATACCAGTTCTGCGCCGGAATCAGCCCGCCGCCCAGCCCGTCCTGCTCCCGGGCGGCGCCCAGCAGGTTGCGCCCGTCGTGACACGCGCCGCAGTGGCCGAGGCCCCGCACGAGGTACGCGCCCCGGTTCCACGCCGCGTCGCGGGTCGGATCTTCCTCGAAGCGTGCGGGCCGGAAGTACAGCGCCCGCCAGACCGCCAGCGCGGCCTGCGTGTCGTACGGAAAGCGCAGGCGGTTCGGCGGCGTCGCGTCGGGGGCGGGCGGCAGGGTGCGCAGCCAGGCGAACAGCGCGTCGCTGTCGGTGCGGGTCACCAGCGTGTAGTTCGGATACGGGAACGCGGGGTACAGCAGCCGGCCGTCCCGGGATCGCCCGTTGTGCATCGCGCGCCAGAATTCCGCGGCCGTCCAGCGCCCGAGGCCGGCCTCGGGGTGGGGCGTGAGGTTGGGGGCATGGACCGCCCCGAAGGGCGTCTCGATCGCCCGGCCGCCCGCGTAGGGGGCGCCGCCCGGCCGGGTGTGGCAGCCGGCGCAGTTGCCGGCACGTGCCAGGTAGGCACCGCGGGCGGCCAGCGCCGCCGCAGGGTCGGTGCCCGCCGTGTGCCGGGCTGCGGGGCTCGGGGACGCGGTCGGGTCGAGCGGATCCTCGTCGAGCCGGTTCAGTGCGATCACCGCGGCGGTCGCGCCCGCGACGAGCATGAGCAGGGCCGGCAGCAGCAGGCGCATGCGGCGCTTCGTGCCGGGCCCGCCGATCGGGTTCGGGGCGGGCGCGCTCATCGTGCACTCCCCGGCGCGGCCATGCTGCCGCAGCGCAGCGGTGCGGGTTCCGGTGTCGATGGCGCGGGGCGGTGCCGCTCGGGCATCGGCTGGGCAGCCAGCCAGTGCGCCACCGCCTCGACGTCGCGCGGCTCCAGCTGCCGGGCGATCTCGGCCATGCAGTCGGGCGCGTCGGCGTGGCGGTTGCCGGTACGCCAGGCGCCGATCTGCGCGACGAGGTAGTCGCGCGGCAGTCCCAGCAGCCCCGGGACGGTGTCGCCGACGCCGGTCAGCGCGTCGCCGTGGCAGCGCGCGCACGCGGGCAGGCGTCGGGCGGGATCCCCCTGCAGGGCGAGGGCCCGGCCGCGCGTCAGCGTGGCGGACTGCGCGGTCGACGGCGTGGCGGGCGGGTAGGGCAGATCCTGCGCGGCGAAATGGGCGGCGATCTCGCGCAGGTAGGCGTCGTCCAGGGGCGCGAGCAGGCCCGCCATCAGCGGATAGCGTCGCTGCCCGTCGCGGAACGCGCGCAGCTGTCGGAACAGGTATTCGGCCGGTTTGCCGGCGATGCGCGGGTAGTAGCCGTCGCGCGCGGCGCGGCCTTCCGCGCCGTGGCAGCCGGTGCAGGCCAGCACGCGCTGCGCGATCGTGTCCTCCACCGGCGCGCGCGCGGTCGCCGCCCGGGCATCGACCGCCGCCGTGGCCGTGGCCGTGGCCGTCGCGGCGGCGGCCAGCGGCGCGATGGCCGCCAGCACGCAGCCCAGCAACAGGGCTGTCATGCGGCGGCATGAAATTCGCTTATAATTCAAGGTTTTCCGAGAATCGCGCGCACTGCCGGCGCGGTCCGTCACGGGCGGCGTTCCGTGAGGCCCCGCGCGTCGTCGTGCGCCGTGTCGTGCGCCGTGGCCGGACGGGTGTCCCTCGCCGGGGTGCCCGACGACGGCCCGGTGCGTGCCGGCGCGGTCGCCGCGAGACTCGGGCCCGTGACCTACCCTGTGGATTCGAATCATGCCTATCTTCGCCTATCGATGCGACCAATGCGGATTCGAGAAGGACGTGCTGCAGAAGCGCAGCGATCCTCCCCTCACCGACTGCCCGTCGTGCGGCCAGTCGGCGTTCCGCAAGCAGCTCGCCGCGCCCAGCTTCCAGCTCAAAGGGTCGGGATGGTACGTCACCGACTTCCGCGACAACGGCAAGAAGGCCGGCGCCGATGCGACTTCGACGTCGTCGACGTCGTCGTCGTCGTCGGGCGCCGCCAGTGCCGCCAGCCCGGCTGCTGCGCCTGCGCCCGCCGCCGCGCCGGCCCCGGCCGCCGCGTCGGGCGACAGCGGCGCGAAGGCCGCCTGACGCCGCCGCCGGTCAGGGGCGGGCCCCGCGGGCCGGCCCCGGCCGTGCAGGGCATCCCCCAGACCCCACCGCCATCGCGCAGGACCTCATCATCAATACGCCTCACAAGCCGCAGATCCGCAGCTACTT
>JAKOZZ010000293.1 GCA_029779755.1 Pseudomonadota bacterium
CGGCCGCATTGAAGAAGTCCGCGGCGCGCAGGTGCTCGTCGCGCGAGCGCGGACGGTTGCCCTTCACGTTGTCGCCCGTGCTGATCGACGCGCTGTCGATCACGAGTTCCACCGAACCCGACTTGGCGGCGCGATCGAAGCTGAACTTGCCGGTGGTCTTGTCGAAGCGGCCGTGCATCATCGACAGGCCCCAGTGCTCGACGGTGAAGTTGGGATAGGTGTGGTACGGATCGACCGTGTAGTGCTCGGGCGCGGCCTGGACGGCGAACGGCAACGCAGCGAGGGCGAGTGCGGCAAGGGTGCGTTTCATGGGCGGACCTTTTCGAACGGTGATGTGACGGTGGGCAGGAAGGACGTCAGGACGCAGCCGCCTGCGTGGCCAACCACGCAGCCAGCATCGGTGCGGCCGACGCCGCGAGGCACAGCAGGGTGAGCAGCGCGGCGCGCATGCGCGTGGACGCAGTGCGTGCAACCGGCAGTCCGGCAGCGAGCGGCACCAGCAGCAGGGCCGGCAGCGCATGCCAGGGCAGCTGCGCGAGCATCAGCGTGGCCGCGGCGAACAGTGCCGCGCCCAGGCCGATCGGCAGCGCGCCGAGCGCGCCGGCCGGCACCATGCGCCCGGTCACGAACTGAGCGACCATCAGCGCGCCGCTGGCCGCGGCCAGCGCAACGCCGCTGGTGAAGTAGCCGGTGGAGGCCGACAGCAGCGCGGCAACCCCCACCCCGGCGCCCAGCCCGATGCCGGCCGCGGCCGTCGCGATGCCGTCCGCGCGCAGCCGCAGCGTCAGCGCAACGGCCACAGCCGCGAACAGCGCGACACCCGCGGCCGGCAGCACCATCTGTGCGCCCTCGCGTTGCGCGAGCACGCTCGCCAGCACCCAGGGCGCCGCCACGGCAGCCAGCAGCGACAGCAGCACCAGCGGCCCCGACATCGAGTCGATGCGGGCCGCGGGCGCACGCCACCGGTCGACCAGCAGGCCGACCGCCGGCGCCGCCAGCATCAGCAGCAGCACCTTGCGCGACGCGGTCAGCGGCACGAATGCGAGGCCGGTGGTGAGCAGGATCGCGGCGAGGTAACCGGCCACGATGCCGATCCACCCGATGCGGGCGCGCCCGGAGGCGAGCGCCACGATCAGCGCGACCACGAACGGCGCGATGCCGGCCTGCACGGCGGGATGTTCGAGAAGGGCGTTCATGGGGTCTCGTCGGTAGGGGGATCGGCCGGGGAGAGCGCCTTCAGCAGCCGCTCCAGTTCGCGCTCGAGCGCGACGAACTCGGCTTCCCGCCAGCCTTCGAAGTGCGCCGCGTTGTGTCCGACATGGGCGTCGAAGACGCGGGCGAACAAACGCTCTCCGGCGGGCGTCAGCCGAACGATCGTGCTGCGGCCGTCGTCCGGGCTGGGCGTGCGGCGCAGCAGCCCGCGCGCCTCGAGCCGGTCGACCACCCCGGTCAGGGTGCCCTTGGTGATCAGCGTGCGCGCGCCGAGTTCTCGAAAGGTCATGCCCGGCGTGTTGCCGAGCGTGGCGACGATGTCGAACTGTGCGGGCGTGAGTCCGAGTTCCCGCACGTGCCGGCCCGACATGCGTTCGAAGGCCTGATAGCACTGCGCGAGCAGCCGGATGGCACGGAGATGGCGGCGCGGCGTCATATAGTTCTAATTAGTACTATATGATGTGCACGCCTGACAACGCAGCGGGCAACGGACGTGTGGCGCGGGCAACGGCGGCGCCACGATCCGGTACATTCAGACCCACTTCGCGGGCGTCCCTGCACGACGCCACCGCGCACGACGGGAGATCGACAATGAGCGCACGCGCGGTACGCGTCTGGGACCTGCCCACCCGACTCTTCCACTGGACACTGGTCGCGCTGGTGATCGCTTCGTTCGTGACGATCAAGGTGGGCGGCAACTGGGTGCAGTGGCACTTCTACAGCGGCTACGCGATCCTGACCCTGATCCTGTTCAGGCTGGTGTGGGGCGTCGTCGGCGGACGCTACGCACGCTTCGGCAGTTTCCTGTTCGGCCCGTCGGCGGTCCTCGCCACGCTCAGGAACGCGCCCGGGGCGCCCCGCACGCTGGGCCACAATCCGCTGGGCGCCCTGTCGGTGTTCGCGTTGCTGATCGTCACGGGCCTGCAGGCCGTGGGCGGGTTGTTCGCCAACGACGACATCGCCAGCGAAGGCCCGCTGGTGAAGTTCATCAGCAAGGCCCTCAGCGACCGGCTGACGTCACTGCACCACCTGAACGAGAAGGTCATCCTCGCGCTGGTGCTGCTGCACGTGGCCGCGATCGTCTACTACCTCGTGCGCAAGCGCGAGAATCTGGTGCGCCCGATGCTGACCGGGGACAAGCCGGAAGGCGATCCGGCCCTCGCCAGCCGCGACGACGCCGGGTTGTGGCTGCGGGCCGCCCTCGTGCTGGCCGGCAGCGCCGGGGTGGTCTGGTACGTGGTGAACCTGCCGTCACCGGCCTGAGCGTGCCGGCACCGGCCTGAGCGACCCGAGCCGGACCCCGGGGGTGCCGGCCCGAGCGCCCGAGCGCCCAGCGACGGGCGCAGGGGCGCTGCAACCGGCAGGCGCCGCCGCCGGCAGGCAACGCCCTTCTGCGCCGTATCAGTCCTTGCGGAAGTTGTCGTGGCAGCCCTTGCAGGTCTTGCCGGCTTCGCCGAACGCCGCCTTCACCTGGTCGAGGTTGCCGCTCTTGGCAGCGACCGACAGGGCCGCGACTGCCTTCTGCATCTGATCGGCGCCGCCCTTGAACTTGTCGGCGCTGGTCCAGATCTCCGGCTTGGCGCGGGTCTCGCCCTTGTCGGTGCCGGCACCGAACGCCGCCCAGGGCAGGGTCGACAGCGTCTCGACGACCGCCGCATTGGCCTGCACTTCGGCGGCGTTGAACGGCCGCTCGCCCTTCACCACCGCGCCGATCCGGCCGAAATGCGCCCCCAGCACGGTGAATGCCGATTTGCGGTACTTGATCGCATCCTCGGCCTTGGCGAACTGGGCGGCCGCCGGGGTGGCGAACAGTGCGCTCGCGGCAACGGCGGCGGCGCTCAACGTGACGGTCAGCTTGTTCATTCTTCGCATCCTTGTACGGGTGGCGTTGGTCGGGTTCGGGATCGGGGACTCGCACTGCTCGACCGGGCCCGTGTGCGCAGACACGCACCAGACTCCGCGCGCTCGCGCGCACGCCGGCCAGCCACTCCTGAACGAATGGCCGGGCCAGTTTATTCCGGGTGAACGGAAGACGCTGCGCGGGGATCAGATCCGCCGGGCCAGCTCCACGGCCTTGCCGAGGTACGCCGCCGGGGTCAGCGCGCGCAGCCGGGCCTTCGCCTCGTCGGGAATGCTCAGCCCGTCGACGAATGCCACCAGCTCCGCGGCCGTGATGCGCTTGCCGCGGGTCAGCGCCTTCAGCTGCTCGTAGGGGTTTTCCACGCCGTAACGGCGCATCACGGTCTGGATCGGCTCGGCCAGCACTTCCCAGTTGGCGTCCAGGTCGTCGGCCAGCGGCCCGTGGTTCACCTCGAGCTTGTCGAGCCCCCGCAGGCAGGCGTCCCAGGCCAGCACCGAGTATCCGAGCGCGACACCGACATTGCGCAGCACCGTCGAATCGGTCAGGTCGCGCTGCCAGCGCGACACCGGCAGCTTGTCGGACAGATGCCGCAGCAGCGCGTTGGCCAGCCCGAGGTTGCCTTCGGAGTTCTCGAAGTCGATCGGGTTCACCTTGTGCGGCATCGTCGACGAGCCGATCTCGCCCTCACGCAGCTTCTGGCGGAAGTAGCCCAGGGCAATGTAGCCCCACAGGTCGCGGTTCAGGTCGACCAGGATGGTGTTCACCCGCGCAACGGCGTCGAAGTACTCCGCCATGTAGTCGTGCGGCTCGATCTGGATCGTGTACGGATTGAACTCGAGGCCGAGCGACTCGATCACGCCGCGCGAGAACGCCTCCCAGTCGATGTCGGGATAGGCGGACAGGTGCGCGTTGTAGTTGCCCACCGCGCCGTTCATCTTCGCGCGGATCGGCACGCGCGCCAGCGTGGCGCGTGCATGGGCCAGGCGGGCGACGACGTTGGCCAGCTCCTTGCCCAGCGTGGTCGGAGACGCCGGCTGCCCGTGGGTGCGCGAGAGCATCGGCACGTCGGCCAGCGCATGGGCCATCACGCGCAGGCGCTCGACGACGGCGTCGAGCTGCGGCAGCAGCACGGCGTCGCGTGCGCCGCGCAGCATCAGCGCATGCGAGGTGTTGTTGATGTCCTCCGACGTGCACGCGAAGTGGATGAACTCGCTGGCCCGCAGCAGTTCGGGCACGTGCTGGACCGATTCCTTCAGGAAGTACTCGACGGCCTTCACGTCGTGGTTGGTGACGCGCTCGATCTCCTTGATGCGCGCCGCCTGCGGCGTGCCGAAGCCCTCGACCAGGCGCTGCAGGAACGCGCGCGACTCGGCCGAGAACGGCGGCAGCTCGGGCAGGCCGGCGTCGGACAGCGCGTTCAGCCACGCGATCTCGACGACGACGCGGTGTTTCATGAAGGCCGCTTCCGACATCAGCGGCCGCAGGGCGCCGACGCGGCCGGCGTAGCGTCCGTCGAGAGGCGACAGCGCTTCGAGGGTGAAAGGTTCCATGCCCGAAATGCTAGCACCCCTGCCGACCCGCCTGCTGACCCGGCACGGACCCCGTTGCTATACTGATCGGCCCCCACCCGGCGCCTGACGCGATGAAGCTCATCGGCTCGAACACCAGCCCGTACGTGCGCAAGGTGCGTGTCGTGATGGCCGAGAAGAAGATCGACTGCCAGTACGAGCTGGAGGACGTCTGGTCGGCCGACACCCGCATCCAGCAGGTCAACCCGCTGGGTAAGGTGCCCTGCCTGATCATGGACGACGGCGGCGCGGTCTTCGATTCGCGCGTGATCGTCGACTACCTCGACAACCTCACGCCCGTGCACCGGCTGATCCCCCCGTCCGGGCGCGCCCGCACCGAGGTGAAGTGCTGGGAGGCGCTGGCCGACGGCCTGCTCGACGCGGCACTGCTGATCCGGCTCGAGCACACGCAGCGCGACGAGGCGCAGCGCAGCCAGCGCTGGATCGACCGGCAGCACGGCAAGATCGACGCCGCGCTGGCGGCTATGGCCAGCGGCCTGGGCGACAAGCCCTGGTGCTGCGAAGGCCGCTACTCGCTGGCGGACGTGGCCGTGGGCTGCGCGCTCGGCTACCTCGGGTTCCGCTTCCCCGACATCGACTGGCGCACGCGCCACCCGGCGCTTGCCCGCCACGCCGACAAGCTGTTCGCGCGCCCGTCGTTCGCCGACACGGCCCCCGCCTGACTACACCGCGGCCTCGAAGCGATCGGGCCGCGCCTTCGACCAGTAGGTGCGGAACACCGCCGGCTCGGCCTCGCCGTCCAGCAGCTCGCCGGGCTGGAGGAAATCGTAGAGATTCGCCAGCAGCCGGATCTCGTTGTGGGACACCCGCCGGACGATGTGATGCGGACGGATCTGCCCGGGGTGGCTCAGCCCGGCGGCCGCCACCAGCTCGGCCAGCGCCTTCAGGGTGTTCTGGTGGAAGTTGAACACGCGGGTCGTCTTGTCGGGCACGACGAGCGCGCGCTGGCGGATCGGATCCTGGGTGGTGACCCCGGTCGGGCACGTGCCCGTGTGGCAGGAGTTCGCCTGGATGCAGCCCAGCGCGAACATGAAGCCCCGCGCGCTGTTGCACCAGTCGGCCCCCATCGCCATGGTGCGCACGATGTCGAAGCCCGACACCAGCTTGCCCGCCGCGCCGACGCGCACCCGGTCGCGCAGGTTCAGACCCACCAGCGTGTTGTGCACCAGCAGCAGCGCCTCCTGCATCGGTGCGCCGACCCGGTCGATGAACTCCACCGGCGCCGCCCCCGTGCCGCCCTCCTTGCCGTCGACCACGATGAAGTCGGGCGTGATGCCGCTGACCTGCATCGCCTTGGCGATCGCGAACCATTCCCAGGGGTGGCCGATGGCGAGCTTGAACCCGGTCGGCTTGCCGCCCGACAGGCGCCGCAGCCGCTCGACGAAGACGAGCAGTTCGAGCGGCGAGCCGAACGCCGAGTGCCGCGCCGGCGACACGCAGTCGGTCCAGGGCGGGACACCCCGCGCCTCGGCGATCTCGGGCGTGACCTTCGGCCCTGGCAGCACGCCGCCATGGCCGGGCTTGGCCCCCTGCGACAGCTTGATCTCGATCATCCGCACCTGCGGGTCGAGGGCGTTCTCCACGAACCGCTCCTCGCTGAAGCCGCCCTGCGGCGTGCGGCAACCGAAATAGCCGCTGCCGATCTCCCAGATCAGGTCGCCGCCGCCTTCGCGGTGATACCGCGAGATCGACCCCTCGCCGGTGTCGTGCGCGAACCGCCCGCGGCGCGCCCCGGCGTTCAGCGCGCGGATCGCGTTCGCCGACAGGGCGCCGAAGCTCATCGCCGAGATGTTGAACACCGACGCATCGTAGGGCTGCGTGCAGGCGGGCCCGCCGATGCGCACCCGGAAGTCGTGGTCGGGCACCTCGGCCGGCGCCAGTGAGTGGTTGATCCACTCGAAACCGGTCGCGTAGACATCGAGCTGGCTGCCGAACGGGCGCTTGTCCTGGTCCTGCTTGGCACGCTGATAGACGATCGCCCGCTGCTGGCGGGAGAACGGCACGCTCTCGCCGTCGGACTCGAACAGGTACTGCCGCAGCTCGGGGCGGATGTACTCGAAGAAGAAACGCACATGCCCGATCACCGGGTAGTTGCGCAGCACCGCGCGGCGCGTCTGGAGCAGGTCGTGCACGCCGACGGCGACGAGCGCAGCGCACGCGACCGGCCACCAGATCGACCACCGGCCCGACAGGTGGAGCAGGACGAAGACCACCGTCGCGAGGACCAGCAGCGCGAAGGTCGAATACCGCAGCAGACGCGTCATGAGCACTCCGGGAGTCGCCGGCCGGTTCACGCGTTCGACGACAGGATGATGCCGCCGCCCAGGCAGACCTCGCCCCGATACAGCACGGCCGACTGGCCCGGCGTGACCGCCCACTGCGGCGCGTCGAAGCCGAGCGTGAAGCGCCCGCCGGACGCGCCGGTCAGGCGGCAGGGCGAATCGGTCTGCCGGTAGCGCGTCTTGGCCGCGAGCCGTCCGTCGTCGACCGGAGGAGCACCGGCGATCCAGTGCGCACTGTCGGCCACCAGGCCGCGCGCCATCAGCCAGGGGTGGTCGTGTCCCTGCACCGCGTACAGCGCGTTGTGCTCGAGGTCCTTGCGCGCGACGTACCAGGGCTCGCCGCTGCCGTCGCGGCTGCCGCCCAGACCGATGCCCTTGCGCTGCCCCAGCGTGTAGAACGACAGGCCGACGTGACGGCCGATCTCGCGCCCTTCGGTGTCGAGGATGGGTCCGGGCCGGGTCGGCAGGTACCGGTTCAGGAATTCGCGGAACGGCCGCTCGCCGATGAAGCAGATGCCGGTGGAGTCCTTCTTGGCGGCGTTCGCCAGACCGATGCGCGCGGCGATCGCGCGCACCTCGCGCTTGGGCAGGTGCCCCACCGGAAACAGTGCGCGC
>JAKOZZ010000219.1 GCA_029779755.1 Pseudomonadota bacterium
CCCCGCGCGGCAGCCTCGAAAGCCCGCTGATATACTGAAAATCATCCCGCGATTCTAGCGCCTGACGCCGGCGCGAACCCGGTGTCCCCTCGCCGCGCACGGCGGTCTCCTCGGTTCCCTCCCATGCTCCGAATCCACAACACGCTGACCCGCCAGAAGGAAGACTTCGTCCCGATCGAACCGGGCAAGGTGCGCATGTACGTCTGCGGCATGACCGTGTACGACTACTGCCACGTGGGTCACGCGCGCGTGCTGGTCGTGTTCGACGCCGTGCAGCGCTGGCTGCGGGCGTCGGGCTTCGACGTCACCTACGTGCGCAACATCACCGACATCGACGACAAGATCATCCGCCGCGCCGTCGAGAACGGCGAAACGATCCGCGCGCTCACCGACCGCTTCATCGCCTACATGCACGAGGACGAGACCGCGCTCGGCGTGCAGCGTCCCGACCACGAGCCGCGCGCCACCGAGTACGTGCCGCAGATGCTCGGACTGATCGACACGCTCGAGCGCAACGGCCTGGCCTACCGCGCCGCCGACGGCGACGTCAACTTCGCGGTGCGCCGCTTCCCCGGCTATGGCCGGCTCTCGGGCAAGTCGCTGGACGACCTGCGGGCGGGCGAGCGCGTGTCGGTGGCCGACGCCAAGCAGGATCCGCTCGACTTCGTGCTCTGGAAGTCCGCCAAGGACGACGAGCCCGACCAGGCGAAGTGGCCGTCCGGCTTCGGCGTCGGGCGGCCCGGCTGGCACATCGAGTGCTCGGCGATGTCCACCGCGCTGCTCGGAAACACCCTCGACATCCACGGCGGCGGCGCCGACCTCCAGTTTCCGCACCACGAGAACGAGATCGCGCAGAGCGAAGGCGCGCTCGGCTGCCAGTTCGTGCGCTACTGGATGCACAACGGCTTCGTGCGGGTCGACAACGAGAAGATGTCGAAATCGCTGGGCAACTTCTTCACCATCCGCGAGGTGTTGAAGAAGTTCGATCCTGAAGTCGTGCGCCTGTTCATCCTGCGCGCGCACTACCGCAGTCCGCTCAACTATTCCGACGCGCACCTCGAGGACGCCCGCAACAGCCTGCTGCGCCTGTACAACGCGCTCGGCGCGGCTGGTGACGGTGCGCCGCCCGCGCTGTCGGCGCTCGACGCCGACGCGCCGGCCGTGCGCCGCTTCCGCGAGGCGATGGAGGACGACTTCAACACGCCGGTGGCGCTGTCGGTGCTGTTCGAACTGGCGGGTGAGCTGAACCGCGGCCACGATCCGGCCGTCGAGCGGCAGCTGCGCGCGCTCGCGGGCGTGCTCGGCCTGCTCGGCAAAGACCCGGCACAGGCCCGGCAGAGCGGCCTGCTGGGCAGCGAGGCCGCGGCCGGCGGCAGCGACGCCGATGCGGCGATCGACGCGCTGATCGCCGCCCGCGCGGCGGCCAAGAAGGCGAAGAACTTCGCCGAAGCCGACCGGATCCGCGCGCAACTGCAGGCCGACGGCGTGGTGCTCGAAGACACGCCGGCCGGCACGACGTGGCGCCGCGCCTGAACCCTGCGCGGCGTATCGCCCCTCCATGAGCAAACCCGACTACTGGGACACCGCCTGCCACGCGTTGAGCACGGCCGACCCGGTGATGGGCCGGATCATCGCCGCCTGCGGCAGTGCGCACCTGGTGTCGCGCGGCGATCCCTTCCTCACCCTGGCGCGCTCGATCGTCGGCCAGCAGATCTCGGTGAAGGCCGCGCAGGCCGTGTGGGACCGTGTGGTGAAGGCCGCGCGCGACATGACGCCCGACCGGGTGTGCCGCATGCGGGTGTCCACGCTGCGCGGCTGCGGCCTGTCCGAACGCAAGGTCGAATACGTGAAGGACCTGGCCGCGCGCTTCCGCTCCGGTGCGATCGACCCGGCCGGCTGGGATGATCTCGACGACGACGCGATCATCGACCAGCTCGTCGAGGTGCGGGGCATCGGCCGCTGGACGGCCGAGATGTTCCTGATGTTCAACCTGATGCGCCCCGACGTGTATCCGATCGACGACCTGGGGCTGCTGCGCGCCATCCAGGTGAATTACGAGGGCGAGGGGGGGTATCATCCACTCCCGGAACCGCTGCAGGGCAAGCCCCACCGCCAGCGGGCCATCGAGATCGGAGATCGATGGCGTCCCTGGCGGACGGTGGCCACGTGGTACCTGTGGCGCAGTCTGGATCCGGTGCCCACGGAATACTGATTCCGCTGCACCCGCGGTGGAGAACCGATGAAGACCACATTTCTCGAATTCGAACAGCAGATCGCCGATCTGGAACAGAAGATCGACTCGCTGCGGTTCGTGCAGGACGACTCGGCGGTCGACATCGCCGACGAGATCCAGCGGCTGAAGTCCAAGAGCCAGTCGCTGATCAAGGACACCTACTCGAAGCTGACGCCCTGGCAGGTCACGCTGGTGGCGCGGCATCCGCAGCGCCCGTACACGCTCGACTACGTGGCGGCGCTGTTCACCGACTTCCACGAACTGCACGGCGACCGCCACTACGCGGACGATCTCGCCATCGTCGGCGGCCTGGCACGCTTCAACGGCCAGCCCGTGATGGTGCTGGGCCACCAGAAGGGGCGCGACACCAAGGAGCGCGGCATCCGCAACTTCGGCATGCCGCGGCCCGAGGGCTACCGCAAGGCGCTGCGCCTGATGAAGCTGGCCGAGAAGTTCGGCCTGCCGGTGTTCACCTTCGTCGACACGCCCGGCGCGTTCCCGGGCATCGGCGCCGAGGAGCGCGGCCAGTCGGAGGCGATCGGGCGCAACCTGTACGAGATGGCGGCGCTGCGCGTGCCGATCATCACCACCATCATCGGTGAAGGGGGCTCGGGCGGCGCGCTGGCGATCGCGGTTGCCGACACCGTGCTGATGCTGCAGTACGCGGTGCTGTCGGTGATCTCGCCCGAAGGCTGCGCGGCCATCCTCTGGAAGGGCGCCGAGAAGGCGCCCGAGGCGGCCGAGATCCTGGGCATCACCGCGCATCGGCTGAAGGCGCTTGGCCTGATCGATAAGATCGTCAGCGAGCCGGTCGGCGGCGCCCATCGCGACCCGACGCAGATGATGCAGTTCCTGCGCCGTGCCCTCGGCGACGCCCTGCGGCAGTTCCAGGACGTCAAGCCGGCGGAGCTGGTCAAGCAACGCCACGAGCGCATCCTGGCCTATGGAAAATTCAAGGAGATCGGCGAAGAGCGCTGATCCCGTCGACACCGCGCTGCGTGCCTTCGCGCAGCGCCTGTCCGGCGCGCCCACGCGGGCGCGGCCCATGCTCGTCGCGTACAGCGGCGGGCTCGATTCCTCCGTTCTCCTGCACGCCGCCGCGCGCGTGTTCGGTGCCGACGCGCTCGTCGCCGTGCACGTGCACCACGGCCTGCAGCCGCAGGCCGACGCCTGGGCGCAGCACTGCGCCGACCAGGCGCGTGCGCTCGAGGTGGACTGCGTGTGCAGACGGGTGAGGGCGGTGCACGGCGCGGCGGACGCGGCAGCCGAGCCCGCCTCGACCGGCGACGGCCTCGAAGCCTGGGCGCGCCGTCGGCGCTACGCCGCGCTGGAAGCGGTGGCGCGCGCCCGAGGGGCGGTTGCCGTGCTCACCGCGCACCACGCCGACGACCAGGTCGAGACCGTGCTGATGCGCATCGCCCGCGGCACCGGCGCCGACGGGCTGACGGCGATGCGTGCCGAGCGCCCGCTGTCACGCGGCCTGCCGGGCGTGGTGCTCGCGCGCCCGCTGCTTTCGCTGCCCCGGGCAGTCGTGCGCGACTACGCGCGCGACCACGGCCTGCGCTGGGTCGAAGACCCCAGCAACCGCGACCCGCGCATGCTGCGCAATGCCGTGCGCACCCAGGTGCTGCCGGCGCTCGACGCCGTCGCACCCGCGTTCCGGACGCATCTGCTGCGCACCGTGGCCCACGTGGCCGCGGCGGCCGATGCCGTGCGCGCGCGGGCGCAGGACGACCTGATGCGTGCTGCGGGGGGCACGGTGCACGACGGGGAGGGCGCCGCCGATCCGGTCGTGCCCGGTGCGGTGCACCGCATCGATCGGCGTGGCCTCGCCGGACTCGGTGCCGATCGTCAGGCGGCGGCCCTGCGGGCCTGGTGTGCGGTGCTGGGCGTGCGTCCGCCCACGCAGGCGCGTCTCGACGAGATGCATCGCCAGTTGATGGAGGGCCGCGGCCCCTACGGACGGGTGCGGCACGAGGGCATGCTGTGGACGCGCTATCGCGACACGAT
>JAKOZZ010000298.1 GCA_029779755.1 Pseudomonadota bacterium
TCGCGCACCGGCTGGATGCGCGCGGCGTCGTTGGCGTCGCCGACCCGGCGGCGCGGATCGGCGGGCTCCGCCTGCCGCGGACCCTCCGCCACCGGCTTCAACTGGCCGGGCAGCGGCAACGGCTCGGGAATTGTGACGATCTCGACCGCGCGGGGCGGCTCGGCCGCGGGCGTCGCCACGATCGCCGGGGGCGGATCGTCCAAAGCGATCACGGGCGGCCTAGCCGACGTGGTGGCGCAGCCGGCGAGCGCGGATGCGGAGACGAACAGCGCGGCCGTGGCCGCGCGGCGGATGGGTATGCCGGTCATTGCGACAGCTCCTTCGACCAGTTGAGGGCATTGACGAAGACGCCGAGCGGATTCTTGCGCAGGGCGTCGGGGGTGCGCGGCGGCTGGACGACGATGGTGAGGATCGCGGACCAGCGTTCGGTGGCGGCTAGGCTGCCGTCTTGATAGCGGCGCTCGATCCAGGCGACGCGGAAGCTGTCGGGCGAGGCGCGGATGACGCTCGACACCTCCACCGCGACCTGCACCCGCCCGACATTGGCGAACGGGTCGTTGGCACGCGCATAGTCATTGAGCGCGAGCGCGCCGCGATCGGTCGTGAAGTCGTAAGCCCTGAGCCAGTTTTGACGGACGATGACCGGATCGGCCGGGATCGCGCGGACCTGCTCGATGAAGCGGGCGAGGTGGAACGCGATCTGCGGATCGGTCGGGCGGTAGCCGGCTTCGGCCGGCGCAACCGCTTGGGCCTCGCCCAACCGATCGACTTGAACGACCCAGGGGACGATATGGCCGCGCGTCGATTGCCAGACGAGTCCGCCGGCCAGACCGCCCGAGAGCGCCAGCGTGCCGAAGAAGGCGAGCCGCCAGTTCTTCGCCTGCACGCGCGCCGAGCCGATGCGGTCGTCCCACGCCTGCGCCGCGCGCTGATAGGGCGTGGCCGGCTCGGGCGTCTGGCCGTAGCGGATGCTCGGTCGCTTGAACATGGATCAATCCTTCTGGCTGGTGTCGACGGACGCGCCGCTGCCGCCGCCATCGCCGGAGCGCAGCGTGTGGGCGGCGATGGCCGCGCCGTGGGTCATGGTCTGGCGGTTCTTCATCGCGGACGCCCAAGCGGGCGCGCCGGCCGGTGCGTCCGGCGACGGCGTGGAGCTGCCGCCCGAAATGGTCCCGCCCGTGGCGGTGACGGCGGCACGGCCGCCCGAGCGATAGCTATCCTTGAG